>JBDRFG010000146.1:0-43511 GCA_043819135.1 Candidatus Eiseniibacteriota bacterium | reverse complement strand
CTCGGAAAGATCCAGTTCGTGCTTCCTTATGAGGTCGTACATCGTGGGCCTGCTCACACCGATCGCGCGAGCGGCCATCGAGACGTTGCCGGCCGCCTGAAGCAGCGCGTCGGTCACCATGCTGCGCTCCAGTCTGCTCCTCGCTTCAGCGAGCGATCGTTCACCGGACCGGCCGTTCCCGTTGAGCCCAAGGTCGGCAGCACTCACAAGCCTGCCTCGCGACAATATGACGGCACGCCGGACGCGGGCCTCGAGTTCCGCGATGTTGCCCGGCCACGCGTGGCTCATCATGGACCCCGTCGCCGACCGGCTGAACCCCGACACCGTCCGGCCGTGCTCGGCGGAGTACTTCGCGAGAAAGGCGCGGGCCATGATCGCGATGTCCTCTCCCCTCTCTCTGAGAGGCGGGAGTTCGATCGTCACCACGCCAAGCCGGTAGTACAGATCCTCCCGAAGCACCGGAGAACCCTCTCCGGCGGGCACCGGCAGGCCGCACCGTGGCAGGTGATCGGTGGTTGCGACTATTCGGACATCGGGATGAGAGGCGCGCTCCCGGAGGAAAGCGGACAGCCTCGTCTGCAGCGACTGGGGCAGACTGCACACGCCCTCCAGAAGAAGCGTGCCACCGTCGGCCTGCTCCAACAGACCCGCAACGCGCCCTGAGGTATCACCCCCGCTCGCCGACCTCCAGCCGAAGACCACCTGTTCCATGAGCTCAGGCGCCGCGCCCGCCGAATTCGCAACGACGAACGGGCCATCGCGTCGCGCGCTCAGATGGTGGATGGCACGAGCAATGAGTTGTCTGCCGGTTCCGGACTCGCCGACGAGCAGAACGCCGGCGTCGGCCACCGCGACCTTCTGGACCGCGGAGAACACCGAGCGCATGGCGTCACAGCTCCCCACGAGATTTTCGAAGCGCTCGACGCCGGAGAGTCTGCCGGGCAGGTCCTCCATACCGGCCTCGAGTTCCCTGATGTGGAGCGCCCTTTGCAGAAGCACCGAGAACTCGCCTGCACGGACGGGACCGACACAGTAGTCGAACGCTCCGAGGTCTATGGCCTCTGCCGCCAGCGCGCGGTCCTCCCCGTCTGCGATGACTATTATCTTCGCTGGCTTTGCGCTCTCACGAATGACGTCGAAGAGCATGGACCGCCAGCCCCCCACACCCCCGTCGAAAACCAGCTCCGCGGCCACCACCACGACGTCCGGACGGACGGTCCCGATGGCGGCGACGGCGCTCGCGGACGTGTCGGCGCGGTGAACGTCGTACCAGGACGCGCCCGCCTCGCCGTCGCGGACTCCGGCTCCGTCCGTGCCCGCCCCAGCGCCGCGGTCGCCACGCCAGGCGACGAGGGCATCCGACACGAGCGCGCTGATCGCGCGGTCGCGTTCGACTGCCAGGATCGTCGTGTGTTCGGGCACGGTCATGCTCTCCCCTCCTCGGGGTCGATCGGCCTACTCCGCCAGTTCCTCGAGACGCCGCGCTGCAGCGGTTGCGGCGCGCGTACCCGGGAAGAGGCCAATCAGGGACCTGAGAACTTCTGTCGCCGCATCACGGTCCGAAAGCCTGTTCTCGTAGATATCGGCCGCCTGCATCATCATGTCCGGTGAAGATCCGGACCTCGGGAAGCGCTCGCCCGTCTCAAACAGAGTCCGGGCCGCGTCCTCCCATCTCTCCTGTCTGAGCCTCGTGTCTATGAGATAGCCCCGGGCCGCCAGCTCGGCGGGCGTCGATGAGAAGTCCCGGACCACTCGCTCGTAGTGATCGGCCGCCCTCTCGAGCGCAGCGTCCGCGGCGCCCGTCTCGCCCGCCTGCTCGTAGTGCTCCGCGATGTGCTGAAGCGCGGTGAACCCGTAGAGAGTCGTCGGGTGCTCGCGCGCGAGGGCGTTGAGCTGCGCCACGGCACTGTCCCAGAGTCCCTCGCTCTCGTAGCTGACTGCCAGATACTGGATCGCCGTGGCCCTGATGGCCTCTTCTCTGGGGAACCTCTTGGCCACGTCCTCGAGGCGAGTCCTCGCGATCTCGTGCTCGCCGTTCTCGATCTCCGTCTCCGCCAGCGCGAGCGCGGCGGTTGCCGAGCCAATGTCGTCGGGGTATCCCTCGAGGACTCTCAGGTAGTAGCCCCGAGCGGCCGCCTTCCGATTCAGCTTGTTGGCGTACGTGTCCGCGAGCACCAGCCATATGCCCGGGCGATTCGCGTCGCGGCCGTAGTCGCGGTCCAGCTCCTCGTAGGCAGCCACGGCGTCGACCCAGCGCTCCTCCATGAGGAACGTCTCGGCCCGGAAGCTCATCGCCAGCTCGGCCGTCCGGCTGCCCGGCCACTTCGCGACACAACTCTCGTAGTAGTCCCTTGCCCGCCCGAACCACTCGCGACCGTTGCTCTCTTCTCCGCGCGAGATGTAACCGGAGGCGACTCTAACCGGCGCGCGCAGGATCCGGACGTCGGGGATCGATGTCTCGGGCCCGGCGGGTGGCCAGTCGGACATGAGAGCCTCGTAGGCCTCTGCTGCGTCCTCCCATTCACCCCTCAGCTCTCTGATCTCTGCGATGGAAATGGTCGACTCGACCACGAGATCCCGGTCGTAGGAGTACCCGTCACTTACCGACGCGTAGAGACGGATGGCCTCGTCCGTGTCCCCGGCCTGCGCGGCGATCTGCGCGAGCGCCATTCCGCTTCGAGCCGCTATGGCCGCGACATCCATCTCGGCCGGAGACAGCACCGACGCGTCATCCGGGGGCGGGAACCTGTCGACTATCTCTCCGTAGATGTCGGCGACGCGCGCCTTCATCTCATCGGTCGCCAGCTCGGGATTCAGCCGCATCGCGTGGATGGTCTTCGCCGCCTTCCACGCCAGCTTCTCCGCCACGTATCTGTCGCTAAGCCCCGGCTCAGCACCGCATCCGAGAGAACCCGCGAGGACGGCGAGCACCGGGGCGCAGACCAGACACCTCTTCAGCGTCCTGGTAGCGTTCATCGTTGTCCCTCCACGGGCTCGGGGGAAGGCCCTTCGTTGGCCGTGGCATGCAGGTAGAACCTGGTAGCGGCTCCGACCGTCGCGTAATTGATGAACAGAATGACGACTATCCAGAGGAACATGCCCACCACCAGAAACTCGGGAGAGAACCTGTAGATGATCACCGAGCTGTTCCTCATGAGCCAGGCGGGTAGCAACTCGAGCGCCGCCGGAACCGCGACCAAGAGCAGTGTCGTCACGGGGTTGCGGGAGGCGATCGCTACCGTGCTCCCCAGAGCGGCCCCGAGCCGCTTGCCGTCAACGACCACGGCCACGATGCCGTAGAGGAAGATGGCCTGCACGGCGAGGACCACACCGATGAGCAGGAGGCGGAGCAGTCTGAATCGCATGGGGCTTGAGTCCGCAAGTCCCCCCCAGATCGACATCGGCACGCGGACAACCACCTGTGAGAGCACCGCGACGATGAGCGCCACCGCGAGGGCGGGCACGTAATTCGACCTGCCGACGGCAAGTCCGGCCGAAAGGCGCGCCCTCTGCTTGATGTAGAAGGACGCGAACAGGTGCACCGCCGCCGCTGTCACCAGCGCGCCGAGGAACACGGACAACACAAGGTCCGCCTGCCCGAGAGCGCCCCTCAGGGCCAACAGGTTGTTGGGATAGTGAAGCGCCTGCTCTCCGAATCTCCAGCGCAGAAGAGCCGGTACGAAGAGCCTGAGCGGGGGGATGGTGAAGCCGAGCAGCATCAGCAGAACGACGGTCTGAACGCCCGCGTAGATGAGAAAAGGCGCCAGAGCCGTTCTTCTGCGGAGCGCACGAAACATCTCCGCCCAGCTCCAGATAAGTGCATTGAACTGCTGGACCACGCCCATCTAGCCCTCCCGGAAAAGCCTCCGATTCCAGTTCGCACGCGGCGGCAGTAAGGTCGCACGCGCGGCAGCAATACGATCCCTCCGTCCAGGCTACTCGTCTTCTGAGAACAGCTCGGGTATGTGCGGAAGCGCCTCTTCCGCGAACCCACGCGCGGCGGACAGGGCCTCGTCGAAGCCCCCGTCTCCCACCGCCACGGACACGCGGACGAACGCTCCGAACGTCACGTTGGACCTGACGCCCGCCGTCGCCATGCGTGCCATGAACGTGTCTCTGTCGCCCGTCGCCAGATCTCCTGCCGTGTACCACCAGTAGACGGCCACGCGCTTCTGACCTCGCGCCTCTATGAGCAGCCAGTTGGCATCGAATCCCCCACCCTGGCGGGAGAGCGGCGTCAGACCCCGGTCCACTACGCTCCATCCCTGCGCCGTGTAGCAGACGACGGGCTCGTGTGCACCGTAGCGCTCGTTCTGATGGAATATGATGACGAACCACACCGAGTTCCCATGCTCGTCGATGTAGCGCCGCGCAAGCGTGTCGTCGGCGGCCAGTTCCTCGGCAACCACCTCCGAGAATTCGAGGTCGACGCCGCGCCACGAGTTGAGCTCCGTAGGGAACGCCGTGAGAGCCTCGGAGCTGAGCGCCAGACGACGAGGAGGGTTGAGCCGCACGTACAGCGCGGTCGCGGCCAGGAGAACCAGCACTGTCGCTACGCGAAGGGGTGTCTTCATGCGGCCTCCTCTGTCTCGGTCTCACACCTCAGGAGCTTCCTGACCACGACCAGACCGAGGAACGCGATCATGAAGAGCAGAAGTCCCGAGAAGTCGTGAAAGAACCCCAACGCGGCGTCGATTCCCCAGATGTTGGCCACCACGCACAGCACCGAGATGCGGACGACGTTCGCGAGAACCGCCAGAGGCACCGCCGACGCGAAGAGCACGAGACGCTTCCAGGTCTTCCCCTTGGTGAGGAACGCGAAGAGCGCCCCAAGCGCGACGAGCGCGATGAGAGAGCGGAGCCCGCTGCAAGGGTCGGCTATCCTGAGCGACCCGGCCGGGATGTGTATGGTCATCCCGGAACGGGCGAGCGGGATCCCCAGGTGGATGGCAACGCCACTGCCGGCCCGGGCGGCGAAGATCTTGAGCCTGAACGCGATGACGTTCATCAGATAGGGCGGCATCGGAAGCATGAAGACGAGGTAGCCGAGCGGGAACCACACGGTCCGCGTCGCCCTGCCGCCGCAAAGGAAGAGCGAAAGCCCGAAGAGCATCAGGACAAGCGAGTAACCCTGCGTCATGAAGACGCCCGCACGGATCGATACGACGTGACCCAGGAGGGCCAGTCCGACCAGCACGAGGCCGAACATGCTCCCGCGCCCCCGGGCCGTAAGGTACCGGCGTCTCTCGCGCCAGAGCAGGAAGGCAACCACCGGAGGAATGAGGAATCCGTGGGAGTAGTTCGGATTCGTGTTCCAGGTTCGCCACAGGATCGAGAACGTCTGGTGATAGACCAGAACGACGAGCGCGGCGACCGCAACGACGCCCACGATGCCCCCCGGATAACGCCCTCCGTCGTCCCCGGGACCGTTGGCTTTCACAGGGAGATTCGTCGTCACTCCTCCCCTCCTTGTTCCAGGTCCGTCGCCGGGCGTTCGTCCGGTGAATCCGCTGCCGCCCGTGCGTGCTTCGAGTCCGCCGGCTGTCCGTCGCTCACGTCCTCCGTGCGGGACACGGTCTTGAGCGTGCCGAGCACGATCCCCAGGTCGAGCGCGAGCGAGCAGTTGCGCGAGTAGAACTCGTCCAGCCGCACTTTCTCGGCCTGAGTGATACTGTCACGTCCGTTGATCTGCGCCCACCCCGTCAGTCCGGGCCGCATGACGTCGCCTCCGACCTTGCGGCGTTCATCGATGAGCCCGTACTGGTTGTACAGCGCGGGCCTCGGCCCGACGATGCTCATGTCTCCCACGAGTATGTTCCACAGGTTGGGCAGTTCGTCGATACTGAGTCTTCGGAGCAGGCGCCCGATCCTGGTCGTGTAGTCGTGGATGGTAGGCTCCATGAGATCGGTCGCAAGCTCCGGCGTGTGCACGTGCATCGTCCGGAACTTGTAGATGGTGAACTCCTGTGAGTAGATCCCTGTGCGCCGCTGCCGGTAGATGATCGGACCCGGCGAGTCCAGTCTCACCAGGATCGCGGTCAGCGCGAGGACGGGAGACATCACTATGAGCGAGAGCGAGGCGACGAGCGCGTCGATGAGGTACTTGACCGTCAGGTAGCGCCTGAACCCCAGGCGTCCTCCTCCGAGACTGCGCTCGCGGCCGACCACTCGCTCCAGGAGGTCGTTCATTCTGCCGGCAAGATGCTGGCGCGAGTAGCTCCACCTGACAAACTCGTACCCGTTCTTCCCGAGGCGCTCCTGCTCCGCCTTGTCCTCCAGGAGTCTGATCAGCGCCGAGGCCAGTGCGGCGGAGTCCCCCGGGGCCACGACGACGCCACAGTCGGCTTCCGCCAGTATCGTCCGCGCGTCCCCGGCCACGGCGGCCACCACGGGCTTCCCGCAGGCCATATAGTCGAACATCTTGACCGGCACGGTCCCCTCGCTGAAGGTGCCCCCTGTCGTGGTCGCCAGGCAGACGTCCGAAGTCCGTATTCTCTCGGCCAGGCGCTCGGGCTGCTGGCTGGGCAGGAACTCGATGTTGTGCAGCTCGCGGCGCTTGGCGTCGGCAACGAGCGCATCCTTGGCGACGCCGTCGCCAACCATGACGAAGTGGATCCTCTCGTCATCGAGCAGCCTCTCCGCCGCGTCAAGGATCATTCCCATGCCATGCACCAGGCCGTGAGTGCCGCTGTAGAGAACGGTCCATCCCCCGTTGCCGTCGCCGTGGGCATCGCCGTTCTCCGCCGGCGTGAAGCAATCGGTGTCGGCGCCGTTAGGGATCAGCACGATGCGATGTCCGGGGATACCCCGCTTGACCATCAGGCGGCGCATTCCCGGCGTTACCGCGACGATCCAGGCGGCATGCGCGTAGAGGAAGAGCTCCATTCGCTCCGCGAGCCGTATGACGCGCTTCGATCTCAGCTGCCCGAGCGCGACCGCGGCGTGCGGCCAGTAATCCCGGACGTCGAGCACGTAGGGAGCGCCCTTGAGGTGGCCCAGGAGCCAGCCGGAGATCCCGAGGAAGAGTGGCGGCGAGGTGATGAGGATGACGTCGCACGCCGGCACGCAGCACCCACGCACGAGTGCGGTCACGGCGAACGAAAGCTGATTGAGCATGCGGGTCGCGAACGTCTTTCGCGGCGTCGCGTAGAGGTAGCTTCTTACGACACGGACACCGTCCTGCGTTGACGACGTGCCCAGCTTCCACCGGAACGCCTGGTGCTTCCTGCCGCCGGGGTGGTTCGGCATGCCGGTCAGGACCGTCACCTCGTGGCCCTGCTTGGCAAGCTTGGCCGCGAAGTGATAGGCCCTGAGAGGAGCGGCGCCCGTCTCGGGAGGGTAGTACTGTGTGAGGAACAGGATCCTCATGCCCCTCCTCCAATTCGCTCTCCCGACCCGTCCCCGCGCCGTCCGCGGGCACACTCCAGGAGACTCGAGAACACGTCCTCGGTGCGCGCGACCACCCGGTTGATGTCGTAGTTCTCGGCGGCCGTCGTTCGACCCTTCTCACCCATCGCCCGCGCGCGGTCCGGGTCCGTAAGCAGCGCAAGCACGGCGTTCGACATCGCGGGAGCGTCTCCGGGGTCGACTAGCAGGCCCGACACCCCGTCCTCGACGAGCTCAGGAACCCCGCCCACGGCCGTCCCGACAATCGGAACGCCGGACGCCATGCCTTCCAGCACAACGTTCGGAGAACCCTCGGACAGCGACGAGAGCACGAGCACGTCCATCAGCTTGAGCACCGCGGGCACGTCGTCCCGCACGCCGAGGAAGTGGACCCTGTCCGAGATCCCGAGTTCGCCGGCCGTCCGCTCAAGGCGCGTCCGCTCGGGCCCGTCGCCGACGATCAGGAAGCGCACGTTCCCGTAGGCCCTGGAGACGAACGCGGCCGCCTCCAGGAAGTGGTCGTGGCCCTTCACCGGCGAGAGCTTCGCCACAACACCGACCACCTTGCCACCACCGAGGCCCAGCTCCCGTCTGAGCGCCTCGTTCGGCTCGGCCCGGGCGATCTTCTCGAGGTCCGTCCCCACGCCGACATTTTCTATCTTCGATTCCGGCACCCGGAACCGCCCCGTCAGCTCCTTCGCGGCGGCTGCGCTGTTGACGACGATGGCGTCGACCACACGCCTGCTCACGAAACCGTAGACCGACTCCCTGATGCCGCCTCTGAGCCAGTAGCTCATGTTCCGCTGGTTGTTCACGACCACGGGAACACCGGCGGCCCGTCCCACGAACGGACCCACGAGCGTCGTCAGGCCCAGCATGCAACTCAGGATGTCGACCTTCTCGCGACGCAGGAACGCGGCGGCCCCCGACAGGTCTCTGAAGGTCTGCGGAGACAGCGCGCGTCGATCCGTCCCGAATTCGTGTACGGGAACGCCCATGGCCTCCACCTCCGGCAGAAGCTCGCCCTCGGCCAGCGTCGAGAACACGATGGGCGCGAACTTGCTCCGGTCCATTCTTCTCAGAAGCTCGACCAGGAATCGCTGGGTCCCGGCGGGTTCGAACGAACCGGCCCACAGCACGAGCTTCGCGGGAGTCCCGTCTCTATGTGCGTTGACACGACCCAACCGACCTCCGGGCTCCGTCGACCCTCAAACCGAGTTAGCGTGGAACGAGCTATTCGCCCCGAAGCCGCGTACTCGCGCGGGAAGGACCCTTGTTATCTCATCCACGACGTGCCGGTCCTGATGTCTGAATTTCGAGTACTGCATGTCCGCCGCAAGCCTCGCGAGGTCCCCGTGCCTGGGTGCCACACCCATTCGCGGGATGCAGTATGGCGAGAACCTGCCGGACACCGGCCCGGCCAGAGAAGTGACCGCAGACCCGAACCCGGCCACCGCGACTACCTTCGCGACCCGGGCATCGCAATGGCGGTCCGTCCTGCCGTTCGGATAGGCGAAGTGCTCGACCGGCGCCTGCAGCTCCTCCTCGACGGCTCTGCGCGAGGCGACGACCTCGTGCGCGACGTCACTGGTGTCAAGGCTGGGCAGGTTGTAGTGGGAGTGCGTGTGCGCGCCTATCGTCATGCCGGCGCCGTGCATCTCTCTGATCTCGTCCCAGTTCATCATGACCCGTCTGGGCAGCGGCGCCGCTTGCGGGCCGTGACCGGTCTCCTCGTGAACCTCCGCGAGGATGTCCTCCAGCTCTTCGACCTTGCAGCGCTTCCCGATGCTGGTGATCATCTTGATCGTGGCTTCCCTCCGCGCGTCGGTGGAAAGATCGACGCTCCGCTCCCCCAGGAACGACAGCGATACGGTCGGTCTGTCGCACGATCTGATCGCCCGCCTCAGGCCCACCGTCCACAGAATCCGGGCATCGGCCACCGTGCCTGTCGTAATGTAGAAGGTGGCCGTCGCGCCGTGCTTCCTGAGAATCGGGAACGCGCACCTGTAGTTGTCCTCGTACCCGTCGTCGAACGTGATCGCCACACTTCCGGGGTCCACGCCGCCGCGGGAACGCATCTGCCCAGCCATCTCCCCTATGTTCACGACCCTGTATCTCTTCGTCAGGAAGGCCACCTGTCGCTCGAAAAGCTCCGGCGTGACCACGAGGCTCTTCTGCACATAGTCCAAGGCCCACGCATGGTCGTCGCTGATGGAGTGGTACCGCAGAACGGTCCCGCCGACGCGGTGGACACCGGCCACTCCCCGAACGACCAGTCCGGAGTTCCTGATGCCCAGTCCCATGCGCCTCGCCAGGCCGTCGAATCCGTTGCCTCTGTTGCTCTTCCCACTCATGGTGTAGTCGGTACCTCTCCTTCGGTTGCTTGCGGTCGCGTCGGGTCGTCCGCACGGCGTGTTCCTGCGGCCTTGCCCGAGCTGTGCTGCTCCCGCTCCGAGGTGACGCGCACCCACGCCTCAAGGCCCGCCGCCCTCTTCCCGAGAACGGACAGATAGAACGCGACTGTGTCGTCCACCATTCTGTCGGCCGTGAACCTCGACCGCACACGGGTCCGGCCCGCCGCGCCCATTCTCTGTCTGAGATCCGGGTCTCCCAGAAGCTCCAACACGTGGCGAGCGATTCCCGCCGCGTCGCCGGCGGGGACGATGTATCCGGTCACCCCGTTCTCGATGAGTTCTCTGTTGCCGCCGACGTCGGTGACGACGACCGGACGGGCGGCCGCCATCGATTCCAGCACCACGTTCGAGCACCCTTCCTTGAGCGACGTCAGCACGGAAACATCGATCTCGGAGAGGATGACGCCGATGTCGTCCCGGGCGCCGGTCAGCTCGACCACGTCAGAAAGCCCCATGGATGTCACGCGGTCGGTCAGCTCGTCGCGCAGAGCGCCGTCTCCCACGATCAGAAACCGGGCGTCCGGCGCGTCCCGCGTGATCAAGCGCACTGCTTCGAGGAACGTGCCGTGGTCCTTCTTGGGGGTCAGGCTCGCGATCATCGCGACGCGACCCCCCCGGTCCGAGACCCCGTCGCCGGCGTTGGCTCCCCCGGTCTCGGAGGAGGCTCCGCCTCTCGTGCGTCCTTCCGCCCGCTCGAGCGCAACGCCGTTGTAGACGACGTGTATCTTCTCGGCGGGTATCAGATGACGTCTCGACACGTGGTCCTTCACGGCCTCCGCGTTCGCTATCACACGGTCGGTCAGGCCGGCAAGCAGCCATTCGATAGCGACGGTCGCAGACTGTGAGTGGATGTCCACGTTTCGCACCGACGAGATGATGAACGGGACGCGCGCCAGCCTGCCGGCGAGAAGACTCCTCCAGTTCGCGGAGAAGAGATACGAGTGCAGCACCGCGGGCCGCTCGCGCCTGATGATGTCGGCGAGCCTGAGCGTGGTGCCGGAGAAAATCCCTCCCTTCTTCCCCAGGTAGATCACCCGCACGCCGGCGTCCTCCATCTCGTCGCCGAGCACGTCCGATCCGTGCAGGCAGCACACGACCGGCTCGAACACGTCGCGGGGAAGACGCCTGACGAGTTCGGACGTCTGCCGCTCCGCGCCTCCGCGGCCCAGCTGGCCGATGACGTAGAGGATCTTGATCCTCCCCGCAGACGCGAGGGCCGCTCGGCCGGAAAGCGCCATGTCGTACAGGGCCTCGGTCTGTCGGACCATCTGGCTCGCCCTGAACCTGCGCTCGAACTCGTCGCGGGCAGCGCCCGCCAGGCGAGCGCGCAGATCCGCGTCCCCCGCGAGGCGGCGCAGCCCATATGCCAGCGCCTCGGGATCGCCGGGCTCGACGGTCAGACCGTTCACGCCGTCGGTAAGCGCCTCGGGGACTCCGCCGACGGCCGTCGCCACACAGGGCACTCCCGCTGCCATCGCCTCGAGGATCGTGATCGGCAGCCCCTCCCAGTCGGAGGAGAGCACGAAGATGTCCGATGCGGCCAGCAGATCGGGAACGTCCAGGCGCTGCCCGAGGAGCAGGACCCGTCCTGACAGCCCGAGCTCATTCACGCGCCCCCTGAGTTCCTCTTCCTCCGGACCCGAACCGACCACCAGCAACCTCAGTTCGTCGATGTCGGTCAGCCGCGCCGCCGCGTCCAGGAGAGTGCGCCGGTTCTTCTGTTCCGTGAGACTCCCGACGTTCAGGCAGACGACCGCGTCGTCCGGCAGCCCGAGTTGCCGCCGCACCGACGCTCGGTCGGCGCTCGGGGCAAGACGCTCCTCGTCGACTCCGTTCAGCACGGTGACGAATCTCCCCGGTCTGATCCGTCCGCAGTCAGTGTGCGCGCGCCTGACGGCGTCAGACACCGCTATCTGCGCATCCTCCCTGAGAGCGGCCGCGCGGCTCACGTAGTGCCTGGCCGGTCCCCGCGTGCGCAGGACGTTGTGTTCGGTGCGGATCACCGCTCTCGCCCTGCCGAGAACCGACGCCGGCAACCCCGCCGCCAGCGCGGCGAAGTTGTGGTTATGGACGACGTCGAAGCGACCGCGCCGAACGATCCGGGCCAGTCTGAAGATGGCGCCGAGGTCGAATCTGCTCTTGCGGCCGAGCACGTGAACGGGAACGCCCGAGGAGGCGACCGAGTCGGCGAAGGGGCCGGACGAAAGCACGCAGCAGACCTCGGGCTCGTAGCGAGAGCGGTCGTGCCACTTCGCGTACTCGACCACGACGCGCTCAGCGCCTCCGGCCTTCATCGACTCGACGACGTGCAGGACCTTCGCCATCAGGCGCCCTCCCCGTCGGTGCGGCCCGCGTCTTCCCCATCTTCAGCTCGGCCGGCGGCCCCACTGCGGCGCAGCGAGTCGGCGGAGGCGGGTTCCGCCCAGCTCAGCGGAACCTCCGAGACCACTCTTCTGAATTTCTGATTCGCCGAGCGCGGGATGTCGTCCACGCGTTCGACCTTGATGTTCACGGTCCGCCCAAGCCTGACACACAGGTTGCGGACCAGTTCGTCGACCTCTTCGTTCGACAGCGCCCGGTCGGTCTCTATCCTCGCCGTGTAGTCGGTGAGCGTGTGCTGAACGAACTGAGACGCCTTGATGCCCTCGACATACATGAACGGTCGCAGGATCATCAGAGGTGGAAGCAGGCGTCCGTCCGGCGTGCTGATGATGTCGCCCTGCCTCGTTGCGATCAGTCCCATCAGGGGAAGACCGCGGCCGCACGTGCAGACATCCGTGGAAAGCGAGGCGACGTCGCCCACGTCGTACCGCAGGAGAGGCATGGCCATGTTGTGCAGACCGGTGCCCACCAGCCGCCCCGGGGTGCCGGGCTCAACGGGGGTCCCTTCTCCGTCGACTATCTCGCAGATGCCGTATTCCTCGAAGAGGTGGTGACCCCGGTGATGGTCGCACTCGGCGGAGTAGACGACGCGCTCGGCCTGGCTGTAACCGTCGAAGACACCGCACTGGAACCGCTCGGCGAGCACCTCCCTGTCGGGCTCGTGGAGAGGCTCGGCGGTCGTGAAGACGCATTTGAGCGGAAGGTGCTCCCCGACGCTCTCGAGGTACCGCGCGAGCACAACGGCCATCGAGGGGTAGGCGTCGAGCGCCACCACTCCCGCGTCCCTGAGTGCTCCGATGTAGCTCGGGAGGTTCTCGGGGGCCAGGTGATGCGACGACATCAGCATCTGGTTCCAGCTGCGATTGAATCGCCAGAACGGCGGGCGCTTCCGCTCCGGCGCCATGATCAGCTTGCCGAGAAGCGTCGCGTAGGGCTGGCCGAACTCGAACCCGGCCCAGCGTCTGCCGCGCCACAGACACGCGTTGTTGACGACGTCGACAACTTGGTCCCAATAGAAATCGACCGCGTCTCCGGTCGTCCCGGACGTGAAGACCTTCCTGACGTGCCGGCGGTCGACGGTGCTCGAGACCATGTCTTCCAGATTCGCTCGTATGACGTCCTTCGTCAGGACGGGCAGCTTGGGGAGATCCTCGACGCGCGTCAGGTCGGAGGGCCTGAGCTTGAGCCCGTCCATCAGCTTGCGGTAGTACGGAACGGTCTCATACGCGTGCGCGACGACCGCACGAAGGCGCTCTTCCTGATACCGCCTGAGCCCCGCGGCATCGAGCCGCTCGGACTCACGGAAGAATCGGTCCCACCGGTCGTATTCGGGCCCGAAGCGCTCACGCAGAAGCCTCCGGCCTCGGTGGGAGACCAGAGCATTCTGGACGAACGTCGGGCTCTGCAGATAGAGCCTCTCTTCTAGGGTATACACGCTTGCCACCCCGGTCGCGTTGGTGCCCCCTCCGCCCCAGCGAAGGTACGTCCTATCTCTCATCTTCTAAGGTTCCCACTCTCGCTCCCCGCTGATCAGGGCCAGGTACGCCCGCTCTATCGTTCGCATGTTCCTGGCAGAGTCCGCACGCTCGGCAACGATGTCCCGATTGAGGCGCGCCGCCTCCGACCTGAGTCCGTCGCCCCTGCTGGCCGCGACGATGGCCTCCGCATACGCGGCGGGGTCCTCGCCCTTCACAAGGAACCCGTTCCGTCCATTCTCGACCCAGTAGCGGTTGGCCGCGTTGTCGCGGACCACGGGGAAACACCCGGTCGCCATCGCCTCGAGGAGCGACGCCGAGACGCCGTCGGTTCGGACGGCGGACGCGTAGATGGAACTTCGGCGAAGCAGCCCGGGCAGTTCGTCGTGCGGCACTCGCCCAATGAACCTGACGACGTCGGACAGCCCCAGCTCGCCGGTCAGCTCCCGGAGTTCCTGCTCCCCTTCCCCGTCGCCCGCCAGCGTCCCGGTGATCCCACCGACCTCTTGCCTGGCCAGGGCCAGCGCTCTGACGATGACGTCGATCTTGTACCACCGGCACAGATTCCTGGTAACGATCACCGAGGCCGGGACCCTCTCGTGCTCGTCCGCCGGTGAGAAGCGGGCGATGTCGATACCGCGGTGACAGGTCAGGATCCGGTCCGGGTCCGCGCCCAGCTCGACGAGCCTGTCCGTCACGTGTGGCGCCCACGAGTGAAGGAGGCTTGCCTCCCGTATGGCCGTCATCGCGAATATCCGCTTGGGAAGTGAGCGCCTGGGCGTGATGATGTGCTCGCCCTGCGCCACGACCACCAGCGGGCGGAAGCCTGTCCTGGCCCCCACGTAGCCGTAGCTCGCGACGCGATAGCCCACGAGAATGTCCGGCGATATCTCGGTGACGATCCGGCGTATGCGCCTGACGCTCCTGAGATACGCGAGCTTTCCCAGAGTATCCTGCGTGCCCGAGTCCGTTCCCAGGTGATGAAGCGTGACCGAAGGCGCCATCTCACCCACCCGATTCACGGACACAACGTGTACGTCGTGACCGAGGTCCTCGGCGAAGGCGTTGACCCAGCTTCTCGTGTTCACCGATCCTGCGTCTGCGAGAAAGCAGATCCGCATGGCGCCAGCTCCTACACGGCTACTCGCCGTACTCGTACGAGGCCTCCTCTACCGCGGCCCCGGTCGCGCTGAACAGAACGACCTGCCCGCCCACCTGGACTCCAACCATCTCGTCGCCCTCGACCAGACTGACGTCCGGCGTGGCCTCACTGGCACCCGCGACGCAGAGAACAGTCAGGAAAACGTGGTCGGCGGCGCCGGTTCCCGGCGTGATCTCGAGCCGCCACCCGCCCATGTCTTCCGTCCAGCCCGCGGCCGGCGGGTAGTTCGTCCCGTTGACGTCGAACTCATGTCCGACCCCTCCGACCCGGGTAATGCCGGCGTTGGCAGGAAGAACCGAGGTGACGACAAGCTTCGAGACGCCGCGCGTTATCGTGGCGGTGTTCCCGCTGATTGTCGGCTGGTTCACGGAATGAAGCAGCCAGCGCTTCGTGAACGAGGATGACGTCGCCTCGACCCGGTCCAGGACCACGAACACGTCGGGCTTGAGGTAGACGATCTCGCGGGTGAAGAGATCGACCTTCGCCGCGGAGTAGGCCGCGGTGGCGTCGCCCTTCATATAGGTGAAGGCGTCCGTGTCCTTGAACGACTCGACCTCGCCGCGGTAGTACTCAGGCGTGGATGCGTCCCCGAAGCGCGTCGGGAGCTCCTTGGGCATTATCTGTCCGCCGTCATTGGCGTACGAGCCGAACGTCGTCTCGGACGGGTCGTGGACCGTGATGGTGTTGTGGGCCACCGTGCGGCTGAAGTAGTTGACGTGATGCGATGACGTCCCTCCGTCGTAGATGCCGGAATCCAGGGCCAGGAGGTCGTAGCCCCGGGCGATGAGGATATGATTCTGGTGCGCGTTCGTGTGCCCGGCGTTCATGGCCTCGCATCGGAACACGGCGTAGACGTCGTTGCTGTTCTCCGAGTAGTCCCACCCGGAACGCATGTAGACGGTGCCCATATCGTGGAAGAACCGCGTGTCCGGCATCCCGGTGGGCGGCTGCTCGCCGACCGACGGGTCGCGCAGGACCAGCAGCTTCCAACGCTCGTTCCTGTTGATGTACCCGAGCCCCAGCCTGTCTATCTCGAGCCCCAGCCACTCGGCGACGGGGTCGTCGTACACGGCGGCGAGCGAGTGAAGAACCCGCCTGAGCGAGGCCGCTCCCCACGTGTGGCTCCCCGTGTCGCCCTGCTTCGACCCGCTCATGAGTGCTCCGCCGCCCAGCCCGTTCTTTGCGAATACTTCGTAGATGAGGTAATCGGCCATGTTCTGGAGGTTGCCCGATTGCGCGAACGCGTTCTCTCCTGTGGCCACCTTCCACAGCAGGCAGCCCTGAACAAACGACTCCCCGACCACGGAAAGCGTGTAGCCGCCCTCGTAGTACGACCCGTCCCCCGCTATCTCATCGAGGCAGGCGATGACGTAGTCGGGGCCGAACGTGTGTTCCTGATACAGGTCGCAGAGAGTGGTCGCGGCCGTGTCGTGGATACCCTCGCCGTAGAGCGGAAGGCCGGGGTATATGAGGCCTATGAGTCTTGAGACTTTCGAGTGGTAGTTGTTCGTTTCCACCCAGTTGACTCCGGCGGCGGCGGCCAGGCCGCTCTCCCCCAGCTCCCAACCGAACGTCTGCCGCTCGGCGGAGGTGAGATAGTCGTAGCACCAGTCGAAGAACAGGGAGAGACCGGTGTTGTACATGCCCTGGCCTTGCAGCCCCTGGCCCATGGCGCTCTGCGCGATGACCTTGGCCCTGGCGGCGTACGCGACGTTTCCCGTGATGAGGTAGTTGAAGCTGTAGGTCGCCAGATAGTGCTGGTAGGCGTCGATGCTGCCGAGCGGAAGAGGGTCGCTCATGTGGTCGTCCGCCCAGTTCTTCGATATCGAGTAGTCGAACGCCATCGGCCCCTGGCACTTGGCCCTCAGGGCGGCGACGTCGGCCGACGTCACGAAGAGTCTCGGGTGCCCCGACACGACCTCGTATCCTGACGAGGGTATGGCGGTTCCCAGTGTCACAACGGCAATCAGCACGAGCGCGGTCATCGTTCTCATGACGTCAGCTCCTTTGCTCCCACTTCGTTGGACCGGTGGGTTTCGCGCTCAATCGCGATGCTCCGGTCGACGAGACCGGCAAGGAAGAAGTAGGTTCCCGCGATAGAAATGTGAGTGAATCTCTGTCCGAATGCGTTTGCCACGAGGAGCGCGACCGTCGCGCCCAGAAACGCGATGGCCAGCCCTCTTTTCCCCGGGGTCGTCGCGACCCGCAGGAGTTCCTTCCCGCTGGCGAAACATGCGAATATAAGCCAGGCGAGCACTGCCAATCCGATCAGCCCCGTCTCTCCGAGGGTAGCGAAGTAGAGACTGTGAGCGGAGAAAGGTCTGCTCAGCTTGCCGGCAGTCAGATAGGGCACGGACCCGTACCCGAACCCGACCAGCGGGCTCCTGAGGGACTCCTTGGCCACGATCCCCCAGACCATCAGCCTGACGCCGGCCGACGGGTCGAGCCGGTCGGTGGCATCACCCACAAGCTCCGCCTCGATCGAGTCGACCCTGGTCTCCGCGATACGATCCTTGACGAACGTCGGAGCCCAGACGGGTGACAGCGCGAGCACGACCGCAAAGATGATGACGGCCCGCTTGTTCAACAGATAGGTCAGCACTCCGACCCCGGCGACCACGCCCAGGTAGCCGCCCCTTGACTTCGGTACGAAGACCCCGAACGAGGCAAGAGCGACCGACGCGCCCATGACCAGCCGCCTGAAACCGGTGAACGCCCTCGACGTCAGGAAGAGCCCGAACAGGGCGGACGCGGTTACCGCGAAGTAGGCACCCAGGTCGTTGATGTCGCCGATGGCGCCCCCGATGCGCGAATCGAATCCGGCACCGAGAAACTGCCGCACCGCGATCAGCGCGCCAAGACTGGACCCGATCGCGAACGTCACGAGCAGCCCACGGACCTGTCGGCCGTCGACGACCATGTTCGCGGCCGCGTAGTAGACGACGAAACCGAGGAAGGTCTGCCACACCGACTTGAGCATCTGGAACCCGTCGTATCCGGCACCGGGCGGGAACAGCCAGGCGCGCCCGAGCGAGAAGAAGAGAAGCAGAATGTAGGCGGCGACAGGAGCGGAGAGCCGGGTTCTGCTCAGAATGCGCTCGCCGCTCATGATCCTCGGCACGATCCAGCTCGTAAGCATGATCAGAATGAGGAGGTTCGGTCCGTTGACGCCGGGTATGCCGGACGCAGGCAGCCACTCCCCTATGGGGATCGCCAGCAGCCAGACGTGCAGCGCAAGCTTTGGTTTGAACGCCACCAGCAGGAGCACGATGACGCCGACCAGTATCTTGATGATGCGGTGCGGCGCCTGCCCGTAGATGTAGTGGAGTTGGAATATCACATAGGCGATACCGAGAGCGAGCAGCACGCCGAGCACGTACACGGCCCAGCCGTAGCTGTACTGCGGCACCTCACTCGGCCCCGGGACCGGGGGCAGACGTCGTCCCGTGATGCCTGCTGGGCGGGTCTGGCTCATCGCTCCGCCTCCCCCGCGGGCTCGGTCGCGACGCGAGTCACCCCGTGCCCTCCGGGACCATCCGGTAGACGCACGGTCACCGAACGACGCACCGAGTAGACCTCTATGACCGGGTTATGGAACGAACGCCCGGCGCCCCTGTCGATGACGGGAACGTCCCTCTCCGCCGTGAACTTCTCGACCAGCGTGGCGTTCGCGGCCAGCCAGTCGGAGAATGCCCACTCGGCCTCGAAGGCCGGCGGGGCCGCGCCGTCCATCGGCCTGTACTGCTGCGCCTTGCTGCTGAGGATGACGTACCGTATTCCCAGAGTGTCGATGGCGGATGCCAGCGCGTCCGGCTGCTCCCAGGGGTCGGGCAGCCCGAAGGCGTCGTCGCCCCAGTTGATCCCGTAGAGCTCGAACTGCGGGACTCTCTCCCGGCCGACGTCGAGCTTCATCTCCGCGAGCTGTCGCTTCGGACCCTCCCACGACTCGACGGCCGTGGTGCTTCCCGCCACCGTCGCGCCGAGCTGCTCGGCCGTCGGATTGAGCACGGGACCGTAGGTCTCGAGGGCGATCTTCGTTCCCGGAGGGACGTTGTCCTCGACCCAGAGCTTCGCCCTGTCGCGCGTGTCGCGCACGCCGATGGCGCGGTCGAATTCCAGCGTCGGCATGGCCGTCAGGATGACGACGATGAGCGCCGCGAGCGACGCCGCTACGAGCCTTCCGCGCCCCTTCCATGAGACGAAGAGCGTCTCCAGTCCGGCCGCGGCCAGCACGGCGATCGCGGGAAGGGCCGGCGTCAGGTAGGTAGAGCGCTTGACGGTGAGGAGGCTCATCACTACCAGAACAGTGACCACGTAACTTACGAGGACCAGTCTCCCACCGGCGGCCGTGGGACCCACGGGCTGCCGTTCTCCGCTCCCGAGACCTTCCCACAGCCGTGAGGGCGCGAGGCAGCCGACCAGCGCGAGCGCCAGCACCGGCAGGCCCACGCCCCTAAGAAGCGTCCCCGAGAACATCTCGGCGACGCCCTGCCCGAACGACTGCGCGAACACGGGCGCGCCCGAGGTCGATATCATCGTGAACTGCATCAGGATGTCACGTGTGAACTCGTGGAAGCTGAGAACGCTGAACGGCGTGCCGGCTACGAAGCCGGCGACCGCCGCAAGCAGCACGCCTACCACGGCGGCCGGGGCGACTCTTCGCCTCGACAGGAGGAAGAAGAACGCCGCTGCAGTCCCCGCGCCCGCAAGGACGCCGGGATACTTCGCGGAGGCCGCGAGACCTGCGAAGAGCCCCGAGAGGATGAGCGTTCGCGCGCGACCGGAGCGACAGGCCGAGACAGCCAGAAGGAGCGACACCGACGCGAGGAAGGTCGTGAGGACATCCGGCGTCGCGTAGTGGGAGTCTCTCACGTGCAGATACACGACCGCCATGATGGCCGCGGACACGAGCCCGGCGAAGCGACCGTATGCGCGTCGTCCGATGAGGAACGACACACAGACGGTTGCCACGCCGGCCACGGCGGACGCCAGCCTGCCGAGCAGCCAGAACGGTGTCAGGTCGGTCAGGTACTGCCGGACCAGGTCCGCGGGAGCAGCGAAGATGCCGGAGAGCTTTCCTATGACGAAGTAGACGCCGTAAACCCCGAACATCTCGTACATCGAGAGCGACGGCCAGCGGAACCAGTGTGGGTTGAGGTCGCCGGTTCCGAACCCGAGCGCGTGGAAGAGAACCGAACCCTCGTCGGGGTGGTACGGGTATGGGAGTCCCCAGTCGATCCCCCAGAGGCGGACGCAGGTCGCCGCCGCAAGGATCGCCAGGAGGACCAGTGTCTCCGCACGCCGACTCATCGAGTTCCTCCACCGGGACCGAAGCGATGTCTCCTCTCCGGGTCACCGGGACCGAAACGACACCACTCTTCACGAGTCGGGGGACGGGTGCGTCCCCCTCCACGGAACCCAGGACATCAGCTCCTCGAGATCACGACCACGCCCGCCACGATGATGAGAAGTCCTACCAGCCTCAGCGCGGGAATCTGCTCTCCGAGCAGCAGCCACGAGGCCACGAACACGATGACGTACGCGAGGCTGACCATCGGGTACGCCATACTGAGGTCGAAGTTGGACACGACCGCTATCCATAGGACGGAGCTCAGCCCGTAGCAGATGAAACCGATCGCCACCTGTGGCGTCTTGAGGATCGGGATCAGCTGCGCCCACACGCTCACGGCGTCCACCTTCCCGTAGATCTGCATCCCCTTCTTCATGACGATCTGCCCCGTCGCGCCGAGCATGACCGCCAGGATGATCAGAGGAATTCCCTTCATGTGGGACCCCTTCCGCTACTGTTGCCGAGCCGGTCAGTGGGACGTCGCGTCGCCCCGGTTCTTGATGGCCTTGCGGCCCGCCGTTATCATCCGCAGGTAGCGCTTGATGGTGTCCGTTATGTTCATCTTGCTCGCCCCGCCCTTGAGATCGTACCTGAGCACGAGAGGCACCTCGGCCACGCGCGACGGCAGGTAGGCAAGTCTGAGGAGAACCTCGGCCGAGGCAACGAATCCGGTCTCGGTGATGAGGCTATCTCCGTGGGCCTCGAACGCCCGGGCGAGCGCGGTCCCTCTGTAGGCCCTGAACCCGCACGAGTAGTCTCGCGCTCCCTCGACGGGCAGGAAGAGCCTGAGCGTCATGCTCGCCCCCCGGCTCAGAATGCTGCGAAACAACGACAGCCCCACTTCCTCACCGCCGGGCGCGTATCGTGACGCGATGACCACGTCGTAGCCCTCGTTGAGCTTCTCGAGCATCGAGGGGATGACCGCCGGGTCGTGCGTGTTGTCCGCGTCCATTCCTACGAGGACGCCGTCCCGCCCGACCAGCTCGCTGCCGCGCCTGAACCCGGTCTTGAGCGCGGCGCCCAGACCCTTATTGGCCTCGTGTGCGGCGACGATCAGCAGCAGCCCGAGCGACCTGGCGGTCTCCTCGGCGCGCTCTATCGTGCCGTCCGTGCTACCGTCGTCGACGAGAAGGACACTCGAATCCCCGTCGATACCCTCGAACGTTCGCGCGATCTTCGTCAGCAGCGGCGCGATCGCGTCCACCTCGTTGTACGCGGGCAGCATCACAACCAGCATCGGTTACCCTCCGGCCTTCTGCCGCGTGAGCCCGTCGGGGCGCACGAACGCCTCAGGGTGGAATTCGATGGGGCGGCGCGCGCCCGGTAGCTCGAACTCGCAGGCGATCGCATCGGCGATCCTCGAGCTCGCCTCGCCATCACCGTAAGGGTTGACCGCCCCGGCCATCGCGGCGTAGGCCGCATCGTCGGTGAGAAGCTCCGTCATGTGTTCGACTATTCTGTCTCTGTCGGTCCCGACCAGTCGCACGGTGCCGGCCTCGACCGCCTCCGGACGCTCCGTCTCGTTGCGAAGCACGAGCACCGGCTTCCCCAGCGATGGCGCCTCCTCCTGCAACCCTCCCGAGTCTGTGACCACCAGGAACGACTCCTTCATGACTCTGACGATGGACACATAGGACATTGGCTCCAGCAGAAGAACACGCTCGTGGTCCCCGAGGACGTGGCGCGCGACTCGCTGCACGTTCGGGTTCAGGTGCACGGGGTAGACTATGTGCACGTCGGGGAACGCGTCAGCGATGTCTCTGAGCGCGTGGCATATGTTCTCCAACGGTGCGCCGTGGTTCTCGCGGCGATGCGCCGTCACCAGAACAACGCGGCCGCCGGTCGGCGCCCCTGATTCGTCGTCGTATGAGCGTCCCGCCACGTCCAGGAGCGCGTCGATCACGGTGTTGCCGGTTACCGTGATGGACTTCTTCGACACTCCCGATGCAAGCAGGTTCTCGGCGGCTCTGGCGGTCGGCGCGAAGTGAAGCGTCGCCACCGCGTCGGTCACCACCCGGTTCATCTCTTCCGGGAAAGGGTAGTAGCGACAACCGGTTCGCAGACCCGCCTCGACGTGTCCCACCGGTATCTTGTGATAGAAGGCCGCCAGTGAGGCGGCCATCGTGGTGGTGGTATCGCCGTGGACAAGCACGAGATCCGGAGGGCGCTCCGTCAGAACGCCGTCGAGGCTCTCGAGGACCGCGCCGGTCACGCGACCTGGCGACTGGTTGTCCGTCATGATGTCCAGGTCGATGTCCGGCACGATGCCGAACACCTCGAGCACCTGGTCCAGCATTTCCCGGTGCTGCGCGGTCACGCACACGCGCGACGACATGACGTCGCTGCGCCGGCCCAGTTCGGCCAGGAGCGGCGCCATCTTGATCGCCTCGGGACGAGTCCCGAACACCGAGAGAATTTCGATCATGCTCTTATCACTCTTCCGATTCGTCTTTCGATTCATGCTCAGACTCGGACGCTCCGTAGCCGTAGTACCTGTAGTCGTAGTAGTAGGGCAGCACGCGCTGCAGATTGTTGACGACAAGACCCAGCATGTTGTCCTTCTCGTCGAGCTGCAGCTGGACCCCGCGCAGGATGACCTCGCGAGGCGTCGCACCAGCTCTCAGAACCATGATGACCCCGTCGACCTCGCTCGAAAGAAGCAGAGCGTCCGGCACCGCGACGTTGGGTGCGGTATCGAAGATCACGTGATCGAAACTACCCATCAGCTCGGCCATCACACGGGAGTTGGGGAGTGATTCGAGAACCCACGTCGGCTCGTCCCGTCTCGTTCCACTCGGCACGACGAAGAGGGTGTCCAGCGACGTGGCGCGGATGTCGCTGCCCAGCAGGTTACCGCGCTGAAGTGCATCGGCGAGGCCCGGACGCTGCGCGACCTCCATCAGCATGTGCGCTCGCGGCTTCCGGAGGTCACAGTCGACCAGTGCTACGCGGCGACCGTAGTGCTTGGCGAGCGTGATGGCCAGACAGGCCGCGACGGTGGTCTTGCCCTCTCCCCTGTTGGAGCTGGTGACGAGTATCGATTTCGGGATGTCACCGCCGTTCATCTTCGAGAGCTTCCTGGTCAGTCGTCGGAACTCGAACGAGATGGGCGTCTCACGGACCATGTAGCGGAGCAGCATCGAGTCGCCACCGGTGGCCTTTCTCCCGCCGCGGCGCAGCTGCTTCTCCCTCGATCCGATCGAGTGGAACACGTCCGCCTCGGGAACGGTCGCCAGCACGGGAACGCCCAGCGTGGCCTCGATATCCGCGATGTCCTTGAACGACGTGTCGCCCTGTTCGGTCGCGAGCACGATGCCCAGACCGATGACCAGACCGCCGAAGAGTGACAGAAGGATGATCATCGGCTTGTCCGGCGCGACCGGCCCCGTGGGACGCACGGGGGGTTCGATGATCTCAAAGCGCCCGCCGGCGCGCGCGGCCTCGAGGGCCTCGGTGATCTGTCCCGCCGCCGACTGCTCGAGGAACGCCTCGTAGAGCGCCCTGTTGTTCTCTACCTCT
This sequence comes from Candidatus Eiseniibacteriota bacterium, assembly GCA_043819135.1. Classification (GTDB taxonomy): domain Bacteria; phylum Joyebacterota; class Joyebacteria; order Joyebacterales; family Joyebacteraceae; genus JALGZG01. The sequence continues at coordinate 19,823 of JBDRFG010000146.1, read as the reverse complement.
TGCCTGAGCCGCGTGAGCTCCATCTCCTCTTCGGGAACGCTCACCCTGCCCTGCGTGTAGTCCCACATGAAGCGCCTGAGAATGCGCAGCCTCTCGGAGATCATCGCATCCTCGACCTGCGCGATCTTGAGCTCCGCGTAGGCGTTGACAACACCGATCGAGAGCCCTCCGAAGCTGTCGCGCGCGAGTCTCCTCGCGTCGTCACGAAGCTGGGTCTTCTTCTCGGCGATGCTCACGTAGAGGGAGCTTATCTCCGGTCCGTCTGCGGAAGACCTGACGAGCACGGACGCCACCTCACGCTCGAGCGAGACCAGCTGGTCAGAGTCGTAATCCAACGCCGCGGACGTCAGGCCCGCGAGGGCGTCGTACTCGGCCGACGCAAGGGAGCGTAGCGTGCCCCGCCTGTTCGCGAGAGCAGCCGCGGCGTCGCTCCCCTCCACCTGCGCCTGGCTCATCAGCACGTCGGCGCGGTTGACGTTCTGCGCCGTGACCGGATTGGCGATCGGGCCGCTGGTGATCCTGCCCTCCTGGAACTCCCGCAGCTGCCTCTCGGCATCGTCGAGCTTCTGCTTGTATATGACGAGCTGCTCGACGCTGAAGTCGTGTATGGACCTTATCTCCTCCAACTGCTCGCGGTTCGACGCGCTGACGAACGCATTGGTGATGTGCTGAGCCAGAAGCGTCGCTCGCTCGGGTTCGAAGTCGCGCGCGACGACCTGAAAGCCGGTCGAGGACGTTCTGACGACGGCGATCCTCGGCTGGAGGTACGAGACGGCCCGGGACTCGGCCAGTTCGGCAACGGGGACGGACGGGTCCTTGCGATTCTGGCTCCGCGCCCACTGCTGGATATCCTCGTCGTTCGCCATACCGAGCGTCCTGACGAGCTCGACGAGGAAGGAGGTGCTCTTGGCTTTCTGCTGCAGTCGAGACAGCTGCTCCTCCATCGGGGATCTGCCCACCAGCCTGGCCAGCGGCTCCGACAGCCTGTCGGACATCCTCACGACGACCGTGCTCTTGGCCTCGTAGATCGGCGGCAGCATCTGCGCCGTGATGCCGCCGGCCACGCCGGCAACGACGACGGGAATGAGAAGCAGCCACTTCCTCCTCCACACCGCCTTCAGATAGCTCCTGATGTCCACTTGCTTCGTCGCCTGCTCAGTCATTTCACCCCCGAGTACACCAGCCGTTCCCTGGTTCGACGTCTCCTGCGGCAGCGATGCTGATGGCGCCTACTGAGTCGCTGCCACATCCCTCGTGCTCTTCGCATCCACCTCACGGTCCAGCGTGAGATACAGAAGGTACGAAGACATCAGATCGCTCGTGTATCCGAACACCGATCCTATCCCGCCCAGTATCTGGCCGGCCAGAGTCGCGTCGGTCGCCGGAACGATCACGCGGTCGCCGGCAGCGAGCATGAACGGAGTCGCCGTTCCGTTCTCAATGACGTCCTTGAGGTCGACCCTGGCCACAACCTGGCCGTTCCCCCCGTCCATGACCACCGAAACCTCGTTGAGATTCGCGCCGGGCGTCGTGCCCCCGGCCACGGCGATAAGCTGGAGCAGGTCGGTGCCGCTCCCGGCCGGATACGCGCCCGGCGATCCTACCTCTCCGAAGATGAAGACCATCCCCTGTGCGCCCGCGGCGGACGTCCCCAGGATCGACGGGATCTCGATCGTGTCACCGGGCTCAAGCGTCGGCAGCGGCTGGGTGGCTTGCCCACGCATGTACGAACCCACATCTATCGTGATGACAGACGGTCCGGTCGGCGTCGCGCGAATGATCGAAACCTGCGAAAGGTCCGCGCTGGGAAGCGGTCCGCCGGCAGAACTCAACAACTGCAGAAGATCCGGTATCGCTTCGAAACTGTACCTGCCGGGGCCGACGACCTGCCCCGTCAGGAAGACGGCCCTGCTGTTGAACTGGGCGACCGTCACGGTGACCTGAGTAGTCTCACGCGTGTAGTCCCTGAGACGCTGCATGATCTCCCTCGACAGGTCCGAAGGCATGAGCCCCTCCGCGGTGACGTCCCCGATGGGCGGGAAGGTCACGCGGCCGTTGGACCTCACGACGACGGTCCGCTCAAGCTCCGGGTGCCTCCACACGGAGATGCTCAGGGCATCACCCTGACCTATCTTGTACTCGGCTACAGTCTGGGCGACGGCAGCTGCCGACAGCAGCGCCAGGGCCGCAAACACGACAAGGCTCGTTCGCATCGCTCGTCCGTTTCTCATGGGCCGACCTCCCCGAATCCGGCGTACACACCCCGCCGCGGCGGACACCGCTCGCGCGACGGCACTCCGGCTCTCAAACACGCCCCTTCCAATGTGCATATTGCGGCTCTCACCCCCCTCAGACGACATTCTGAGGAAGATAGGCCAGCAAGAAGCTACTAGCTGGCCGGAACGTGGTCAACAGGGTTTGTCGAGACTGTTGCCATTCCCGACAGCCTGCCCGGGGCGTCCGAGGCACGGCCTTGGCCTAACATGTTTTATGTCAACGAATTAGCAAGACTGGTGGGGCGGTGATCCACGCGTCGGATCACCAGACAAGCCCTGCCCAAGTCTCGCATTTTACAGCTTCTGAGATGGGCAGGAGTGCATCAGTTGTGCCAGAGAATCTCCTATCTCAAGGCGTTTTCCGCTATTCGCTCGACCAGTTCGCCGAACGTTATCCCGACGGCTGCTGCCGCCATCGGCACCAGGCTTAACTCTGTCATGCCGGGGACCGTGTTGGCCTCGAGGCAGAACGGCTTTCCGGCAGGCGAGAGCCGGTAGTCGATGCGCGCGTAGCCGCGGCAGCCGAGCGCCGCGAACGCTGTGAGGGCGCTCGCCTTCAGCTGGTCAGTCAGGAGCGCGGGGATCTCCGCCGGGCAGGTGTAGACGCTCATGTTCTTGCCGTACTTGCTCTCGTAGTCGTAGAGCCCGCTCTTCGGAGCTATCTCCACGACGGGAAGCGCTTCACCTCCCAGCACGGCCACGGTGAGTTCCCGACCGGGGATGTAGGTTTCGAGAAGCACGTGGGGCGAGTACTCGCCTGCCAGTTTGATCGCGGGGACCAGCTGCCGCTCCTCCTTCACGACCGTCAGCCCGACCGTCGACCCCTGGTCATTCGGTTTCACGACCACGGGGTAGCCCCCGAGTTCGTTCACGGCTCCGGCGGCCTCCTCGATTTCAACATCGGCCGGGAACATCGGTGAACCTCCGCGGGCGTCCGGCGGGAGTTTCCTCTCGAACGTCACCACGCGCCACTGGGGCGTCGGGACGTAGACTTCCTCCAGAACCACCTTGGAGGCGCGCTTGTCCATCGCCAGCGCGGACGCGAGCACACCCGAACCCGTGTATTTCTTGCCCGCCAATTCGAGCAGCCCCTGCACGGTCCCGTCCTCACCGGTCCCCCCGTGGAGCATTATGAACACGACGTCCGCTGACTGAACGGCCTCACCCTGAACGGCGGCGATGGCGCTGCCCGTCTCGTGCCGGATGGCCGGCGGGTCTGCGTTGATGACCGCCGCGGCGGCGGCCTCCCACGCGCCGATCGGCGAATCCCCTTCCGCCGGGTCGACCAGGAGCACGTTGTGACCACGCTCGGCCAGGGCGAACCCCACGGATCGCCCGGACACCAGCGAGACATCGCGTTCGGCGGACGTCCCGCCGTAGAGAACCGCTATCCGCACGTCAGCTCCTCCTCAAGATCGGCCTGCCGCTCCGTCGAGCCTCCTGCCGGCCCGCCGGCCGCTCGACCCTATTCCCCCGCTGCTCGCTTCAACCTCTCGATCACGCGCTCCCGCCCGAGAACGGCCGCCACCTCTCCCAGCGCGGGACCGTGGGTGCGCCCCGTCAGAGCGGACCTCACAGGCATGAAGAGCTCCTTCCCCTTCACGCCCGCGTCGTTCCCGGCGCTCTTGAGCGCCGCCTTGAACAGGCTCGCGTCCATCTCGTCGTCGCTCTCCTCGAACCGCTTGACGAGCGACGCCATCAGCTGCTTCGCGTCGGCCCGGGACAGCCACTCCCGCGCGTCATCCTCCGTCTCGAGGTGGTCGTCGAAGAAGAACGATATCGCGTCCGGAAGGTCGCACAGACGCGACAACCCCTCGCGCGCCAGGTCGACCATCGCCTCGAAGCGCTCGAAGTCCGGCTCGAAGAGCCCGTGCGTTTCGGCGAAGCGCATCGCGAGCACGGCCACGTCCGCCAGCGGTTCTTCTCTCAGGTGGTGGGCGTTGACCCAGTCCAGCTTGTCTTCATCGAAGGCAGCAGGGCTCGTAGATACGCGGCTCAGGTCGAATTTCTCGGTAAGCTCAGCGAGGGACATCACTTCCTCGCCGTCGGGCGGAGACCAGCCCAGGAGCGCCAGGTAGTTTATGAGCCCGCCTGGAAGGTACCCCTGCTCTCTGAACTCGGCAATCGAGGTCGCGCCCCGTCGCTTTGAGAGCTTACTGCGGTCCTTGTCCACGATGAGCGACACGTGTGCGAAAACGGGAAGCTGGTAGCCGAGCGCCTCGTAGAGCAACACCTGACGCATGGTGTTGGGAAGATGCTCCTCCGCGCGTATGACGTGGGTGATCGCCATGAGTGCGTCGTCGACCACGACAGCAAAGTTGTAGGTGGGCCGCTCGTCGCTTCTCAGGATGATGAAGTCACCCAGCATTTCCTTCTTGAACTCGATGTCGCCCCGCACCAGATCGGAGACCGTGATGTCACTTACGGGCCCGCGCATCCGGACGACGGGCTCTCGACCGGCCCGCTCGTGCGCCGCGCGCTGCTCGTCGTTCAGGTCTCGACACGTTCCGTCGTACTGCGGGACACCGCCCGCGGCGAGCGCGTCCTTCCGCCTGGCCTCTAGTTCGTCATCCGAGCAGTAGCACCGAAATGCCCTGCCCTGCGAGAGAAGCCGCTCCGCGTGCGCCTGGTAGATCTCGAGACGCTCCGATTGACGGTACGGCCCGTGGTCGCCGTCGGCGCCGGGCCCCTCGTCCCACGTCAGGCCGAGCCACTTGAGATCCTCAAGCACGGCGCGCTCGGACTCATCCGTGGAACGCGCGCGGTCGGTGTCCTCGACCCTCAGCACGAACTCCCCGCCCGCCCCCCTGGCGAAGAGCCAGTTGAAGAGCGCGGTCCTGGCGCCGCCGACGTGAAGGTGGCCCGTCGGGCTGGGCGCGAATCTCACCCTGACACCACTTGGCATCTTCGACTCCTCGGTGGTCGTTTCATCACGCGGCGAACCGGTCCGCCGCGTCAGTCAATGTACCCCAGGCTGCGCATGAGCTCCAGCATGCGCTCGTCCGCGACATCGCCCCCGCCGGAGCTGACGTATGCGTCCATCGACCTGGGACCGTACGTCCGGATGCGCGGCGATGGAGGCGCGGTTCGGGCGATCTCCGGGAAGAGCTCCGCGAGCGGCCGCCCGGGCATGTCCTCCGCGGCGGGCATCCCCGCGAGCCACAGCATTGTCGGCGCCACGTCGTAGACGGTGGCGTCGAGCCTCTCCGTAAGCTCCCCCGCCCCTCCGCCGATCGCCATGATCACGCCGGGAGGCGTATCTTCATGGCCGTACAGCCTGTCGTTGAGCCGCTCGAACCCGTGGTCCGAGACCACGAGCACGAGAACGTCGTCACCGGCGGCCTCCACGAACTTCCGCAGCTGCGCGAACACACGCCCGTAGTACCTGGTGATGAGTTCGCCGTACCTGGCCCTCTCACCGTCGGTGGCGCCGGACTCGGGATAGAGATTCGAGAAGTGCATCGAGGCGTGGCTCAAGAGGTCCACCCCTCTCAGGTAGGTCACCGTGATGCGCGAACCGGTCCGGTCCGTCAAGAACCTCTCGGTCACGGCCGCGTACGTCTCGTCCATTGTGAACGCGAGCGGGAGTTCGCTCAACACTTCGTGATGCTGATAAGGCAGCCCGGAGAGCGTCTCCGCCTCCTCGCGCGGGATGTCGATCAGATCCAGCACCTCGTCGGCGGACATGTCGTTCGGTGAGACGCGTAGCTCCGACAGCTGCGCCTCGAGCCCCGGCGGATAGACGAGAGAGGACGGCGGTGCGGCCGTGCCCCCCGTCATCCTCTGGTCTCGCCAGAAGTAGAACTTGTCACTGACGAGGCGACCGTTCGGGTGGGTCGCCGGCCACGTCGCCCACCAGCCAATGACGTCGGACGACAGCGCGGGATCGGTCATTATCTCCCAGAACGCGGGGCGCCTGAGGTCCGCGCTCGAGACCGGACGCCGGTGCAGGAGCCCGAAGCGCTCGAGAGCCCTCAACCACAGGAACGCTCCCTCCAGGCGGGGCACCTGAGGAAGCGGACGCCTGACGCCTGTGATGACCGTGGAGGTGTACGAGATCACGCCGTGGTCCTCGGGCGTCACACCGGTCGCCATCGAGGACCAGATCCTCGGCGACTTCGGCGGAAAGACGGTCTCGAGCGGGCCGATGTAGCCGCGCTGCCGGAACCATTCGTAGTCGGCCGTCGCGTGCGGCTCCCACCTGTTCAGGGTCTCCCAGCACATCCCGTCGACCCCGAGAAGCAGGATCTTCCCTCCGTGTGCGGGGGCCGCGCGGGGAACCTCATCCGCCGCCAACTCGGGATTCGAGAGCGCAACACCTCCGCCGAAAGCGATGACAAGGGCCAGAACGAGCGCCGCCCCTCCCGAGAGCAGAACTCGCGACCGGCGGATGCGCGCGGCGCCAAGCGCGGAAAGCGCAGCCCCCATGAGAAGGACCGCGACGGGCATGTGTCTCTTCAGGAAGAGAGCGGCTCCGCTTCTCATCGCGAGCGCTATGACAAGCGCTACCATCAGCGCAAGAACCGCCAGTGAGACGAGGGCCGCGGACGCCTCGCGGCGGCGCAGCAGCAGCCCCAGACAGCCGCCCGCTGTCGCGAACAGGATCGCGGCCGGAAGCCCGACCACGACAAGCGCACCCGCGAACATGACCGCCGAGTCACGACAGAGGAGCGGAAGGTCGTTTACGTCCAGTACCGCAAGCAGGAGTCCGACCGAGACGACCAGCCCGACAAGAGCCGATGTGAGCACCAGTGTTCTGTCCCGCCTGTCGTCCACGTGGACTCCTTATCTGAGGGATTTCCCGCATGAATCGGTTGTCCGAGACGGCGAAAGGCCGCTGCACGAGCCCTGGTCTGACGAAGAATATCCTCGACTATCGGCCGCGCCACAAACTCGCTCGCAGACGCGGCCCGCCTCAGCCGCAGCAGGAGCCGCCGCCGTCATTGGGACCGCAGCACGCCTCGTCGTCGCTCTTGCCTTGCAGGGCCGCGAGCATGAGCGCCGACGCGCAGCCGACGCCGCTCTCCACCACGATGGCGCCCGTCGGGCAATTCAGGCTGCAAGCGCCGCATTCCATGCACCGCTCGTAGTGAGTGAGTTCGGCGACGTTGCCTGTCTGAGCGAACACTCCGTGCGGACAGACCGTGCTGCACATGCCGCAGCCCGAGCACTTCGTGGCGTCGTACTCCAGAGTGTTGGTCGCGTACGCGTCGCTCATCCGGAGCCTCCCACGAAGCGGGTCACGGACAGCACGATCAGGAGTGCGAGACTGGCCCCGAACATCCACACCATGAACGGGAAGTAGGTCATGATCTCGCGCTTGACGCCGGTCCTCGACGTGAAGGTCGTCGAGCCGGTGAAGTTGAGCGCGAGGAACGACACGACCTGTGGCATTCCCAGAAGATACACGAGCGGCCACCCGACACGCGCCCAGAGCGGATCCGCGACGTGGCCCGAGAACGCGGCCGCGGCGAAAGGCAGCGCCGTGACCACTCCCAGGACAAGCCCCTTGGTGCTTAGGTTGGGGGTCGGGAGCCAGGGCAGCAGCACGGGGAAGAGCACCGCCCCCGCCAGCAGCGAGACGATGGCGGACCACGCCGCCAGCGGCCCGACGGCGAAGTACAGTGCGACGGCGGCCAACGCGCACGGCAGGAGCACGTGCGCGAGTTCGACGGGGACGAGCACGAACCGGTCCCGGAGACCGAAGCGAACTCTCCGCATGTCTTCCGTTGCGGCGCCCGTCCTCATGAACTCGGCGAGGTCCGCTGAGCGTACGGGTCCGTACGTGACGGAGAACCCCGAGCGCCTCTTCACCTCGTGCGCCGACACTCCAGTGGCGCCCAGTTGCGGAAGCACCAGTTCCCGGTGCGAGACGATCTCGCCAAGCCCGGTCGACTCGAGTCTGTTGACGAGTTCGTCGGTCCCGAATGTGCCCTTGCCCGCCGCGCACCACACGTTGATCCCACCCGTATCCAGCACGAGGATGTACGCATCGGCGCCGTCGAGAGCCGATCTCAGAGCATCGAAACTCAGAGTGTAGTTCGCGGTCACGAAGACGGGAGAGTTCTTTCCCGGCACGCCCAGTAAGTGGAGGCCGGGCTCGACGCGGTGCCCGCCCCTGTTGACGGCCCAGCGGGCCAGCAGGTGATCGAGGTGGTCGGACGCGGTGATCGACGATGTCGTGTGGAGGATGCCAGCGCTCGCATCGCCGGCGCCCTCTCCGCACGTGGCGCACGAACGCGGGCTCTGTTCGTCTCTCGGTGCGCAGCGGCAGTCGCTCATCGCATCGGCTCCGTCATGGCCGCTCGGTCACCACGGCCACCGCATTGCTGGATATCGCCAGGCCCTCGCCCTCAGGACCCATGCCCTCCGTGGTGGTGGCCTTGACCGAGACGGCCTCGACCTCCAGGCCGAGAACATCCGCGAGCGTGCGCCTCATCGCCGGCACGTGCGGTGCGAGCTTCGGCGCCTCTGCCACGATGGTCACGTCGACGTTGACGACCCTGCATCGCTTCTCGCGCACGATCTCCGCTACCCTCTCCAGTAGAATCAGGCTCGAGATGTCCTTGTAGTCGGGATCGCCCGGCGGGAAATGGACACCTATGTCCGCCTCCGCGACGGCGCCAAGAAGCGCGTCACAGACGGCGTGCGTCGCGACGTCGGCGTCGGAGTGGCCGGCGAGTCCCTTTCCGAACGGAACGGTCACGCCGCAGAGGACGAGGTCTCTTCCCTCAACCAGCCGGTGCGTGTCGCTTCCCGTTCCCGCGCGGTAGCCGGGTCCCAGGCCGCGCCTGCAGTTGGCGACCACCGACGCGAGCTGAAGGTCGACCGGCGTCGTCACCTTGAAGTTGCCGGACTCGCCCGGCACGATGGTCACGGTCTCGCCGAGAAGCTCGACCGCCCGGGCGTCGTCGGTGATGTCCGCGCCCTCCAGGGCGCGGTAGGCCCGCTCGATGAGTTCCCGCCTGAATCCCTGAGGGGTCTGAGCCAGGCCCAGCGTGCGGCGGTCCATCGTCTCCACCACGGTGTCGCCGTCCACGCGCTTCACCGTGTCGGGCACGGCGATGACCGGCACCGCGGCTCCGTGTTCCAGGGCCGCCGCGATGACGAGTTCCGTCAGTTCGGGCGACGCGAACGGCCGCGCCGCGTCGTGTATCAGAACGACGTCGATGTCCGGGGAGAGAACCGCGAGGCCGCGCTCGACGGAGTCCTGCCGCCTCTCGCCCCCAACGACGGGGACGATCCGCGTGCCCCTGAAGGTCAGGTCCTGTGTGGCGCCCGCGGCGCGGAGTATGACCCTCACGGTACTGACGAAATCGGGCAGCGTGACTATCGCCACCTCGTCGGAGTGCGGAAGGACGCTCTCGAGCGCCAGGAAGAACATGGGATCCGGTCCCAGAGGCAGGAACTGCTTGGGGAAGATGGCGCTGATTCGCTCAGACGAGCCCGCCGCCACGAGGATCGTGCCTACCCTCGCCACCGTCACGCCTCCTTGGTTCGCGCGGCAGTCGCGCGTCGCCCGGGCTCCTCCGGTCTATCGGAGACGTCCGGCGCCGCTTCGGTTCCGCACGCGCGTCTGCTGCGCCGCGACCCCAGGAGTGTGTCCATGGCGTCGCCGAGCGTGCGCACCTCGACGAACTCTACGCCGTACGGGCGTTCCTCTTTCGGCAGAGCGTTCCGCGGAAGGACGATGCGCGAGTAGCCCAACCGCGAGGCCTCCTGGGCCCGCTTGCCTGCCTGCGTCACTCGCCTGACCTCGCCGCCGAGCCCTATCTCGCCGAAGACCGCCGTTCGCTCGTCCACCGGAATGTCCCAGTAGCTCGACGCAACGGCCAGAGCCACGCCGAGGTCGGCGGCCGGCTCCTCTACCCTGACGCCACCGGCGACGTTGACGAAGATGTCGCGGTTGCCGAGGCTCAGGCCCCCCCTGCGTTCGAGCACCGCCAGGATGAGCGGCAGCCTTCTCCGGTCCACCCCCGTGCTCGAGCGCTGCGGGACCGCGTAGTTGGTGAGACCCGTGAGCGCCTGTATCTCCACCATGAGAGCGCGCGTGCCCTCGACCACACCGATGACGACCGAGCCCGAGGTGTTGGGGAGGTCCCTGGACACGAAGAGCCCCGATGGGTCGGCGACCTCGACCAGGCCTCCCGCGGTCATCTCGAAGACGCCTATCTCATCCGTCGAACCGTAGCGGTTCTTCACGGCGCGCAGGATGCGGTAGGGCATACGCTTGTCGCCCTCGAAGTAGAGCACGGTGTCGACCATGTGCTCGAGGATCCTCGGACCCGCTATCGCGCCCTGCTTGGTCACGTGCCCGATGAGAAAGACGGGGACACCCGTCTCCTTCGCGAACCGCACGAGCGAGGCGGCCGACTCACGAACCTGGGACACACTCCCCGGCGAACCGTTGGCCTCCGCGTGGTAGATGGTCTGTATGGAATCGAGGACGAGGATGCCCGGCTGCGTGGACGCCGCGACTTCCAGGACGCGCGACACGTCCGTCTCCGTGAGGACGCTGATGAGCCCGGAATCGACTCCGAGCCGTGAGGCCCGCAGTCGTATCTGCGAGCGTGACTCCTCGCCGGTGACGTAGAGCACCGTCTCGCCGCTCCGCGCCACGGCGTCGCTGGCCTGGAGGAGCAGCGTGGACTTGCCTATGCCCGGATCACCTCCGACCAGCATGACCGCGCCGGGCACTATGCCTCCGCCCAGAGTCCGGTCGAACTCGGATATCCCGGTCGGCATCCGCTCCGAGGCGTCCGCCGTAATGTCGGGCAGCGCAACAGGACCCTCACGCGCCGCCGTCGCCGACCTGCCCAAGGGACGGTTCTTCTGCACCTCAGTCTCGACGAACGTGTTCCACTCACCGCAGCCGGGGCACTTCCCCAGCCACCTCGGCGACTCGTGGCCGCAGCCGCTGCAGAAGAACACGCTCTTCTTCTTTCCCCCCATCCTCCCCTCCTCCTGTGACGGGCGGTGCGTTTGTCCCCGCCCTCCATCTCGAACCACGCCGGACCGAGGCGGCACAAACCCGCCGCGACACGCGCTAGAACAGCGAGAACTTGACGAAGCTGTTGGGATTGTCGCGTATCGTCGCGACGAGTTCCCTGACCTCCTTGATGGCGGCGAGGAACTCGTCGTGGACCTGGTCCTCGTTGATGAGCTTGCCCAGCGTCCCCTCTCCACCCTCGACTCGACGGACGATCGAGTCGAGCGACGCCGAAATGATCTTGAGCTCGCCTGTCACCTCCGAGAACCCGAGAATGGCGCCCTCCATCGCATCGATGGCCTCGCCCGCCGGATCTCTCTTCGCGCTCACGAAGGTCCTTAGTTCGGTGGCCATCACGCGGAGGTCGGCGGTTGCGTGCTTGAGGTCGGACGAGGCGGCGTTCGCGTTGACGAGTGCGTCTTTGACGAGCTCCTTGCCTTCCTCGTCGGTGAGGATCTCGTCGGCCGACTTCATGACGACCCGGATGTCGGCCAGGGCCTCGCCCATCTCGTGCACGACGTCGCCCAGCCCCTTCTCGTACTGGCCCTGATTGACGGAGCCGGGCGTGATGAAGACGTCGCTTCCTCCGGGTCGGATCGATATGACCTTCGCCCCGATGAGGCCGTAGCTGGCGATCGAGATGCGCGAATCAACGGGGATCTTGATGTAATCGTCCACCTCGACCTCGGCCACGACCTTGCCGAGAGGCGCGAGCGACAAAGAGATGATCTCCCCTGCGTTCAGACCCGCGACAGTCACCTTGTCGCCCGCAACAAGCCCGGCTACCTCGTCGAACACAATGTTGAATGTGTACCTGCTCTCACCAAAACTGAAGCCGCCCAGCCACAGGATGCCGGCGACGAGCAACACACCCGCGATCGTCAGGGTGACTCCCACCCTCACCTCGTTACCGTGTTCGGTCATTGCCTTCCCCCTGGATTCCGTTGTGGCCCTGGCTTTGGAGGGGCGGCGCGCGGTCGGCGGCGCCCGGTGGTCGATCGCTCCTGCTACGCGAACACTTCCGGGTCGACCGGTCTGTCGTCCGCGGACGATCCCGGCACCGGGACGCGCCCGCGCGCCAGGAAGGTCCTCACGGCAGTGTTGTCGCTGCACTTGAGCTCGTCCAGAGTGCCCACGAACTCGATGCGTCCCTCGTGCATCAAGGCGATGTTGTCACCAGTGAATCTGGCGCTGTGCAGGTCGTGCGTGACGACGATCGAAGTCGCGTTGACCTTGCGCTGCAGCGCCCTGATAAGCTGATTGATCTGTTCGGCCATGATCGGGTCGAGTCCGGTGGTTGGCTCGTCATAGAGGATGATGTCCGGGTCGAGAGCGATGGCACGCGCGAGCGCCACGCGCTTCTTCATGCCGCCGGAGATCTGGGACGGCCGCTGGTGCGACACCCCCGCCATACCCACCATTCGCAGCTTGGTCTCCACGATGTCCGCAAGCTCGACGCCCCTGATGCCCCTGTGCTCCTTGAGCGGCAGGCCGACGTTCTCACCGACCGTCATCGAATCGAAGAGCGCGGCGCCCTGGAAGACCATGCCGAAGGTCATTCTGAGATCCTTGAGTTCCCGCGATCCCAGCTTCGTAATCTCGCGGCCCTCGATGACTATCGAGCCTCGATCCGGCTTCATCAAGCCGATCACGTGTTTGAGAAGCACGCTCTTCCCGCATCCGGAAGCCCCAAGAACCACCATCGTCTCGCCTTCGAGGACGGTCAGGTCCACGCCGCGCAGGACCTCGAGATCCCCGAACGACTTCCAGAGGTCGCGCACTTCGATGACGGGCCTCGCGGGCGTAGCGCCGCCGGGTCCTGCGGTCATGCCTCTGTCGGGTCGATCCGTCATTCGCAACTCCGCGGGCAGCCGGCCTGCTACGCGCCGAAGATGATCTGGAACAGAAGGACTGCCAGGATGTAGTCGCTCACAAGTATGAGCACGCAGCTCGTGACGACGGCCCTCGTCGCCGCGGTGCCCACACCGACGGCGCCGCCGACGGTCCTTAAGCCCGCAGAGCAGCCCATCAGCGAGATGATGCCGCCGAACACGAAAGCCTTGATGAGCCCGCCGAACACGTCCTGAGGGAGAAAGAACAACTTCATTCCCTGGATGAAGATCTTCGGCGAGAGACCGAGCGACGCATTGGCGACGAAGAACCCGCCGCCGATGGCCAGTATGTCCGCGAAGACCGTCAGCACGGGCAGCATCACGAGCGCCGCCACGATGCGGGGCATCGTGAGGTATCTGACCGGATCGATCGCCATGGCGTCCATCGCATCGATCTGCTCGGTGACACGCATGCTCCCAAGCTCGGCGGCGATCGACGCGCTGACGCGCCCGCCGACGACGAGCGCCGTCAGCACGGGACCGAGTTCGATGACAACCGACTTGTAGATGGCCGTGCCCATGTAGATCTTGGGTACGAAGTCCTTGAGCTGGTAGGCGGCCTGAACCGCCGTCACGGCTCCCGTGAAGACCGACGTAATGATCACGAGAGGCAACGACTCGATTCCGATGCGCCGGGCCTGCTCGAGGACGAGCGGCATTGAGCGGCCGAGCTTCCGCAGCGACAGCATGGAGCGCCAGAACAGCATGCCCGCGAATCCCACCTCGGTTACGACCTCGATGGCGACGTGTCCGAGGCTGCCGAACGGGCCTGCCCCCCTGTGAGCGACCGCGGGTTCAGGGATAGAACTAGAGTTCCTCAAAGGTCTCCTCGGCCCTCATGCTGAGGTTGTCGAACCGCGTGCACTCGGACTGAAATGACAGGTGCACGGTTCCCGTAGGACCGTTTCTCTGCTTGCCGATGATGACCTCGGCACGGCCGATGTTCTCGGGCGTGCGCTCGTACTGCTCGGCCCGATAGATGAACATCACGACGTCCGCGTCCTGTTCGATGGCGCCAGACTCCCTCAAGTCCGAGAGGATCGGCCTGCGGTCGCCGCCTCGCGATTCGACCGCACGCGACAGCTGCGACAGCGCCAGCACCGGAACTTCGAGCTCCTTCGCGAGCGCCTTGAGCGAGCGAGAGATCTCGGATATCTCCTGCTGCCGGTTCTCGGGCCTGCCCAGCCCTTGCATCAACTGCAGGTAGTCGACGATGACGAGTCCGATGTCGGCCTCTGCCTTAAGACGTCTCGCCTTCGAGCGCATTTCGAGCACGTTCATCGAGGGCGTGTCGTCGATGAAGATAGCCGACTCGGACAGGAGTCCGGCCGCCGTCGTCAGGCTCGACCAGTGCTTGTCGGCGAGGTAGCCTGTCCTCAGCTTGTGCGCGTCGACGTGAGCCTCGCAGCACAGCATGCGCTGGACCAGCTGCTCCTTCCCCATCTCCAGGCTGAAGATGGCCGTCGGGGTGCCGCCGTCGATCGAGGCGTGCGCCGCCACGTTGAGGGCGAAGGCCGTCTTCCCCATCGACGGCCGTCCGGCGATGACGACCAGGTCGGCCTTCTGGAAGCCTGACGTCAGCGCGTCGAGGTCGTTGAATCCGGACGGAATGCCCGTGACGTGCTGTTTCTTGTCGTAGAGTTCCTGGATCACCTCGAAACTGTGCTTGAGGATCTCCCGCATGGGCACGAAATCGCGGTGGACGCGCTGCTGAGCGATCTCGAAGATGACGTGCTCGGCGCGGTCGAGGATGTCGGCCGCCTCGCTGCCCGCGTCGTACGCTTCCTGCACGACTTCAGTCGCGACGCTTATCAGCCGGCGGAGGATCGCCTTCTCGAGCACGATCTTCGCGTGGTGCCGCACGTTCGCGGTCGTCGCCACGCTTCCCAGAAGCTGCGACAGGTAGGCGGCCCCTCCCACATCGTCCAGCACCTTCTGCCGCTTGAGTTCCTGGGTCACAGTGACGAGATCGACGGCCTCTTCCTTGGAGAAGAGGTCGATCACGGCCCTGAAGATCTTCTTGTGGGCGCCCTTGTAGAACGCGGTGTCGTCGAGGATCTCGCTGACCGCCCCGACGGCCGCCGTGTCCAGGAGCATCGCGCCGATAACGGCTACCTCGGCGTCGATGGCCTGGGGCGGGATCCGTTCGGCAGCCGCCAGCCGAACGGTCTCTCGTGCTGTTCTTTCCTTGGTTGCCATACCCGCCTCCGACACGCTGGCTAATGGTACGAGGCGTACACCTCTGCGCCCGCGACGCGGACGTCGAAGATGTAGGTCAACACTCTACTACCTGTCCGAACGGGGATCTCGATCATCGCTTTCCTGCCTACGGTCGCCTCCGCAAGCGACCGCCGCTCCGCCTCGCTCTGTTCCGTGGTGAACTCGACGCCGAAGAGTCCGGCAGAGGCGCGCCACGATCCGCCCATCGCCCGGTTCGTGGACCACTCCCACTCCGCGTGAGAGCGCGGCAACATCCCGACGATCATCTGCCCACGACCGGGGATCACCGTCGGCGGCTGGGGCAGGTCCGGACCCGCGTGCGGCGCTGTGGCGACCAGAGGCTCCGGGTCCCCGGAGCCGTATGAGAACGTGGCGTCCTCCCAGAGGATGGAGGCGGTCGTGTCCGCGGGGTTCGTCACATAGGCGTCCAGCCCGCCGGTCGTCGCCGACCAACTGACCTTGACGGCCAGTTCCTGGGTCCCGGGACCAGTCTCGGGCACGTTCCCCTCGACGACGGCCTCGCTGACCCGGAGTTCGAATCGGACCTCGTCGCTGGCAGTCTGACAGCCCGCGAGCGCGGCACACAGGAGAGCCGGCAGCAGGGTCACCAAGGAAACAAGTTCAGCCTTCTTCATGCGCACCTTCCGTTCTGATGCAAGTCACCGGACCCGCCTGCGAGTCACTTCCCCAACACCATCTCCGCGCGGGTCATGACGGCATCGTAGCACGACTCGCACGCGTCTTCATCCGCAAGTACGACTCCGGCCAACTGCCCCTTGAACATCACGCCGCCCGGATTCGCTTCCAGCATTGCGGCCCTTGCGGAGCCGGTAGGCTCGCGGAAGAGGACCGCGTAGACGCGCACGAGAGGTCCCCCGGGCTCGCACTCGTAGACGGCGGCGTAGGCGCTCTTAACGCTGCCGACCGCCGCGTCCTCCGTTCCTGCGCCCGTAACCAGAGGCACGATCGCGCTCACTTTTCTCGAGTCCGAGGTCGACAGCGGGTTGGAAGCCATGGGTGCGAGCGGGCCATCGGTCACCTGCTTCGCAGGCACCAGACTGCAGCCGGCCTGCACTTCGACCGGCAGGGCGAGGCTCTCAAGCACCTTCGGCCCGCTGGGACAGCAGCCGGAAGCGAGCGCCACGCAGAGGATCGTCAGAAGGACCGCCGAGCCGATAGGTCTCTGTGCCATCCGGTCTTCTCCCTTCAAGGAGGACGGTCCTACGTCCTCGTGTATTCCCGCTTGATCATCTGGAAGTCGTCCCAGATCGGCCGCTTGTACTTGGGGTCCCGAAGAGCGGCCGCCGGGTGGTACGTCGGTATGACCTTGACGTCACCTTCCACGTACATCTTGCCGCGCAGGCTTCCCATCGAGCCACGAATGCCCAGAAGCGTCTGCGTCGCCGGAAGGCCCAGCGTGCAGATGATCTTCGGGGCGATCAGCGCCACCTGCCTGCCGAGATACGGGATGCATGCCTCGATCTCGTTCGTCAGTGGCGTCCGGTTGTTCGGCGGCCTGCACTTGATGATGTTCGCGATGTAGACGTCGTCGCGCTCGATCTCCGCGGCCTCGAGGATCTTGTTGAGAAGCTGTCCCGCCCTGCCGACGAACGGCACGCCCTGAATGTCCTCGTCGCGTCCGGGCGCCTCGCCGATGAACATCAGGCGCGCGTGCGGGTTGCCGGCACCGAAGACCACGTTCGTGCGGCCGCCCGCGAGCTCGCAGTTCTGACAGCCGACCGACCTGGCCGCGACCTCCTCGAGCGTCGCGCACTTCTCGATCCCCGAAGACCCGGAGAACATGTCGCCCGTCGTCGCGGCCGTCGAGAACGCGAACTTGACGCTGATGATCACGGGTGCGGGGACGTCGGGGGACTGCGCGGCCGATGGAGCATCAAGGGCCGGTGAGGTCGCCGCCGCATCAGAGGTCCGCGGTGTCGCCGCTACCTCAGGAGTCCGCGGTGCCGCTGTCGCAGGCGCCTTCACGGCCGAGGCCGCCACGGGTGCGCCGGCGTAGCCCGGGGACAGGTAGATCTCGGTCTCGCCGGACTCGCCGAGCTGTCGGAAGTACTCCGCCGCAAGCTTCCTGGCCCGGTCGCGGCCGCTAGCCATGTATCTTCCCCCATCCCAGTTCGCGAATGGCGAACGTCAGGATGATGTCTGCAAGTTCGGTCTTCGAGACCTTGCCCACGCTCTCCTCGAGCCCGGTAGACCCGATGACCGTGGCGATGTTCGTGTCCGAGCCGAAGCCCGCGCCCTCTACCGTCGGATTGTTGACGATGATGAGGTCGAGCTTCTTCTCATCGAGCTTTTTCCTGGCGTTGGGCACCTCGTCACGGGTCTCCACGGCGAAGCCCACCACGCCCTGCCCCACCTGCTTCTTCTTCGCCACCTCGCCGAGGATGTCCTCGGTCCGAACGAGCTGAATGCTCAGTATGTCCGCGCGCTTCTTGATCTTGTGTTCCGCGACCTCCTCCGGCCGGTAGTCGGCCGGGGCCGCCGCCATGACCAGCAGATCGAGTTCCGGAAGCTCGCTCATCACGGCGTCCAGCATCTCCCTGGTGGTGCCTACAGATACGAACCTCACGCCGGGAGGCGGTTCGATAGCCGTCCGCCCGGAGATGAGAACGACCTCGGCGCCGCGCTTGAGAGCCCGGTCGGCGATCGCGAACCCCATCTTGCCCGTCGAGGGATTGCCTATGTGCCGCACCGGATCGATGGGCTCCTCCGTCGGGCCCGCGGTTACAACGACCCTCTTGCCCGCGAGGTCGCCGGGCACGAGCACGGCGAGGGCCGCGTCGACGATCACGTCGGGGTCGGCCAACCGCCCGCGCCCAAAGGCGCCGCTTGCCAGTCTGCCCGTATCGGGCTCGACGAACATGACCCCGCGCTCTTTCAGAGTGTGGATGTTCTCGGTGACCGCGTCGGACTCCATCATGGTGACGTTCATCGCGGGCGCGACGAGCACCGGGCACGTCATCGCCATGAGTTCCGTGGACAGGAAGTCGTCGGCGATCCCATTGGCCATCTTGCCGATGATGTTGGCGGAGGCCGGCGCGACGATTACGAGATCGGCGGCCTCGCCGAGCTTGATGTGCTTCAGCCGCTCGGCCTTCGACACCGCCTCCTCGAGTTCCGCGACCCCGACCTTACGATCCGGCCACATGCTGACGACGACCTCGTTACCGGAGAGCGTCTCGAACGTCAGGGGCGTCACGAATCGCGTCGCGTTCTCGGTCATCACGACTATGACGTTCGCTCCGAGCGAGGTCATCCTGCTAACGATGTGCGGGGCCTTGAACGCGGCGATGCTGCCGGTCACACCCAGTACGACGGTCTTACCTGCCAGCAGGGTTTCCATTCTATTGATGGTCTCCGGGGACGGTGATGGTCGGCTGGCCTAGTCCTCGTCCAGGTCTTCGGTCGCCTCGTCCACAGGCTCGGTTATCTCGTACGTCACTACCCCGTCGGTGATAAGCCTGAGCGCGAGCGAGGTCACCTTTTCTTCATCTCCGGCGGGCCTCTGGTCAGGATGCATGGCGTGAAGACGCCGCGCGACCTTCGCCGCGAGCACGGAGCCCAGGTACTCGTTCTTCGCGTACTTGAGGAGATTCTCTTTCTTCAGCTGGTCCATCGCTACCCTCCGTCCGTCAGTCCGCCGGGGCCGTCGGTGCTTCCCCACGCTCGGACCTCGCCTGTCGTTCCTTCTTCACTATTTCAAGCGTCGCCCGGACGGCCTCGTCCAGGTCGTCGTTCACTACTCTGTGGTCGTATCTGTCGGCCCAGTCCAACTCGTTGACCGCGTTCCTGAGCCTCGTCTCTATTACGTCCGCGTCGTCCGTTGCCCTGCCGCGCAGCCTGGCCTCCAGAACCTCCCGCGACGGCGGCAGGATGAAGACGAGCACGCTTTCGGGGTACAGTTTCTTGATCGACATCCCGCCCTGGATGTCGACGTCCATCACGACGTTCTTTCCGGACGCTGCGATCTCATCGATCACGCACCGCCGCGTGCCGTAGCGGAAGCCGTGCACCACCGCCCACTCCGCCAGCTCACCCGACTCGATGAGTTCGTCGAAGCGCTCGTCCGGTACGAACTCGTAGTGAGCGCAGTGCTCCTCGTTGTACCTCGGCGGCCGGGTCGTCACGGACACCGAATACGCCGTGCCCGCATCCTCCTCGAGCACCCTTCTCGCGATCGTCGATTTGCCGACGCCCGAGGGACCGGACACAACGATGGGAAAGGCCGTGCGGTTCATTCCGTCCTCCGGCAGCCGTGGCTGGTAGATGTCGCTAGGATTCCGAGCGGTCGTCGCGACCCTCGAGCCTCGAAGTGATGGTCTCGGCCGCGACGGCGGACAGAATGACGTGATCGCTGTCAGTGACGATAACGGCGCGGGTTCTCCGGCCCTGCGTCGCGTCAACGAGCTTCCCCGTGTCGCGCGCGTG
>JBDRFG010000145.1:0-3721 GCA_043819135.1 Candidatus Eiseniibacteriota bacterium | reverse complement strand
CTGTCGTGGAGGAACCGGACGGGCGTTCCGGTGGAGCCGCCCGACGTGCCCAGGATCCTGCCCCTCCCCATCTCGCACTGGAGTTCGTCGAAGCGCTCGACGAGGTCCGGACGCTCGAGCACCGGGAACCGGGCCAGGCTCCCGTGCGGGTCGGACTCTATCGATTCGGGCGTCAGTCCGGGGACGCGGTTCGTGTAGTACGGGACGCGCGTCACCGCGTGCACCAGCAGGCGGCGCAGGAGCTCGGCCCGGCGGCGACGCCACGTCTCAACGTCGTCCCACTGGAGTCTGCGGAACTCCGCGAGACGCCCGCCGACGTCGGTTCCCTTCAGCTTCCAGCCCAGCGGGTCGATGATGTGCGTGGCCACTGCTCTGCGCCAGCTCGCCATGTTCGCTCCTCGGGTGGTCTGTTGGCCGGTGGCGGAAGCTCCCCGGCGGCTCCCACGGCGCTCGCAGCATCCGTCAGCCACTGAAGAACAGAACACCCGCCGGAAGGCGGGCGTTCCGTCCCGGCGCCCCGCAGGGGACGCCATCCCGACGGCGTCTCTGCCCTAACGATACGACCCCTTGATGATGCTCCACGTGGTCACTTCGACCGGGCTGTCGCAGTTGCCGCAGCCGGCTCCGTGCGCACCGACGTCCTCACCCCAAGCGTTGTTCCCCGCGATACACGGCGAGTTCGCACAGAGGGTGTAGTCGCTGCCCGCGATGTCGCAGAGTCGGGGATCCCGGTTCATCGTGTCGCCTACAGAGCCGCACAGGTCGTCGCCCCCGGCGTTGTCGAAGACCACGCAGTAGCTGAAGCTCGGTGTCTCCGTGCCACTGGTGCACCGGACCGCGCTGCCACCGCTCGCGAACGCGATGATCGCGTTCTCCACGGTAGGTGACGCGTCGCTGAAGACGAGCGTGCCGTCGCCGGTGGTCGAGTCGTTGCCGACGAACGTGCATCCGGTGATGAGGGCGTCCGCGCCGAAAGCACACTTGATCGCCGCACCGACCTGGGACGTGTTGCCGACGAACGTGCAATCGGTCAGCGTTCCGTTGGACGTAGCATAGAGAAAGGAGACGGCGCCGCCCGTGTACGCGGCGCTGTTCCCGACGAACCTGGAGCCCGTGACGGTGACCGGGGAGCTCTGAGTGTAGATGGCGCCACCCTGCTGTCCCGAGTTGCCTCCAAACGTGCAGCCGGTGATGACGGGCGCGGAAGAGACAGAGAAAAGCCCGCCACCCCCGCTTCCAGCGGTGTTGGCTGAGAATGTGCAGCCCGTCATCCGTGGGTCCGACTGCTGGTTGCAGTAGACAGCGCCGCCGAACCCGTCCGCCTCGTTCCCCGTGAAGTCGCAGCCCGCTATCCTGGCGTCCGCATTCGCTATGCACGAGATCGCCCCGCCGTACGCGTAGGTGCCCCCGGAGACCACGTTGCCATCGAAGACGCAGCCGACGACGACCGGCGACGACGAGCGACACGAGATGCCGCCGCCCCGATCCGTGGCCGTGTTGCCGGAGAACGCGCAGTCGACGAACTTCGGCGATGATCCCATGATGCACTTGGCCCCGGCTCCGGTGTCGGCCACCGCATTCGTCACGGTGAACCCCTGGATCACGAGTGTCGTGTCCTCCCCGGTGCTGAAGTGGAAGCCGCGTCCTGCGCCCTCGCAGTCGATGACCGTGTCGACCCGATCACCCTCCGCGACGAGCAGCATGTTCACCCCGCCGAAGTCGAGGTCGCGGTTCGATGGACCCGTGTAGGTGTCGGGAGCGACCAGGATGGTGTCGCCCTCGGCCCCATGCTCGATCGCGTCCTGGATCGTCGTCCAGTCGCCCGGAACGTGGATGGTGTTCGCCGTCGACATGCCGGGAATCACCAAGAGAGCCATCGTCAGGGCGGCCATCGTGAGCTTCGCTGACATCGGTCCCTCCCCTCACTGCTGAACCAGCTCGAGCGCGCCTGAGAACGAGGCGTCCGGCGGAGCGCTCCGACCATGCCAACGGGCGGCACATCCAGGATATCATGGTTGACTGGGATTCAAAGCGATGATGGAGGGTGCGTCCCCAAGGGTCGCATAGCAGTGCGTCGCCAAGGGTCGCACAGCAGTGCTTCCCCAGGGTCGCATGGCGTCTCATGCGCTCCAGCGTGCCGACTGAGCGGGGGCGCTGCACTCGGAGAGGACTTGCCGAAATAGGGAGTCTGTGAGCCAGGCGGCGGGAAGGCTAGAACCTCTTCTTGTAGGCGTGGCAGTACGGCTGATGCCCCTTCCGCTCGTAGTAGTCCTGGTGGTAGTCCTCTGCCTTCCAGAACTCACCGGCGGGGACAACCCTCGTCGCGACATCGTACCCTTTGTCACTGAGGATGCCGATCAACCTCTCCGCCGTCTCCTTCTCCTCGTCGGTGTCGTAGAAGACCGCCGACAGATACTGCCCGCCGATGTCGGGACCCTGCCCGTTCGCCTGCGTCGGGTCGTGGATCTCGAAGAAGTACTTCGCGAGTTCCTCGTAGGTCACCTTCGAAGGATCATACTCCACCTCGACAGCTTCCAGGTGGCCGGTCGTACCGGAGAGCACGTCCTCGTTCGTGGGCTCTTCTCTCGAGCCGCCCATGTAGCCGGAGACCGCGGAGACCACGCCCTCCTTGCTCGCGAAGAGGTGCTCCACACCCCAGAAGCACCCTCCGGCGAAGTGGGCCAGTGCCGCGTCCCCGGCCTTCTCAAGTTCGGCGGCCGTCTCGCCGGGTGCCTCCGCGGACTCCCCCTCGGGTCTGAACACCATCGAGATAGAGTTCACGCAGTGCCTGGTGTTCTTGTCCGTGAGCTGTTCCCCCTCGAAGACGTGGCCGAGGTGAGCGCCGCAGTTCGTGCACAGGATCTCCGTCCTCCGCCCGTCCGCGTCCGTCTCGCGCCTGACGGCACCATCGACCTCGTCGTCGAAACTCGGCCATCCGCACGATGACGCGAACTTGTCGCTCGATTCGTAGAGCAACGAGTCGCACCGCTTGCAGTGATAGGTGCCCGTCTCGAAGTGCTCGTTGTACTCGCCGGTGAAGGGCATCTCTGTGCCCTTGCGGACGATCACCGCCTCTTCCTCGGGAGTGAGTTCGCGGTACTCATCGTTGCTCATGTCGGTCTCCTCTTCCCCACAGGCCGTTGCGAAGGCGAGCGGCAGGGCAAGCAAGACGATCAGTGCTATTCGATTTCGCATGTCACGCTCCACGCCGAGGGTAGTCCATACCTGTGTTCTTTGGACGCGCGGGCGCGCGCGCGGGTTCGCCGCTGATCTCCTGGCGACCGGTTCGCCATAGACAGGAAGACCCGGGCAGAGGCCGGGACGAACTTCTCGCCTGCCCCGAAGTCAATCGGGAACCTGATCTGTGTGACTAGGGACAGCCGATCGCCAAGTCTGAAATCGATGCCAAGCCCACCCCAACCGCGCCTCTTGAGGCTCCGGTTCCTCAGGAACGAATCAACGAGACGGCTGTGCAGCCGCCTAGCTGCGTGAGCCGTGGTTGCGACCGGTCTCTGATTCCTCGACCTCGATAGTCTCCGGCGGTCTGAATGCCCGAACGATATTGCGAAGGAGATCGTGCTCGTTGTAGGCCCGGTCCTCAATCCTGCGGATGCTCTCGATGTTCCGCCGCATCCACTCCGTCCCCACGCCGTCCTCAACGGCGCTCTCGAAGGCCCCGGCTCTGAACCCGTAGCTCCTCCGGACCCACCTGATGTCCTCG
>JBDRFG010000144.1:0-2210 GCA_043819135.1 Candidatus Eiseniibacteriota bacterium | reverse complement strand
CCACGCAGAAGAGATGGTCTATCTTGGCCTTTCCGTCCCGATCCTTGCCGATGGCGGGGCAGCCGAGCTTCAGGCAGAGCCCGCACGCCGTGCACTGCGCGGGGTCGACCGCGTACGGGGCTCCCCAGTTCTTCCTGGTCTGGAGAGCGCACGCGCCCACCATCACAAGGAGCGACGGCTCGTCGTTCGCCACGGCCTCCTTGATGGCGGCCCGCACCGCCGCGACGTCGAAGGCGTCGATGCGTCGGGCGTCGCGGACTCCCATGCTCTCCGCGAGCTTCAGGTAGTCCATCTTGACCGTGGGCTCGCCCATGAGCGTCGTCCCGGTCCCCGGGTGGTTCTGGTGACCCGTCATGGCCGTGGTCGAGTTGTCGAGTATGATGACCGTGGTGGCGCCTTTGTTGTAGGCCACGTCGGCGAGGCCCGTCATGCCCGAGTGGACGAACGTCGAGTCGCCGATCACGGCCACCATCTTCTTTGCGAAGTCGCGCCCGATGGCCTTCTCGAACCCAAGGGCGTTCCCGATCGACGCGCCCATGCAGATCGTCGTGTCAATCCCGCTCAAGGGCGGCATGACCCCTAGTGTGTAGCAACCTATGTCCGATGTCGATCCTATCCCGGCGCGGTTGAGGGCGAAGAAAGTGCTTCTGTGCGGGCATCCGGGACACAGGACGGGCGGACGCGGAGCCGCCGGGGCCCGCTCCGTCTCTCTCGGTCCGCCGCAGAGGCAGCCGCGGACGATTCCCTGGTTCAGCTCTCCGCAGAGGGGGACCGAGTCCTTGCCCGTGATGTTCGTGATGCCGGCTAAGCGGAGGTGCTCCTCGATGAAGGGCTCGTTCTCCTCGACCACATACACGGTGTCGAATCGGGAGCAGAACTCCCTCGCCAGTTCGATGGGGAAGGGGAAGGACATCCCGAGCTTGAGGAACGTGGCGTCGGGGAACGCGTCCCGCGCGTACTGGTAAGATATGCCGCTCGATATAACGCCGACCTTCGGGTCGCCATTCTCCACGCGATTCAGTTGAGATGTCTCGGCGAACTCGCGCAGCCGCTCGAGCCGCTCTTCGATCTTGACGTGAAGCCTGCGCGCGTGGGCAGGGATGACGACCCTGCGAGACGTGTCCTTCTCGTACTCCTTCCTTTCGACCTCCACGCGCTCGCCCAGCTCGACGGGGCTCTTGGCATGCGAGATGCGGGTCGTCAGGCGGAAGAGGACCGGCGTTTCGAACTCCTCCGAGATCCGGAGCGCCTCGCCCAGGAAATCCTTAGCCTCCTGCGAGTCCGACGGCTCCACGAGGGGGATCTTGGCGAACTTCGCGTAGTGTCTGTTGTCCTGCTCATTCTGAGACGAGTGCATGCCGGGATCGTCCGCCGTCACTATCACGAAACCGCCGTCACCGCCCACGGACGCGGACGTCATCAGAGGGTCGGCGGCCACGTTCAGGCCGACGTGCTTCATGGCGACGATAGTCCGGACGCCGCCAAACGACGCCCCCATCGCCACCTCGAACGCAACCTTCTCGTTCGGCGACCACTGGCAGTATATGGCGTCCTTGAACTTGACGACGTTCTCGAGGATCTCGGTGCTGGGTGTTCCTGGATACGCGGTCGCTACCCTCACACCGTACTCGTAACAGCCGCGCGCCACGGCCTCGTTGCCCGAAAGGAGCACGCGCATTGATGCCTCCGTCCGTCCCGGAGATGACCCGGCGCTCGGCGGTCACGGTGACCGCCCGGTGCGGGCCCGCCTCAGACCGGCGTGATGCTCTAGGGAACTTGATGAATCGGAAGAGCCATTCTACTGGGCGTCGGGGGGGATGTAAAGGGTAGCGGGGCGCCGGGGCTGACGGCCATGGGCCGGGCGATGGGCGTCGGTTTGGCCGCCGCTAGGCGACCAATGGTCATTACTGATTGAGAGTTTATCTGATTTCGCGTATCATCGGGTTCAGCGTTCGATACTCGGACGGTCGCAGCCTATTGCGCGGGCGTCGCTGAAATGGGCCATCCGAAGTCGCGGCATATGCCTCACGGCTGGCGATCGGGCAGAGCCAGGCTCCCGCTGGATGGCTGGTGTGTTCGGGGTCCGTCGACTCCGCCAAGCCGGCGTGCATGACCCGCCGAACGCGTTGCATATCGCTCCGGTGCAAGACACGCGCTTTCGGAAGCACATGTGCGCGAGTCGCGCTTAGGCAGTCGAAATGGTGTTAGGC
>JBDRFG010000143.1:0-4694 GCA_043819135.1 Candidatus Eiseniibacteriota bacterium | reverse complement strand
CATCCGCAACATGGAGTGTCTCGCCGTCATCGACCCCGTGGCGAAGGCGGTCGTGTGGGTCAACGGCGAGAGGTGGCAGCGGCAGCACGAGGCCCGCGTCATGCCCAACGGGCACGTCCTCCTGTTCGACAACAGGAGCCGGGAAGGGCGGTCGCGCGTCGTCGAGTACGACGTCGTCGACGACGAGATCGTCTGGAGCTACTCCGCGGAGGACTTCTTCTCGAAGGGGACCGGGGCCCAGCAGCTACTCCCGAACGGCAACGTGCTCGTGACCGAGTCGCAGAAGGGCCGCGTCTTCGAGGTCACGCGCGAAGGCCGCGTCGTCTGGGAGTTCTGGAACCCGAGTCTCATGGAGGACGGCGAGACGATCGTGCGCGTGACGCGCGCGATCCGCCTGCCGTACGACTACTTCGATGCCGAGTTCGCGCGAGGACTTCCGGAGTGAGCCGCTGAACGCCCGGCTGTCCCCGCACGGCTCGTGAGGAGCACGCCGTCATGATTGACCGACCGACACGACCGCGGCGCCGCATGAGACCGCCGCTCCTGCTCTTGTGCCTCTTCGCTGCGCTCACGGGCTGCGAGAGCGGCAACCGCGACGCCTCCGAGACCGCCTCCACCGCGACCGGCCACGGAGCCGAGGGCACGCTCCAGGGCGGCGGCGCTCCCGGCGGACTCTCCGAAGCGCAGGAGAGGGAACTCGAGCGCATCGGTACGCTGGGGTACACGGTGGGAGGAGACCGGGCGCCGGATGCGCTGGGCGTCACCGTCGTGGGACCGGAGGCGTCCGAAGGGTACACCGTCTACGTGTCGGGCGACTTCCCGGGCGCCCATCTCATCGACATCGAGGGGCGCGTCCTGCACACGTGGCGCGAGGACGTGGCCGAGAGCTGGAGCAGGGCCTGGGTCTATCCCGACGGCAGCGTCCTCGGCGTCTCCGCCCATCCGGGCCGTCTCATCAAGCTCGACCGCGACTCCCGTCTCCTCTGGACCTACGGCGGTGAGAAGCTCAGAGCGCACCACGACGTCACGGTGGACGCCGACGGCACGATATACGTGCTCATGCGCGTGGGGACCGTCCTGGAGTGGCTGAGACCGAAGCCGCTTCTCGTCGACCTCATCTGTATTCTCGAGCCGGACGGGGAGTCCGTTCGCGAGGTCGCGTGCGTCCCCGTGGCCGAGTCGTTCCGCGACTCCAGGTTCGCCCACATGCTCGAGTCCCCCGTGCTGGGAGAGGGGGAGGATCCCTTCCACACCAACTGCGTCGAGGTCCTGGACGGCCGGGTCCCGCACCCCGCGTTTCGCGACGGCAACATCCTGGTGACGATCCGCAACATGGACTGCCTGGCCGTGATCGACCCCGACGAGGGGACCGTCGTCTGGGCGAACGTGGGGCGCTGGCAGAGGCAGCACGAGGCGAGGGTCACGCCCGACGGGCGCGTCATGCTCTTCGACAACCGCAAGTTCGACGGGAAGTCTCGCGTCATTGAGTACGACGTCGTAGCGGACGAGATCGTCTGGAGCTACGCCGCCGAGAACTTCTTCTCCCAGGGGACGGGCGCCCAGCAGCTCCTGCCCAACGACAACGTGCTCGTCACCGAGTCGCAGAAGGGCCGCGTCTTCGAGGTCACGCGCGAAGGTCGCGTCGTCTGGGAGTTCTGGAACCCTAGTCTCATGGAGGACGGCGAGACGATCGTGCGCGTGACGCGCGCGTTCCGCGTGCCGTACGACTACTTCGAGAGGGAGTTCGGGCGGACGCTCCGGCAGGAGGGCGGCCGGGACTGACCCCGCGCCGGCCCCTCGTCCCGGCGCTGCATCCACATCCTCTACACCTCCGGCGGGATGATCTCCTCCCACGTGCGGACGAAGTAGTTCCCCGTCTTGGGGAAGAAGGGCGGCCACCACGTGTTCAGTCTCTCGTCCCAGCGGTAGTCGCGGGCGTAGCCGGAGACCAGAACGTCGTGCTGGTACTGCCCTATGTGAATGCTCTGCTCCACCATGATGCCGCCGTAGATGATGAGGCTGCCCCTGGGGGCACCGTGCATGTAGTCCTCGACCTCGAAGTTCTTCCAGAGCGCCATCATGGCGCCGTGTATCTCACAGTCGTTCGAGTTGGCCGGCGTGTCTGCTATGAGGATGTCGTTCTCGGCGATCAGGCCGAGCATGTCATCGCAGCCCGGGTTCGGACCGGTTCCCGCGGCGGAGTCCCGGTATAGAACGTCGCCGGTCACAGTGATGCTGCCCTCGACGGCGATGGTGAGCTCGCCGTCCAGCTCACCTTCGATCCAGACGTCGTCGGCGAACCACGCGGCGCCGTTCAGGCTGCTCACGTGCACGTCCGTCCAGACGGACGTCACGTAGTTGCCCCCGCTCTTCTCAACGCTGCGGTATCCGAGCATACCGGCGCCGGTCCTGCCGAGGACGACCTCGTAGCGGGCGTTCTTGCCGCTAAGCGCGGGGCGGTATATGCCCGCGTCCTGCGCGGCAGGCATCATCACCGAGGTGATGTCTGTGAACAACGGGAGGTCGATGGTGTCCACGAACAGCTCGTAGCCGGCCTCGAACGTTGGATTGCTGCCCTGCTTCATCGTGATGCCGAGCGACGCGGTGACTCTGCCGCCGAACCAGGGGTCGCCGTCGATCTGGAGCTTCTTGTTCGTGTGGACCGGTCCCTCGAACCTCTCGCCGGTCCGGAACCAACGCCAGCCGCCCTGGTTGATGAACCACTGATACTGCGAGAACGTCTCTTCCTGGAGCGTCACTCTCACCTGGCGTGGGACGCCGTCCTTCCAGCCGGTCGAGAGGACCTCGTAGATCCGCACCCACCCTCCACCCGTCAACTCGTTGGTGATCGTCGTCGTGTAGGTCCCGTCGCCGAGCGGCTGCTCGCTGAACACCGTGCCCACCGGGTCTGCGGTGGACTCGGCCGCCGCGAGTTCCTGTAGCAGGGTCCGCGCCCTCTCGACGCCGCCCTCCGCGAGACCGAACGCCATCGCTCCGTCCACCCCATACTCGACAACGTCCGATTCGGCGGTGCCGAGGATGAAGAGGGAGCCGCCTATGAGGAGCACCGCGGTCACGATGGCCATGACCATCACGATGGTCGCTCCGCTCTCGTCTCCCGCAATGCGGGGGAGTGCGGCGGGCCTGACAGCGTGTGCCGCCACGCCGGGGATCCTGCCCGGACGATCGGTGTTCATGGTTGCCTCCGATGCCTGCAATTGAGCGGCTCGACGCTCCGGGCGCGCGAGCGGACGGGGCGCCACCGGATGCCACAGTACTCTACTTAAGTCAAGCATACTCCCGACGACCCCTCCGGACAAGGCTGCGAGGGGACGCCCCTTCGCAAGGGAAGCAATTGACGTGCCGGAGAGGGTCCGCGCCGCCTCAAGAGGCCCCGTGGCCGGGTGCTGCCGCGGGCTCGGGCGGCTGACTGCCCGAGCGTTGGAGGTCCTTGACGTCTCGCCCAGAATGCGCTAATCTGTACTCGTGTGAGTTCGCGTCAGGAATGTGCAGGTTCATCCTGGGAGGGACATCATGCACGGCGTCACAAGGATGCGGTTCCTGGTCGTCGCGCTGGTCGCATGCGCGCTCGTGCCACAGACGGCCGGCGCGGACGCCGTCTGGGGGACGGGCCTCGCGTGGGAGGTCATCGACCCCCAGTACGAGGGCTACTGGGAGTACTGCTATCACATCTACTGGGACACGACGGAATACGGCGGACACGGTCTCAGCCACACGACCATCTATCTCGCCCTCTCGGAGTGCGTGTGCGCGTGCGACGAGGGCTTCTTCGTCTGGCTGGTCCCCGCCGGACTGGGGTACGGCGAAGGAGATTGTGAGGTAGATTTCTTCGCGGAGTTCGACTGCTACGGCGACCCGCACTTCCCGCTCGACGGGCCCACGATGAAGTTCGAGCCGGCGGAGGAGGAGTGCGAGCCTGGAGAAGTTGGGTGGGTGCACGTCTGCTACCGCTCCCTGTTCCCACCCAGCGAGCATCAGGTCTTCGAGGATCACCTCGGGATCAAGTTCGCACAGAACGTGGAGACCGGCGACCTCGAGGGCGTTCTGCCCGCGTGCGAGTGCGGAACGACGCCGGCGGAATCAGGTTCCTGGAGCTGCATCAAGGCCCTGTACAGATAACCGGAGCACGTTCTCGGGCCGATCCGAGAACGTCCTCGAGCTTACGATCTGCAGGCCAGACCTGGCCGAAGCCCGGCCCCCGAGTGGGGTCGGGCTTCTCGACTGGTGGGGCCGTTCGAGGATGCCCGCGCGCGGCCTCGCGTCCTCCGACCATCGCCGCCGTCCGCGCTGTCGCCCCCCGGTTCGGCCGTGCTAGTATCGCGGGTTGTCCGCGCCCTCGACGCTGGGACCACAGGAGGCACATGATGACCGCAGACAGGACTTCCACGCTCGCACTTCTTGGAGTGCTCGTGCTCGTCGCCGGACCCATGGCGCTGCCATCGGCGGCCGGGGAGTACTTCGACTCCGACCTGATGGTCGGCCCGGAGTGGCTGCTATCGTACGGCAGCCTCGACGCCGTTCGCGTCGTCGATTTCGCCCGCACCCCGGAGGAGTATGCCGACGGCCACGTCCCTGGAGCGGTCTACGTCGACATGGAGCGCATTACGGCCGCAGCGGGAGACGTGCCGACGATGCTCGCGCACCCAGAGCGCGTGGGAAACGTCCTGAGAGGC
>JBDRFG010000142.1:0-4289 GCA_043819135.1 Candidatus Eiseniibacteriota bacterium | reverse complement strand
TGCGCGTACATGCTCGACACGGACCTGCCGGAGAACACCGACGATGACCGCGAGATAACCGCCCGGCTCTACGGCGGCGACGAGGAGTATCGCCTGCGGCAGGAGATGGTGCTCGGACCGGGCGGGCTGGCGATGCTGCGCTCGCTCGGCTACGAGAACGTCGTGACCTGCCACATGAACGAGGGGCATTCCGCGCTCCTCGTCTTCTCGCTTCTGGGAGAGGAAATGCAGGCCGACCCCGGCGCGGACGTCGCCGATCTGATGCAGCGCGTGCGCGACAGGTGCGTTTTCACTACGCACACGCCGGTCCCGGCCGGGCACGACCAGTTCTCGCCCGGGCTCGTGTCGAAGATACTCGGGCCCGAGCGATACGCCAGACTTGCGGAGCACGGCTGCCTGCTGGACGGACATCTCAACATGACCTACCTGGGGCTCCACTGCTCACGCTACATCAACGGCGTCTCGATGCGACACGAGCAGGTGACCGAGAGCATGTTCCCCGGTTACCCGGTGAACTCGGTGACCAACGGCGTGCACGCCGTCACGTGGACGTCGCCGCCGTTCCGCGAGCTCTTCGACAGACACATCCCGGAGTGGAGGCGCGACAACCGCTACCTGCGGTACGCGGTGGGCATTGAGCACACGGAGATAATGGAGGCGCACGCCAAGGCGAAGCGCGCGCTCATGAAGGATGTGCGGGTCCGGACCGGCGTCACGCTGGACCCCACGGCCATGACCATCTCGTTCGCCCGCCGGTCCACGCCCTACAAACGCGCGGACATGCTTCTGAGCGACCTCGACCGGCTCAGGAAGATAGCGGATTCAGTGGGTCCGCTGCAGATAATCTACGCGGGCAAGGCGCACCCGAAGGACGAACCGGGCAAGGAGCTCATCGGGCGCATCTTCCAGCTCGGCGAGCAGCTTCGGGGCGACGTCCGCGTTGTCTACATCCCGGATTACGGTATGAGGGTCGCGAGCCACCTCGTCGCCGGCGTGGACCTCTGGGTCAACACGCCGCACAAGCCGCGCGAGGCGTCCGGGACGAGCGGAATGAAGGCCGCCATGAACGGCGTCCCGAGCCTGAGCGTGCTGGACGGGTGGTGGATCGAGGGGCACATCGAGGGCGTTACGGGATGGGCCATCGGTGAGGGGTGGAGGGTGGAGAGCGATGATGAGGTCGAGGCCGAGTCGCTGTTCGACAAGCTCGAGTTCGTCGTCGGACCGCTCTTCTACGGCCGCCCGGAGGAGTTTGCGCGCGTCATGAGGTACTCGATCGCCCTGAACGGGTCTTTTTTCAATTCGCAGCGAATGCTCTCGCAGTACGTCCACAACGTCTACCAGATGGACGCGCCCCTGCACGACCCGGTCGGCTGACCGGTCGGCGGCGGAACGTCCACGGACTGGAGGTCGGACTAATGAGGAAGTGGGTTCTCGTGGCAGTCATCGCGGCGGTGTGTGTGGTTGCGGGTTGTAGCGATTCGAGCGGTCCGAGTGAGACGCAGGCAGAGTATCCGGACGTTCCGGGGCTCGTGGCCTTCTATCAGTTCGACGGAGGCCTCGAGGATTCGAGCGAGAACGGGCACGACGCTGTCGGCACCGCGGGCATCGCGTACGTGAGCGACCACAACGGCACCGCGTCGTCGGCCGTATACATCAGCGGACGGACCGACACCATTACCGTGGCCAACCGCGGCGCGTTCGACTTCGTCGGCGCCTTCACGGTGGCAGGCTGGATAATGGCGGACCTCGAGAACTCCGGCTACTGCTGCTTCATCGACAAGGGATACGACGACGGAGCCTGGTCGGTGGGGACGGGCGGCTCGGCGGTCCCGACGAGTAAGCCGCTTCGCTTCTACGTCGGTGGCAGCAACTACGACTTCGACGTGGACGACGCCGTCCCCTTCGGGCAGGACACCTGGATGCACTTCGCCTGCTCCTTCAACGATACGACGAACGTCGCCAGACTCTACGTGAACGGGGCCTTCGCCCTTGCCGACACCCACGCCGTCGACATCACGGCGTCGGCCAGGGATCTGCAGATGGGAACGTCTCACTGGGGCGACGCGTACAAGGGCGCCATCGACCAGGTCGCGCTCTTCGGCCGAGTGCTGACGGACGCGGAGGTGCTCGAACTCTACGATTTCGACTAGCCGGCCGGGGGACTTGCGCCCCGTGCGGCCCGTTTGTGCTTGATTTCCGGCCTCCTGCTCGTATCATTCGGGCAGGAGGTTGGCATTTGAGCGAGGCGAGAGAGCAGATATTCGACGAGTGGGCCGGGTCGTACGACGAGTCGGTCGACGGATGCTCGGGCTTCCCGTTCGAGGGATACAGGCGCGTGCTCGATCTTATCGCCGAGCGCGCGCGGGCCGAGGCCGGCATGGAACTGCTCGACCTCGGCATCGGCACGGGCAACCTGGCCGGACGTTTCCTCGACCTCGGATGCGTCATGTGGGGCATGGACTTCTCGCTTCAGATGCTCGCGAAGGTGCACAGCAAGTATCCGCAGATAGAACTCCTCAAGGCCGACATCAAGGGCGACTGGCCGATAGACGTGGACAGGCACTTCGACCGCGTGGTCTCGGCGTACGTCCTTCATGAGTTCGACCTCGAGTCGAAGGTCAGGCTGCTCCGCAAGCTCGTCTGCGACCACCTGGTCGAGGGTGGCTGCGCCGTGATCGGTGACGTTTCGTTCCCGAGCAGGTCGGCCCACGACGAGGCGGAGAAGCTCTTCACCAGCACGTGGGACGAGGAGAAGCAGGCCTGGCGGAGCGGCGTCTGGGATGAGGACGAGTACTACTGGGCCGCCGATGAGGCGATCGAGGCACTGGCTCTCGTGGGCCTGACCGCGTGCTACGCCCAGGTCTCGTTCTGCGGAGGCGTCTACGTCATCGAGCGGGCCGGGGCGGAGTGTGGGGATGCCGCGTCCGGCGAAGGAGAGCGCTGATGCCGAACGAGCAGGGGCAGCGCGTGGGGCCGCGCTTCATCATGGGGACGGGCATCACGCTTCGCAGGCTCGAGGCGGACGACCTCGCGCACATCCGCCGGTGGCTGGACGACCCGGAGCTGCGCACGCTGATCGGCGCGACCGCGCCCATGACGGAGGAGGACGCGACGGAGTGGTTCGCACGTGTGGACCGCGACCCGTCCCGCGCCTGGTTCGTCATAGTCGCGGACGAGGACGACCGCATCATAGGTGAGGCAGGACTGCTGCGGCTGTCAGCGGAATGGCGCACGACCGACATGACAGTCATCATAGGCGAACAGGCCGACAGGGGGAAAGGGCGCGGGAGCGAGGCCGGACGCCTCGTGCTCGACTTTGCGTTCAACTACCTTGGCCTGCACAGGGTGGCGATTGGAGTCGTCGGGTTCAACGAGGCGGCGCTCTCGTTCTGGAAGAAGCTCGGGTTCCGGGAGGAGGGCGTTCAGCGTGACGGGTATTTCCACGACGGCGCCTTCCATGATTTCGTGATGATGAGTATTCTGGAGGACGAGTGGCGGGAGCGGCAAGGAGGCGCGGACGCCCCCTGAAGACGAGTGGCGGTAGCAGCACGCTGGCACGGACGCTTCATGAGGACGGAAGCGTTCGAAGGAGGTGGACGATGAGACTCGGGCGCGCAATCATTCATGGATTCACCCTTGCCGTGATAACCATAGGCGCGGTCGTGGTCGGATTCGTGGTATACAAGATGGTCGGGCTCGAGGATCAGATCGCGGTTCAGGTGCTGGTCGCCGGCGTCGTGTGCGTGGGTGCTTTCGCCGTATGGGGATTCTTCGCGCACAGCGTGACCCATGGAGAGCTGTCTCTCGGCGACCTCAAGGAACTGGGCGTCGCCTACGCCGCGGCGTTCCTGTGGACGCCGCTGCTGTTCATCCCGTTGCACTTCACGACCCAGGGCTACATGACCAGCGTCGGCAACGTGCTGTCGGTCTGGCTCTTCCAGTTGCCGTTCAACCTGCTGGCGCTCATGGTCGCCAACGGGAGGCTGCTGCAGGATGCCGCCGGAGATAGCGAAGATAACGCTCAGTGAGTAGCAGGTCGTGTTTCACCTGGAAGGAGGACGAAGATGTTGCGTTCGAATCTGCTGGGAAGGCTGGCGCTCGCCGCGGTCGTGGTCGCACTGTTCGCCGCCGCGTTTGCCGGCTGCGGGGGGACCAAGGTCCAGAACGTCGACCCGCGCACGGAAGGCTACATCAGCGGGCGGTGGAACGACTCCGACGCGCGCGCTGTCGCCGATGACCTGATCCCGCAGTGCCTCGGCAGCCCGTGGCTGCCCGAGTTCAGAGGACAG
>JBDRFG010000141.1:0-14629 GCA_043819135.1 Candidatus Eiseniibacteriota bacterium | reverse complement strand
GTCAGCTGACGTCTCTTGAGCATGCGAATAAAGAGGGGGCCGAGGAGGAAGCTTATGAGCAGGGCTGTCACCGCCGCGTACGCTGATCGGAAGGTAATGTACCTGAAGATATTGAAGGCAGAAATGAGGTCCCTTAGGGGGTATAGGAGATGGTAAAACATGACAGCCCTTCCGATGAGAAGCCTAGGCTTCGGCCGACTTGGAGGCGGGCGCCTCCTCTGTCAGCAACTCAACCACTTCCTCCATACACATACCGCGCGACCCCTTCACCAATAGAACCGCGGACTCGTCGAGCTCCTTTCGCAGTGTGTCGACGAGCGCGGTTTTGCTTTCGAATATTCGAACCCGCTGGGCGGGCATGCCGGCCTCGATCGCGCCTCTCGCAAGCGCCGCTACCTCGGTGCCGAACAGATACAGCCGGTCGACTCCCAGTTCGGCGGCGCGCGCGCCTGCCTCGCGATGTGCACGTTCGCTGGTTGACCCTAGCTCGAGCATGTCCCCGAGTGCCGCCGCCGACGTTCTCTCGCAGGCCACCTCAACGAGAACCTCGAGCGCGGCCCCGAGCGACCCCGGGTTGCAGTTGTAGGAGTCGTTCAGAACCACCCACGCGCCGACCCTCTCGAATCTCATCCGCATCGGACTGGCCTCGAAGGACGAGAGCCCCCGCGCGGCATCCGCGTCCGGTATTCCCATTACTCTGCCGACGGCGATCGCGGCCAGTGCGTTCATCACGTTGTGGCGGCCGGGGACGGGAAGCGTGACGCGCCCGTCGTCGGCCAGCTCGAAGGAGACACCGTCGGCCGCAGCGACGACGTCGACGGCCCGCACCTCGGCGTCCTCCGATAGACCAAACGTCACGATACTGTCCGGGCCCCTGGTCCAGAGCGACTTGACGCGGGAATCGTCCCAGTTGAGGATTGACGTGCCATCGGGAGGAAGGGCGTCCAGGAGCTCGGCCTTGGCCTGTGCTATCGTGTCTATGTCGTGCATCGTTTCCATGTGCGCTTCCGCCACGTTCGTGATGACGCCTACGGAAGGTCGCGTCGCGGCCGCGAGTCG
Source organism: Candidatus Eiseniibacteriota bacterium (assembly GCA_043819135.1). Classification (GTDB taxonomy): domain Bacteria; phylum Joyebacterota; class Joyebacteria; order Joyebacterales; family Joyebacteraceae; genus JALGZG01. Next base: position 13,570 of record JBDRFG010000141.1, on the reverse strand, counting down.
TGCTATCTCACCCGGGTGGTTCATGCCCATTTCGACCACGGCCATCTCGTGCTCGCTCTCGATCTCGAAGAGAGTCAGCGGAACCCCGATATGGTTGTTGTAGTTCCCCTTCGTTTTCGCCGTACGGAACCTCGTGGACAGCACGGCCGCGGTCATGTCCTTGGTGGTTGTCTTGCCGTTGCTGCCGGTCACCGCCACGACGGGGATGTCGAATCTGCCCCGGTACCACGCGGCCAGCTCAAGCAGGGCACCCGTCGTATCCCGCACCGCAAGAACGGGCCCGGGCCGGGCCCCGTCGTCCGACACCACCGCAGCGCAGGCGCCCTTCGCGAACGCGTCTTCCACGTACTCATGTCCGTCGAAGTTGTCACCGCGTATCGCGAAGAAGAGGTCACCGGGTCGCACCGTTCTCGAGTCGGTCGAGACACCGACCACCTCGACTCCGGCCGCCCCCGTCACGTGAACATCCAACGCCTGCGCCATGTCAGTCAGCCGCACCCTCTCCATCTCTTCCTCTATCGGCTTTTCCACCTTCGACTGCCGCTCGGGCTTCCTCCCGGTCGTCGAAGTGGAGCTTCGTGTCGCCCACTATCTGATAATCCTCGTGGCCCTTCCCCGCTATCAGCACCAGGTCTCCCGCCGCCGCCGCACCTATCGCGTGGGCGATCGCCTCGCGCCGGTCCTCGATGACCGCGAGTTCCGCCGAGCCTCCGGCGGACTTCACGCCGCCTACAATCTCGCTGATTATCGCGGCGGGGTCCTCGCTTCGCGGGTTGTCGGAGGTCACCACGACCACGTCGGAACCGGTGGCCGCTATCTCGCCCATCATCGGACGCTTCCCCCGGTCGCGGTCGCCCCCGCACCCGAAGACCGTGATGAGCCTGCCCGGCACGAGCTTTCCCACGGCCGCTATCGTCTTCTCGAGCGCGTCGGGCGTGTGCGCGTAGTCGACGACGATCGTGAAATCCTGACCCGCGTCGACCGTCTCGAGCCTGCCCTCGACGCTCTCGACCCGCGAGAGTCCGGTGGCTATCGCCTCCAGGGGGACGCCCTGGGAGACCGCGATCGCCGTGGCCGCGAGCGCATTCATCACGTTGAACTCCGAGATCAGCCTCAGGTTGACCGTGAAGCCGCCCGCCGGCGTGTCGAAGGTTGCGGCGGTGCCGGAGGGACCGCTTACGGCCTCGACGACGCAGACGTCGGCGCCCGATCGACCGTAGGTAACCAGTCGCAGATTCCCGGTGGACCTGACGTACGAGGCCAGTTCTCTGCCGTACTCGTCGTCCGTGTTGACGATGGCCGTCGCTCCCGGCTTCCCCGCGGCGCCGGCGAGCTGCCCGAAGAGCAGCTTCTTGGCCGCGGCATACTCTGCGATGGTGCCGTGGAAATCCAGATGGTCCCTCGACAGGTTCGTGAACGTCGCGGTGTCGAACCTGGCGCCGGCATTGCGCCTGAGCGTCAGCGCGTGCGAGCTGACCTCCATCGTCACGGCTCCCACGCCCTCGTCCACCATCGAAGCGAGAAGTCTCGCGAGGTCGAGCGACTCCGGGCTGGTCATGCCGCCCTCGACCACGTGATCACCTACGCGGTAGCCGAGAGTCCCGACCACACCGGTGGCCAGACCCGACTCCTGCAGGATTGAGTCCAGCAGGTACAACGTCGTCGTCTTGCCGTTGGTGCCGGTGATGGCGTGGGTCCGGAGCTTCTCGGAGGGCCGGCCGTAGAACTCGTGTGCGACAAGCCCGAGCGCGGTCCTGGTGTCACGGACGGCAATCTCGAGGATGCCTTCCGTGCCGGTCGACTCTTCGACGAGAGCCGCCACGGCGCCGCGCCCCGCGGCCTGAGAGACGTAGAGATGACCATCCGTGGCAAGACCGCGCACAGCCACGAAGAGCCCGCCAGGTTCAACTTTGCGCGAGTCGTACTCGATGGAACTGACGACCGCCGCGGCCACGGCGCCGCTGAGGCGCAATCCGAGCGGCTCGAGAAGCTCCCCGAGCGTCCTCGCGTCCCCGGCGGCACGGGAGACGCCGGCCGTGGGACTTCCGGGAGCTCTGGGTGTGTGTCTGTCAGTCGTCATCGATCCGTTCGTCACCTTTGCGTCACCTCTAGGGACAACATCGCACTTCCACGCGGTGTCCGGACGAGACGATGCGTCCCGGTCCGGGAGACTGCTCCGTCACTCTTCCGTTGCCCCGGAACGTGAGCGTCAGTCCGCGCGCGGCGGCCGTCTGCCTGGCCAGCCTGACGCTCATGCCCCGGAAATCGGGAACCTCTGTCTCGTCCTCTTCGATCGCCGGCGCCACTACGATGCCGCCCCTCCCCGTCCGAACAAGGCCGGCGTACGCGGAATCGATGACCTCGCTTCCCGAGACGCGGCCGCGCCCGCCGAAGAGGCCGCCCGACGCGGAGGCCGGCACGGCGTCCCAGCGGCCGACGCCGCCGCCGGCGTCCGACGCGTGCGACGGGCGACCCGACGCGGTTCTGTCGAGACGTCCCGGCTTCCGCTCGGACTCCACGTAGTCGCCGCGCCCACGCAGCACGTACTCGTGGCCCGGCCCGCGAACGATGCGCTCCATGATCTTGGCGAAGACCGGCGCCGCGACCTCACCACCGAGCCCACGGCCATCCGGCTCGTCTATCACGACGAGGCAGACCAACTGGGGATCGTCGGCCGGAGCCATGCCGACGAACGACGACACCCACTTGCCGGGGTCATACTGGCTGGAGCCCGAGGCCACCTTCTGAGCCGTGCCCGTCTTGCCCGAGACGCCCATCTCGGCGACGCGCGCGTTCTTGCCGGTCCCGTATTCCGTCGCGCACGCCAGGAGCTCCTTGAGAGTCGCCGCGACGTCCGGCTCGGCCACCTGCCGCACGACGCTCCACCGAGCGTCTTCCACCACCCTGCCGTCGTCGGCGAGGATGGACCTGATGACCTTGGGTTCCATCAGGTAGCCGCCGTTCGCGATGGCGCTGTATGCCCCGACGAGCTGGAGGGCGGTCACCGCCACTTCCTGTCCGATGCCGATGGTCGGAACCGACCTCGGGGACCACTCACCCGGCTCGCGCAGCATCCCTCGAACCTCGCCCGGCAGAGAGATGCCCGTCAGGCACCCGAATCCGAAGTCGCGCGCGAAAGAGTAGAGCGGGATGGCTCCTACGCCGTAGGCCACCTCGGCGAAACAGACGTTGCTCGACTTGGCGAACGCGTGCTCGAAATCGAGCCACCCGTGTTCCTTCACATCGTGAATGGTGAACCGGCCGTAGTCCTTCGAACCCCGGCACGCGTAGTAGACCGAGCCCAGGTCCGCGCTGCCGGTAGACAGGGCGGCGGCGGCCGTGACCAGCTTGAACGTCGAGCCGGGCTCGAACTGGTCCGTGATGGCGCGGTTCTTCCTGCTCTCCATCGAGTAGAGCTCGGGACGATCAGGGTCGAAGGTCGGCCAGTTGGCCATGGCGAGGATCTCACCCGTCCACGGGTCCTGGACTATCGCGATCCCCGCTACGCCGTTGTGCTTGCGGATACCGCGCTCGAGTTCGACCTCGACGATGCTCTGAAGATGCGAGTCGATAGTCAGCACCACCGACATGCCGTCTCTCGGCACGACCTTCGTGTACGCCGGCGTCGGTGTCCTTCGACCGGCACTGTCGAGACAGTAGTAGACGGTCGCCTCGGCGCCCGTCAGAAGCTCGTCCATCTCCTTCTCGATGCCGGAGAGGCCAACTCCGTCAATGTCGGTCATGCCGACGACGTGACAGGCCGTCTCGCCGAGCAGGTGAACCCTCTTGCTCTCGGGCAGGAAGCCGATGCCGGGAAGGTCGAGCGCCCGGAGAGCCGTCGCGCTGGAAGGCGAGACCTGGCGGCGGATCCAGACGAAGCCCTTGTCTCTCTTGAGACGAGTCAGGTAGTCGTCGTAGCTGCCCCCGAGTGTTCGGACCAGCTGCCGCGCCACGGACGACGGCGAGTCGATCTCCCTGGGATTCGCGCAGACCGACTGTACGGAGAGGTTGTCCGTGAGCGGCATCATGTTGCGGTCGTAGATGGTCCCTCGGTCGGCGGCGAGGTTGACGGGCTCGATGTGCTGGTCCTCCGCGTACTCCACGAGCCCCGGCGCACGAACCAGCTGTATCGTCGCGAGCCTCAGTATCACTATTGCCCAGACCACGAGACCCGTGACGAGAGCGACCCTCAGGCGACCCTGCTGTATCCCGCCGTGTCTACCCGTCGCTGACAGCAACCGTGCTTCCCTCCACGAGATCGTCACCCCAACGATCCCAAGAGCCAGACGTCCCGTCACCGAGCCGCACGACCTCGTGCGCCTCCGGATAGCGCATGCCGAGTCGCTCCGTGGCGTAGTGCTCGATTCTCTCCCGCCCGGAGAGTCGCGCTCGCTCGAGGCTCAGGAACCCGATCTCCGTTTCCATCTCCTCCCGCACCACTCTCAGGTCCTCGATCTGCTCCGCCAGCTTCGCCGAGTAGACGTTCTGCGAAACGCACAGGATCCCGGTCACGAGCGCCGCGCCCCAGAGCAGGAACCCTCTGGTGTGAAGCGAACCTGCGAGCCTGGCCATTAGTCGCTTCGGGACCCTCGCCCGCTTCAGAAGCGCTCTCAGGGCGGCAGGACGCAGCAGCGCGCCTAACGGGGCGCCGCTGTTCCTCAACTTCCTTCGGGGGGCTCGGGAGCGCTTCAGCATCAATTCGTTGTCTCCAGCTTCTCCGCGACGCGCAACTTGCCCGAGCGCGCCCTGGGATTCGTTTCGACTTCCGCGTAGCGCGGCCTGACGATCTTCCGCGTGACTATTCTGAGCGTCGGCTTCTTCCCGCACGCGCACTCCGGGATGTCCCTCGGACACGTGCAGGGCTTCTCGCAGCCGACGAAATACTGCTTGACGATCCTGTCCTCGAGCGAGTGGTAGGAGATGACGACGACTCTTCCTCCGGGCTTGAGAATGTCCACCGCCTGCGCGAGACCGGAGCTGAGATTGTCGAGCTCTCCGTTCACGGCTATCCGAAGCGCCTGGAAGACACGTGACAGAGTCTTGTTCTTGTTCTTCGGCTTCGTGGCCATCACCGCGGCCGCGAGGTCGGACGTAGTCATGAGCTTCCCGTTCTCTCTGGCCCTGACGATCGAGCGAGCGATGGGGCGGGCGCGCCTCTCCTCTCCGTAGTCGAAGATGATCTGCGCGAGATCCCTCTCGCTCACGCGGCGGAGCAGCGCGTTCGCCGTCGTCGCGGCCTCCGCGTCCAGCCTCATATCGATGGGCCCCTCGCTCTGATAGCTGAAGCCTCTGGAGGGATCATCGAGCTGCATTGATGAAAGCCCGAGGTCGAAGAGAACTCCGTCGACGCCGTGGAACCCGTGCTCGTCTGCGATGGAGGCAAGGTCTGAGAAGTTGCCCTTCACGAGTTCTGCCCTTTCGCCGAAGACCACGAGTTCCGTGCGAGCCTTCGCCAGCGCCACAGTGTCGAGGTCGAGTCCCAGCAACTTCCCCTCGGGCGCGTTGCTCAGAATGAACCGCGCGTGCCCGCCCGCACCGACGGTGCAGTCGACGTAGCCCCCGTTGGTCCGAGTCACTAAGAACTCGACCACCTCGGCGGCCATGACCGGCAGGTGCTCACTCATCTGTTTCTCGTAGTCAAAAGAGGTACGCGCACGACAGGATATTTCTCTCCCGGAAACGCGCTGGAGTTGGTCAGCTCGCCTGCGGCGTGCGGGCGGGTTCCAGCATTGCGGATCCGGGCATATTCGCATCAAGGAAGTCGGAGAGGCCCGCGAACACCAGGATGTTCCTGACGTACGGGCTCAGGCCGGACACCCTCATGGTTCCATTGTGGGAGCGAACGAGTTCGAACTCCCTGGCGAGGTGGGACGCGTCCTGATAGCTGACGTGCTCAACGGCCTGGAAGTCGAGAACGAAGCTCTTCCGCCGGGCACCGAGCAGATCGATGAGGCAGCTGTGGAGCCTGGGAAGGTCGATCGCGGCCATGCTGCCCGCCATCTCGACCACCGTGGTCTGCTCCGTCAGCGTCGATCGAATCGTCACAGGAACTGCGCTCCTCACCTGGCTTTGGGACGCGGCCTGCTCTCGGACCGTTCCCCGCTCAACCGACAACTTACTCGTCGGCCGCGCCCAACTTGTCCTTGGCGTGTTTCCAGACGGTTTCCGCGACGTCCTCGTAGGACTCGTCGCAGCCGTCCGAGTACTTCTCGTACCTTTCTGCGTTCCATATCTCGATGTGCTCCAGCACTCCGTTGACGAGCACCTCGCCCTCGAGACCTGCGAACTCGCGGTGCCATTGCGGGATTGTGATGCGGCCGTGACCGTCGACGACGACCTTCCTGACCGTCGACATCATCTGTCTCACGTAGTAGCGCGCTTCCTTCGAAGTCGTGCGCAGAGACCTGAGTTCGCGCTCGACTAGTTCCCACTCGTCGGCAGGATAGAGGTTGAGGCACTCTTCGAATCCACGTGTCAGCACGAAGACGTCGCCGCTCGCCTTCCGCATTTCGGAAGGAATCGAGACGCGCCCCTTCGTGTCGAGCGTGTGAAGGTATGAACCGTAGTACGAAGCCAAGAGTGCCCCTCCCCATCCGCGAGCTGGCCGAATCGACCCACTTCATCCCACTTCGGCCCACAGCGTGGGATACTAGGTGCGGGGCCTGTACCTGTCAAGCGGAAATATGGGAATAGAGGCTGATTCTGTAGGTTTCGGGCGGGGGGGCTCGGGGGCCAAGTTGCCCGCGAACCGCGGGTCTCGGGGTCGAAGTGGGCGCCCGCACATGCACGGGGGCCGCGGCGGGATGGGGATCGCTCCCGCCGACCTCGCGGGACACCAACCTGTCCAAACGCGCAAACCTGCGGTATCCGGAGCGAGGCCCGGCGCGACGAAGGGAGGAGCCGTCGGGCTCCTCCCCTCTTCTCTCCATCAACACTGTCTGCCGTCGCTGCCGACTCCGATTCCCCGATCAGCCGGCGGCGAGCTACGGGAGCTACTTCATGAGCACCATGCTGCGCGACTCGACTCCCTCATCGTAGGCCAGGCGGTAGAAGTAGACGCCCGACGCAGCGCTATTCCCGGAAGAGTCGCGCCCGTCCCACACGACGCTGTGATGACGCCCGCGCGCCAGCGGTTCGTCAAGCAGCATCCTAACGAGCGAACCGTCAACGGCGTAGACCGCGAGTGACACGTTCGCGTCAGTGCCCTCTCCTCCCGGCACCGCGAAGCCGATCGTCGTCACCGGGTTGAAGGGGTTCGGGCAGTTCTGTTCCAGTGCGAATGCCGGGAGACCGAGCGCATCGTCGTTCGCGTCGTCGACTCCGGTCGGGATCACATAGCCATGCAGCTGCGTTCTCCACGAATCGTGCAGGAACGCGCCCCACTCCACTCCGTCGCCCTCGTCGTATCTGCCGGGACAATCCCACACATACACGTTCGTGTCCATTCCGCCGACAATGACCTCGTTGTCCCCATCCCCGTCGAGGTCGATGACGGTCGCGGAACCGAACACCTCGGCGTCCGTCTGGATCGGCCATCCGGCGAGGATCTCCCCATCGCTGTCGAACGCGTAGATCTTCCCGCTGTCGGAGCCAAGCACGATCTCCATCTCGGGATCGCCGTCAAGATCGGCCACCGCAGGGCTCGAGGACGTGTACTCACCCAGGTTTTTCGGCCAGCCTGACAGATCGTTGCCGAGGTAGTCGACGGCGAGCACCCAGCCGGTCCTCCCGGCGAGAATCACCTCCAGGCAGTCGTCTCCGGCGATGTCGGCCAGAACCGGCGAAGGCGGGAAGTCTCCCGAGGTCGGCAGGTTCTTCGGCCATCCGTCCATCACGGTGCCGTCGGCCTCGAAGAGCCAGAATTTCGACGAATTCGCGCCGACAGCGACCTCAAGTTCCCCGTCGCCGTCGACGTCACCGACCGCGGGCGAGCACATCGCTCGCGCCTCGACGCAGACGGGCCACCCTTCGACCCTGGAACCGTCGGCGTGGAACGCGTAGACGCTGTCGTTCGTCGCGGGCTGGATCAGCTCCAGCGCGCCATCACCGTCAAGGTCGGCGGCGGCCGTGGAACCGTAGAGCCAGAAACCGTGAAGGTCGGCGAAGACACCATTGGTCGACGGATTGTTGTCGCCGTCGATGTACTCGGACCCGTCGGAGTTCCAGCAGTAGATGAGACCGTCGGCACACGCGATGACGACCTCGGAGCGCCCGTCGCGGTCCAGGTCTGCGAGCACGGGGCTCGCCCAGCAGAATTTCCTCGTCAGTGTGGGCCAACCGGGTAGCACGGAGCCGTCTTCGGCGTTCCAGACGTAGACCTCGTAGAGGCCGGCATCCGACTCGCTGACGTCCGCCCATGCGGCCGCGACGATCTCGACCCCCGTATCACCGTCGACCTCACCGATGGCGGGCGAGCAGCGATAGCCACCGCTGCCGTCCGTTTCGAATATCCCGCACGTCCGCGGGTCGCCGTCACCGTCGAACACTTCGATGCCGGCCGCGCTCCAGGCGTAGATGTGCTCGGACGCAACAACGATCTCGAGGAACCCGTCACCGTCCAGGTCCGCGGCGGCCGGACTCGAGTACATGCCGCCTGCGGTCGCGAGCGGCCAGCCGGACTGGCTGGGAGGGTTCGTGCTTATGGAGATGACCTCCGTCGCGTCGCTGCTATTCCCGGAGGAGTCGACGGCCGCTATGTAGTAGTGGTAAAGCGTGTTCTCGGCCAGACCACTGTCGGCAAAGAGACAGGCGCTCGAGAGCACGCCGCTGCTGACGCGCTCGTATGGGCCGGCCAGACTCGTGGAGCGGTGGACCGTATAGCCCCGGAGGTCAGACGCGGCGACGACCGTCCAGCGCAGTTCGATCGTCGTGCCCTTCACATTGACCCAGACGCTGTCCGGGGACGCCGGGCCGGCGAGGTCCAGATACGACGTCCAGGCGTTCCCGTGGCCGTCCATCAGCTCGAGCATGAGGAGTTCTGCGGGCTCGGCGCCGGCGATCAGCTCGAACCCCGTTGTGCCGATGCGCGTCTCTCCATCCGGGACGTCTCCCCACACGTCGCCACCGTCCACGACAGTAATGCCACCCGAGGGCGCCGACAGCGTGCCGGTGACGCCGTCCGCAAACCCGGTCCCGTCGTTCACGATCTCCAGCGTGAGATTCACGGTCTCGCCCGCCTCCGGCGTGCCGTCGCCGTCCCCGGCGGAGTCGTCTATCTCGAGGAACAGCCCGCCGAGGTCCGGACGATGAACGCGCACGACGATCTCATCGGTCCAGACCGCCCTTGCCCCGTCGATCAGTTCGACGGTGAACACGACATCGTGCTCGGGCGGACACGAGACCGACGATGTGAAGCTGAACGCCCCGTCTACGAAAACTGTGCCTTCGGGCGAGAGAGAGCCGACGACCTCGGTGCCGGCGTTGATCACGACATTGAGGTCGGAGGTGGTCAGGTTCGCGGTTACGGAGGCCGCTTCAGTCACTCCGCCGTTCCTGAACTCGATGCCGAGTTCCACTGACTCGCCGGCCTCGGCCTTGCCGTTGGCGTTGCCGCTGCTCTCGCCGAACCCGTCGTCGTCCACGCTCATCGAACCCACGTGGAGATGTGGTCCGGGGGCGGCCGTGACGCCCACGCTCGACTCGCTCGGGATGTGGTTCCGCGCGGTCACGGCAAGGGTGATCGTCCCCTCGGAGTCGGGTGTGATGGTCAGCTCGGCCACGCCGTCCACCCCCGTGAGCGCCCGCTCGTAGACCTCGCCGTCCTTCGCGAGGCAGACCATGGCGCCCTCGACGGGAGTTCCGTCCGTGACCGTCACGGACAGCGTGGTCTCGCCCACGGTGACCGACGGAGCGTGCGACACACTCAGGCCGCGGGCTCGGGACGTCCACAGAGGAAGCTCGGGATCGCCGAGAAGGAGCATCGCGAGCTGAGTCCACCTGTGTGTGTTCTCGAACCCCGAGATCTGAGGGGCGGCGAAAGCGGCCTTGGCGAGGGCGCACGTCTCTCCCACCTTCTGGACGTCGTGCGTATACAGAAGGTCGATCCACTCCCAGAGGTAGTCCTTGACCGTGTTCGGGAACTCGGCCCGCGTCGAGCCGAACGATCCTACCGCTGCCCCATTGGGGTTGTTGAGCGCTCTCTCCGCGATGCAGTCAAAGTCGATGGCGGCGGTCGTACAGTCCAGCAACCAAATGAACGACGACTTCGACAGGCCGTTCGACAGTGAGGACATGTCGCTCATCGTTATGTAGTTGTTGTTGCCGACTCGAATGATGTCCTTGCTCCCGTGACCGACGTGGAACGCGATGTTGTAGCCGGCGCCCAGGGAATCGATGGCCGCGGGCGAGTTCAGCGGTTGCGATTCTGGGAAGTCCGAGTAGTTGGCGTACAGCCTCGAGAGATGCAGCTCGGCGGGGAACAGGTCCAGGGCGGGCTCCATGATGTGCGTGGCCCCATCCAGGCTGAACGGACCACTCTCCCAGTCGTAGGGGAAGAGCACCTCCGCCAGGAAGAGGTTCCTGTCGGTGAAGTGAACCTCGGGCTCTTCGATGTACGCGTGGCACTTGGAGATGAACGTCTCGAGTTCAACGATGTTGCTCACCGGCGCGCGTCCAACGAAGACGTCGGGATAGAGGTCGACGCTGTCCCCGGGCGCGTCCAGGTTCTTGTAGCCTTCGCCGAAGAACTTGTCACCGTCGTCGTTCCAATCGCCCTCGAGCGACGAGAAGTAGATGTCTGCCGGGATTGTCTCCCCAATCTGATAAGTGGACATGATGTACCTCGCCGGGACCACGCCGGTGTCACCACCCAGCAGGACGTACGTGGTCCCCCAGGATGAATAGGCGTCCTGGACGAAGAGCCGCACGCGCTCGGCCAGATCCGATCCGCCGGGGTAGCTCTGCTCGATCCACGAGAGGGTGCGCACCACGGAGGGAACGCCCAGTCTCGTCTTCCAGTCCGCGAAGTCCTGGAACCCGGATGCGAACTCGTCACTTGTGATGATCACATACTCCACGCCGCTGCCCTCGAGAGACGGGGCGTAGCGGGGAAGGAACCCCTCTGTCTCCGCATCCGCAGCTCCTCGCGGGGAGCGCACCTCGGGCACGTCCTCAGGGTTCGCGACGATGCTCCGCACCATCCTTCGGTAGGTCTCGCCCGAACGTGCGGAGATCCTGTCCCTCGGCCGAGACCTGTCGGCGCCCGGCGCGAGCGACAGCGCCACCGAGAGGTCAGAAGCCAGGAACAGCCGTCCGCTCGCCGGCGCGTACTGAAGCGGGTGGACCGCCACCGTCGCAATCCGATGTCCGCCGAGGTAGCCGTCTCCAAGATACTCAACTCGCGCGGCAGGGAACAACTCGTCGCTGGAGTAGACGTCCGGGTCCGGGTCCACCCATCGGGGTGTCACGCCCGTGGGAGTTCCCGGCTGCGCCGGAGCGACCCTGTGTGTTCCCGGAAGCTCGATGATCTCTCCGCACGAGAAGACGACATCCTCGACGCGAGTGTCGGGCGGGATCACGAATCGGAGAATCCGTACCGGCAGGTTGGGCTGGCCGACCTCTGAGAGCATCGCGCAGCCGTCGATGGTCACGTCGTGGAATGAGCGGTTGGCCTCGAACGAGACGTCTCCCCGCTCGAAGCTGACGGCCGTTACGTTCACGGCCGCTCCGGACCACGCAGCGTAACCGACGATGCAACAGACAACCACTGAGCTGAGCACGCTGTTCCTCATCCGAACCTCTTTGTGGACCATACAAATTCGTGGACCACACAAATCCAGGAGTCTGTTTACCTTCAGGCGACCGCTAGTCTCTCTGCCAAACCCTTATCGGGCGGTTGTTTCCAGGTTGTCCAAGGCCTGAGAGCGTTAGCAGTTCCTGAAAGGCAGACTCCTGTTCCGGAGTGAGTTGGGGCACCTACGCCCTGTTTCGCGACTCAATCTAATTGTATCACAGGTACGGCGTACTGTCAAGAGTCTTTCCTGAGCTGGCCATCACTGTCATAAACGCGAATGTCCCGAGCGGCTCGTTCGTCCGCCCGGGACATCGGCCCTTCAATATGTGGTGGAGCCAGGGGGGATCGAACCCCCGACCTCCTGACTGCCAGTCAGGCGCTCATCCCAACTGAGCTATGGCCCCACGCGCATCCTTGTGCCTCCGGGTGATTCTAGCATCATTGGACCCCCCGTCAAGCCGAATTTGACCGTGCGCGACGCCCCTCTGACCCACTTGACCACCCGCTATGTCAATGCTAGAGTGTCGCGCGGAAACAGAGATTGCCGGAGTGGTGAAACTGGTAGACGCACGGGACTCAAAATCCCGCGGGCCGTCAGGCTCATGCCGGTTCGATCCCGGCCTCCGGCACCAACAACGAGGGGCTGCCGTCAGACGGCAGCCCCTTCTCATCTTCAGACGTCTCTGTCTGAACGACCTCCGCACGCGGCGCCTTCGGCACCGCTCACGGGCGTTCGCCCGCGCGCACCGATCCTAGTTCTCTATTATGTAGGCTTCGGGGTCCTCAGGTCCATCATCGACGCGCTCGATAACCAGGTGCGACAAGCACGTGGCGCCCCTGGGGACGACCACCGTGTCGTACCATGTCCAGTAGTCCGAGTCGATAGGCGTCGACCTCTGGTCGGTCCGGTTGGCGCCGATCCAGTACGTCTGCTGGTACGAGTGCTGCGTTGCCATCGCGACGCCACTGAGCTCGTACGCGCCATCCTGGTCCGTCTCGGTCTGGTAGCATACCTCGCGTCCTTCGACGCCGAGTTCTGTCCACAGCCAGACCTCGATCTCCGGCAGAAGGGCGCCGGCATCCGACCGCACCGTTCCGGCTACCCTGCCCGTCTCCTCAGCCCAGGCATCCGTCGGCTCGACCGAACTGCAACCCCCGTATGCAACCGCCATCGCCAGAACCGCAACCATCAATGCCGCCCGCTGCAGAATCACACACTTGCTCCGCATACTGCCTTCCCTCCTCTGACGAGGGCCCTCGAGCCCGTCGTCCTGTTCTGGTGCCTCAACGCCATGTTCCCCGGGTGCTGTCCCTTACGCCGCAATGGCGCCCACGGCACATCCTCCGCCTGTGGTTCCCTCAGTGTCCTGTTACATGCCCAACTGCAAAGAGTATGCCAGCTTGTCAGGTGTAAGCGCTGAATGTTGCCTCACAAACCCCGAAATCGGAGCTCGCGGGACCGCGCCCGGCGGGCGAGCGGGCCAAGTCGGTCCACCGTGCACGCGCGACGTCGCCACCCGGGTACATTGGGGATTTCCGCTTGCGGGCTCAACCGCCCTGCCATATAGTGACGCGGGAACGCGGTGGCAGCGGGCTCCGGCGACGCTGGATTCGGCGACGCCGGAGCGCGGTGATGGCGGCATTCTGCACGAGCGCGGGCGCGCGGGCGGCAGCTGGCCCGGAGAAGCGGGGCGGCTATACTGAGTAAGGAGGAACTCATGTCCTTCGTTGACTACATCAAGAAGGGGTGGGAGGCGGCGCAGCTCAAGACCGACACGATCAAGGAGCTGGCGGCTGATGAGAAGGGTATCGGGCCGGCTATCGGGATCCTCGCCATCA
>JBDRFG010000140.1:0-2763 GCA_043819135.1 Candidatus Eiseniibacteriota bacterium | reverse complement strand
CGTCAGCGCCGTCTCGTTAACGTCCACCAGGTGCAGCACGTAGCACCTGTCGCACCCCGCGACAAGTTTCAGCCTTGCCATCTCCTGGGCGAGAAGAAGAGCGATGCCGCTCCCCATCTTGCCCGCCGCGCCAAGCACGGCCACGTTCCCCAGCCTCGCATCAAGATCCATGCAGCTCTCCCTTCTGTGTGGTTGCAGTCTCTGCGCCGGCAGTTCCATGCTCGATCGGTTCCTGCGGATCGAAGCAGTGGCGGCACCGCGCCTCGTACACTTCCGAGGCGCCTACCACCACCCGCTCCGTCGACCGAGTGATGCGCTGTGTGCGGTTCGCCGGCCTCCCGCACTGCATGCACACCGCCAGTGTCTTCGTGATGTACTCGGCCACCGCCAGCAACGCGGGCATCGGCTCGAACGGTCGTCCCAGGTAGTCCTGGTCCAGCCCGGCCACGATGACCCTGATGCCGCGGTTCGCCAGCTCTTCGCAGACCTCGGGCAGTTTCGGACCGAGGAACTGCCCCTCGTCGATTCCCACGACCTGAACGTCGGGGCCGACGTAGCCCGGGATCTCCGATGCGTCCTCTATCCGGATCGACTCGACGCGCCTGTCGTCATGCGAGACGATGTCCTCGTCGTCGTAGCGGTCGTCTATCCTCGGCTTGAACGCGACGAGCCTCTGCTTCGCGATCTTCGCCCGCCTCAGACGTCGGATGAGCTCTTCGCTCTTGCCCGAGAACATGCTGCCGCAGATGACCTCGAGCCAGCCCGTGTCGTTTCGTCTCAGATCAGTCATCGTCGGCTCCTCCGGTCTCAGTGTGTCTCAGCAGGTCTCAGCGTACCTCAGTCGGCCTCAACGTGTCTCAGCGTGATGTCGCCGAACCAGATATCTTGTCTGCCGCCCTCTGCGTCCTCCAGGACCAGAGCCCCGGACTCCGAGAGGTCCGTCACGGTGCCACTGACGGCGCTCCCGGCGGCGGCGCCCGGCGTGATGGTCACCTCGCGCCCCAGCGTGCTCGAGAGACCGCGCCAGCGCTCCCGGAATCCCGCGATCCCCTCACGCTCGAACCTGTCGAAGCACTCTTCCAGCGCCGGTAGCGTCGCCCTCAGCACCTCGAGGCGCGTGACGCTTCGTCCCAGCTCGATCCGGAGCGAGGTCGCGACTCCGACAAGCTCCGGCGGCAGGTCGCTCTCATCCAGACCGACGTTCAGGCCGATGCCCAGCACCGCGCTCTGAACACTCTCCCCCGCCATCTGAGCCGACTCGACGAGGAGTCCGCCCAGCTTGCGGCCGTCGACGAGCAGATCGTTCGGCCACTTGACGCGGACGTTGAGGCCGGCCAGGATCCTCAGAGCCTCCGCCAGGGACACGGCAGCGGCGATGCTCAGGGGCGCCAGTCGCTCCGCGGACATCTCACTACGAAGCAGGACGGACATCCACACGCCCAGCCCGTCCGGCGAGTACCACTTGCGACCGGTACGGCCCCTCCCCGCGTCCTGTTCGTCTGCGAGCACCACCGTGCCCGCGGCGGCGCCGTCAGCAGCCAGCGACCTGAGCACGTTGCTCGTCGAGTCCACCGACCGCAGATGATGAACCGTGCGCCCGACGTAGCGTGTCGCGAGACCCAGGTCGCGCGCTCCATCGAGGACGGCGGAAGGCTCGGGGCCGAGGCCCTCCAGGTCCTCCCGCAGAGGCCTTGGAACGCCTTCTTCGGGCATTGCTAGCACCTGCTCCTCACCTGACCCGACAGACCGCCCACATTGCTGATTCGTTCCCGCGCGAGCACGTTCGCGGCCTCGGCGGTGCTGATGCCGCGGTCGTGCGCGACCCAGAATACTTTCTTGAGCATCAGATAGATGCTCTCGGCGCGCCTCATCGCGCGCTCCATCGAGAAGCCCGCGATCTCCTCGGTGACCGCTATCAGAGCTCCCGAATTGAACACAAAGTCCGGAGCGTAGAGAATGCCGGCTTCAGCCAGCAGCCCCGCGTGCGAAGGCTCCGCAAGCTGGTTGTTCGCGAGACCCGCGACCACGCGGCAGGACAGCCTCGGTATCGTCTCCGGATTGATGACCTCGCCTACGGCGCAGGGACTCCAGATGTCGCACGGGACGTCGTAGATGTCGCCGGGCGCAACGATGGTGATGCCCAGTTCGTCGGCGTAGCGCTGCGTCGCTCTCGAATCGATATCGCAGGCGATCACTTCCACCCCGGAGGCGACGAGCGCCCTGGCCAGCCCCGAACCCGCTCTACCCAACCCCTGCACCGCCACCGTGAGTCCGGACAGGTCCGGTTCCACTCCCACCTCTTCGAGACACGCCATGAGGCCCGCGATGGCTCCGTGGGCGGTCACGGGCGACGGGTCTCCGCACCCGCCGTACGCGGTGTGCAGGCCGACGACGTGCTCCGTCTCGACGCGGATGCGTTGCATGTCCTCGACGTCTGTACCGAGGCCCTGCGACGTGATGTAGCGGCCGTTCAGGGTCGCGATATGTCGGCCGAGCGCCCGGAAGAGGAGCTCGGTCTTGTCGCGCTCCGGGTCACCCATGATGACGGCAGAACCGCCGCCGAAGTTGAGGCCCGCGGCCGCGGCCTTGTAGGTCATCGAGAAGGACAGCCGGAGCGCGTCTTCGAGCGCGTCCTCTTCGTCCTCGTAGACGCGCATGGTCGTCCCGCCGATGGCGGGTCCGAGCACCGTGCTGTGTATCGCGACGATCGCACGGAGGCCGGCGACCTCGTCGAACGCGAAGCTCACCTGCTCGTGCTCGGCC
>JBDRFG010000139.1:0-2436 GCA_043819135.1 Candidatus Eiseniibacteriota bacterium | reverse complement strand
AGCTTGTGCATGGCGTCGACCGCGTTCCTGATGATGTCGGCCTTCTGCTCGAGCGTGGGAGCGGGCACGATCCCGCCGTCCGACATGCACAGGAGCCGGCCGAACGTGGGCGTCCACATGACGGCGATGTGGCTCATGAGCTTCCCGGCGCGGATGCCCGTCTCCTTGTCGAGGGCGGCGCGCATGATGTCGGCGGTGTTGACCTTCCCCTTCATGAGGAAGTCGACCGCGCCTTCCCGGACCAGCTCGACGGCCTTGCGGGCCGACGCGACGTCGCCATCCGCCTCGACGAGTTCCCACTCCGAGATGTCGGCTCCGGCCTCGCTCGCTGCCGCGACGATCGCGTCCCTGTCGCCGATCAGAACGGGGTCGACGAGTTCGAGCTTCCACGCGTCGTTGACGGCGGCCAGCGCAACGGGGTCCCAGGCGGCCGCGATCCCGAGGCGCGCCCTGCCGTGCTCTCTTCCGTAGCCGAGTGCCTTTTCCATGAGCTCATCGAAGCTCCTGGGTGGTGCGGCGCCGATCTTCTCGGTCATTCTCGTTCCTTTCGCCGCCTTCCGCCCGCCCGCGGCGGGCAGATGCGGTTCTCAGGCGCTCGGGTATTCTCTGGCCTCTTCCCTGCCCCGCAGGACCTCGAGCGCGCCCATCGCCAGCGACTCGAGCTCGTTCTCGCCGGGCAGAACCATGATCTCCCCGATGAAGGACACGCGCTCGCTGATCATGCCCACGAGCAGGTCCGAGTAGGCCAGCGAGCCGGTCAGGACGACGGCCTGCACGTCACCGGAGAGCGTCGTCGCCATCGCGCCGATCTCCTTCGCGATCTGATAGGCCATGGCGTGGACGATGGCGGTGACCTCGTCGTCGCCTTCGGCGACCAGCCGCACGGCCTCCTTGAAATCGTTGTGTCCCAGATAGGACATTAGCCCGCCCTCTCGCGTCACGATCTGCTTCATGCGCGAGGGGTCGATGCCGTTCTTCAACATGAAGTCGAACATCTCTACCAGGGGTAGCGCTCCGGTCCGCTCGGGCGAGAACGGCCCGCCGGACGCGGCGTTGTTGACGTCGATCATCCGTCCTTTGAGAAGCGGCGTTATCGAGATGCCGCTCCCCAGGTGCGCAACTATCATGTTGACCGATCGCAGCGGACGGTCGAGCAAGGCCGCCGCCTTGCGGGCCGTCGCCTTCGTGTTGAGGGCGTGGCCCAGGCTCTTCCGTGCGATGTCCCTGTGTCCGGAGAAGCGGGCCAGCGGCCCGAACTCGTCCACCGACACGGGATCGACGATGAACGCCCTGCCCCCGAGATCCCGCGAGAGAGCATCGGCGAGAAGCGGCCCCAGATTCGAGGCGTGCTGGCCGTGGTAGCCCACGCGCGCGTCCTCGAGCATCTGGTCGGTCACGCGGTAGGCCCCGCTGGGAATGGAGCGAAGCAGCCCGCCGCGCCCCACGATGGCGTCGAAATGCTCGCCCACCTGGCCGCCCTCTTCGAGGGCGCGCTCGACGGCCTCCTTCCGGAGGTCCAGCTGGTCCGGAATGGCCGCGAACTCCGCAAGGTCTTCGCGCGAGTGCTCGACGGTCGCCTCGAAAACGCGCTCCCTTTCGACATAGACCGCGATCCTAGTGGTCATGCCTCCGGGGTTGACAGCGAGTGTTCGGATCGTGTCGGCCATCTGCGGGACTCCCCAGAAAACGAGGACATCGGCGTGCGAACCGCGAGATGATAGCACACCTGACGGCAGGTTCGTAGCCCGGAGCCCCAAAGCGGCCCCGGTAGCCCGAGGGACGGCGAATGGCCCCGTTCTGAGCTCTTCACACCCCCCGAAACATAGTCGAGGGACCACCCATCGGCCAGTCACCGCCGCGGATGGTCCCTCTTCTCTCGCTCCTTAGCCCCTGCGGGCCGGACGGCCCCGCGGCAGCGAGGCGCCTCTACTCTAGAACGATGATGTTGCGCTCAGCACAGATCTTCTTAAGCTCGTCCGGCCACACCGACACAGTGACCTCACCGAGGTGCGCGGTCCGGAGCAGGTACATGTACGTCCTGGCCTGACCGATGCCGCCACCGATGGAAAGCGGGATCTCATCATTCAGGATGGCCTGGTGATACGGGAGTTCCAGGAAGTCGAGCTGGCCCGACATCTCCAGCTGGATCCTCATCGTCTCCTTGGTGACCCTGATGCCCATCGACGTCAGCTCGTGCCGCCGCTGCGTCACCGGGTTCCAGACCAGGATGTCGCCGTTCAGGCCGTGCATCATCTTGCCGTTCTTCTCGATCGTCTCCGTGACCCAGTCGTCGTAGTCGGCCGCGCGCATCTCGTGCGGGTAGCCGTCCTCGAGGACCCAGCCGATGCCGATGATAAATATGGCTGGATGCTCCTTGATGATCGCCGTCTCGCGCTGCTTCCGAGGGAGGTCCGGGTACATCGCCAGGATCTCCTC
>JBDRFG010000138.1:0-2106 GCA_043819135.1 Candidatus Eiseniibacteriota bacterium | reverse complement strand
AACCAACTCTGTCATCACCCGCTTTCGCGGGGTGGGGGGACCTGCGCGTCGAACGCTCCTCGTTTCGGTCTTGACCAAATCCGATGCCGGGCTGATACTCAGGCTCAGACTCAAAATCGCCGTTTATGTGTCCTATTCACGTCGGAGGGAGATCTCCCAATGCCGCGTCCAGCTGATCGACCTCTCCCCGTTCGACGGCGTCCAGGTCGTGTGCAGCCCGGACGGCGCTATCCTCACCGTCTATCGGAATCGAGACTTCCGTGGTCTCCGGCCCCGGCGTCGCGGTCGGCGGAGCCGGGCGTAGGAGAAGACGGATGGGCTTCGCCAAGTACCATGAGGACATCGTCAGCCGCTTCAACAGCGACAATTACCGTGCTGCGCAGCTCGCCCATTCTGTGGGTGCCGGCGGCCGCTCCAATCGAACGGCCGCAGTACGCGACCACAACCACCCTCGTGCGACGGAGGAAGTACGACCCATGAGCCGACTCAAAGAGTTCACCACCCAGACCGCCCGCCCGCTCCCCGTCATCGTCCTGGCCGACGTGTCTGGCAGTATGGGTGTGGACGGGAAAATCCAAGCGCTCAATCACGCTGTCCGCGAGATGATCGGCGCATTCCAGGACGAGTCCGACCTTCGTGCCGAGATACACGTTGCTGTCATGACCTTCGGGGGGACGGCACAAACTCACATGAAGCTCGAACCGGCACGTGATGCCAGCTGGAGCGACCTCGGTGCGAGCGGCGGCACGCCGATGGGAGCCGCTTTCGACCTCGCCCGCGAGCTGGTCGAGGATCACGCCGTCATCCCGAGCCGTGCCTACCGTCCGACCATCGTGCTGGTGTCCGACGGGCAGCCGACCGACGCGTGGCAGGAGCCACTCCAAGCGCTCCTGGGCAGCGAGCGCGGCGGCAAGGCCTTCCGCATGGCCCTGGCCATCGGGGCAGATGCTGACCACGACGTGCTCCAGGCGTTCCTCGCGGACCAAGAAGGGCGGGTGTACCGCGCCGATGAGGCTCGGCAGATCCGGCAGTTCTTCCAGCTCGTGACCATGAGCGTGTCGAGTCGGTCACGCAGCGCCAACCCGAACACCGCCCCGGCCCTTCCTGACGAGGGGTGGGACCTGTAGTGGCGCGAGTCGTTGCCAGGGCGAGGCATTGCCAGGGCGAGGCAATGGGGACGGTGTTAGCTTGTTTTCAATTTCTCGGTCCTGTGGTTGCTTCACGCCCTCAACCCTAGATAACGAAAACCCCAATAATATCTATAGGTTGAGAAATACCATGCAACGGATCGAAAAAAACGCCGACAACCCCTACGATGCCGCGCTACAAGAGGGACATACGACCAGGCTCGCTCGTTCACATGATATCTCGTTTTGTCGACAGAGAGTTTCGGCTGGATGGAGAGAGAGCGCGCAGCGAGTTCCTGTCTCGAGCGGAAAAGGCCTCACGAGATTTCGACTGGGCCATGCTCGCGTATTGTGCAATGAGTTCCCACACACATCAGGCATCACAAGCAGGCAGTCAACAGTTCTCGAGGTATTCCAAGCGCCTGAACAGCCCACTGGCGCAGTGGCTCAACAAGCGTGAGGGACGGCTTGGTCCAGTATTCGCCGACCGTCCGCGCACCGTTGAAATGGACCCAGAAGCGTCGCCGCTGCTGATCGCATACATCCACAACAACCCGGTCCGAGCCGGTGTCGTTACTGACCCATCTGACAGCGATTGGAGTAGCCACCGTGCCTATGTCGGTCTCGTCGAACCGCCACGGTGGATCAATGTGGAGCTTGGATTGAGTCTCTCCGGATTCTCCGCGACCCCGAGCGGGCGGCTCGCATTCCACGACTTTGTGGTTTCCCGGAGTCGTGACGAGCTTGATCCGGTGCTCAGCGGTGGCGGCGCTGCAGCTCGCCGGGCCGAGATCCGGAGGAACCTGGGAGCTCCGGTCGAGTCTACTTCGCCGACGTTGTCTTCAACTGACTCGAGCCTGTCGCAGGACCCCGTCGTTCGTCCTGGCACTCCTCTGCGGACGCGCTGGGACGGCGACCTTCGCGACCTACTCGAGTCCGTCGAGCAGCATACTGGAATACCTGTCGAGGCAATTCAGTC
>JBDRFG010000137.1:0-16519 GCA_043819135.1 Candidatus Eiseniibacteriota bacterium | reverse complement strand
TCTGAGCCCGAACTTCCCGAACCCGTTCAACCCGTCGACGGCGATCCAGTACCGGGTTCCGTCTCCTGGCAGCCGCGTGAGCCTGTGCGTCTACGACCTGTCCGGCCGCGTGGTGCGGACGCTGGTCGATGCCTACAGGAGCGGGGGAGAGCATCTCGCCGTGTGGCGTGGTCTTGACGACGGCGGGCGCGAGGTAGGCTCCGGCGTCTACTTCTACCGTCTCGAGGTCGACGGGACCAGCATCGAGCGCAAGATGGTCATGCTGAAATAGCGCCGCCGCGGCGGATTCCGCCGCGGTTGCAGCAGCGGCCGGTGGGCAGGCGCGAGTCTGCACTTGCGTGAAATCCGCCGCCGGGACTAGAGATACGAGTATCGAGGGGGACGCCGATGGACGTTCCCCTCGAGGCGTTCTGACTGTAAATCATTGACACACGCAGAGAATTGACCTACTATTGCCACACATCACAGAATCGAGATTCATGGCTCGCGCACGCCGCCCCAAATCTGCGTGCCGTTCTGCATGGTACCTCTAGGCAGACATCCCGTTGCGAGAGGTGGCGCCGCGGTGCACGCCGGGCGAAAGGAGATGGAGATGCGACACTGCCACACGATGGCGCTGCTGCTCCTGACCGCGACACTGGCCATCGGACCCGCCGAGTCGGCGGCCCAGGTGTTCGCGGGGGAGGACTATCCCGGCAACGTTCTCAGCTTCCAGGACACAATCGGGACCGTCGTCAATCCCTGCACGCTCATTCCCAACGTCATCGACATGGCCCTCGACCACGAGGGACGCTTGCTTCTGTCGTCCTCCGACGGAGATGACGACCTTCTCAGGTTCGACGTAGATACGCAGGTCGTCGAGGTGCTCGATGCGGATGTCTCGGGTCACATAGCCGGTGCGGTGGCAGTGGACCTGGGAGATGACATCTACGTTGTGAAGCAGCAGAACTGGAAGGGCGCCGACGGCACACGGGAGAACCCAGACGGTTCCTGGCTCGGTCTCCTCAGCGGTGGAGTGGGTCCCGCGGAAGCGGTCTACGAGTTCATCCAACCGGATGTCGTGGACATCGCCGTCCGCCCCTCAGGTCCCAAGGCCGGCAACATCGTTGCCCTGGTTGGCGACGACGGCTACTCGATCATCGAGATCGAGCGCACCGAGGCCGACAGTTTTCTCTACTACGGTCTCGTGGCCGACTCTGGGATGATGCCAGTTGATGTCACCGGGATCGCCATCAACCCTGACGGCGGGATCATCTTGGTGGACTGGAGCGACGGGCTCTTCTATGTGGATGAGGATTACGGCTACGTCTGGGGGTTCGGGGCCGCATCCAACCCGGGCTACACTGACATCGAGATCGACGCCAACGGGATCATCTACCTGGCCAACTCCCAGACGGACCGTGTCGAGCGCTACAGCTCGGACGGCTACCAGATTGGGTATCCGTTCGGCGTCGGGATAGTCAGCCTCGGCGCCATCGGAGTGGCGGGGTTCACTCCGACGCCCGAGGGTGAGGATGTCCTCGTGAAGCCTGGGAAGAACATCGAGGTGACCTACGAATCGGTCACGTCTTCGGGATTCACGACGGCCGTCGTAGAAGTAACGACGTCCAGAGTCAGCCCCGAGGGCAACTACCTGCCTGCCGACGCTCAGCTCCCGGGATCGGGGAGGGCCTCCGCCTTCTCCTACGTTGGCCTGTCCACGGACGCGGTCTACGAGGGCCTCATCCAGGTCGACGTTATCGAGGAGGGGTCTCGCCTGTTCTATGCGAGCGGCGTGGGGGACACGTTCCGCGACTTCACGGTCGTCGGGAGCATAGAGGATGCGCGCGGCACTATTCCGCGCTTCAGCGAGCTGCCGACGAGCGGCAAGAGGGTCGAGACCGGCCCGACTGAGGTCGTGCTGGTCGAGGACGACAGAACGCTGCCCGAGGTCACGGCCTACAAGTTCTGGCGACTCGAGCTCGCCATGGACGTCCCGGACAACATGCCCGGCGGCGACCCGTGCCCCTGGGAGTTCATCAAGTGGCTGCAGAAGTACCAGAAGAGCGCCAGCGACTACTACGGCGCGGGCCAGTACACGAACGCCCTCTCCGAGCTTGCCGTCATGAACGGGTTGATCCGGAGCCACGCCGGCTGGTGCATCCCCGACAGCTCCGATGATCCTCTCGGCAACATGGTCGCTCATCTTCTGGCTCACTCGAAGACGCTGATGTACAGCATCGGACTGGAGAGCGGGGGGTCTCTCACCGGGATCGACGCGTTCTCGTCAATATCGCTCGCGATCACGAGCCCGGCTCGCGGTGAGTGCAGACTCGCTCTGTCGGGCCCCATTGGCACCGAGGTTGCGGCTCGCATATACAGCGTGTCCGGAAGGCTCGTGGCGACCGTCTACGAGGGCCGGTTGCCCGAGGGTGGTGAAACGATAGTGTGGAACGGCATCGACGAGACGGGCCGACCGATCGCGTCGGGCGTCTACTTCGCGCGCGTGGAGTCCGCGAGTGAGGTCCTGACGTCGAAGGTCGCCTTCATACGCTAGACGAAGGCAGCCGAGCTATGGGCTGATTGGAGACCGGCGTGGGAGCACTGTCGTTCGAGGGCAGCTCTCCCGCCGGTCTCGCTACGTACCGGGCGCTCACGCCCCCGTCTCAGGAACCGGGTGGTCAGGACGCCGCGCATCTGGTAGCCTGAAGCTCGGCGCCGGTGACCAATACTCAGCGGCGGACGCCTTCTCAGACTCGAATCCAGGCGTGATACGGGACAGCATGGTAGACAAAACGATCTCTCACTACCGCGTCATCGAAGAACTCGGCCGGGGCGGCATGGGCATCGTCTACGCCGCCGAGGACACGAAGCTGGGCCGGCGTGTCGCGCTCAAGGTTCTGGCGCAAGACGTCGCCTCCGACCACGAGCGTGTCCAGCGATTCATCCGTGAGGCGCAGGCCGCGTCCGCCATCAATCATCCCAACATCGCCACCATCTACGAGATCGATGAAGTCGACGGCATGACGTTCATCGCCATGGAACTCGTCGATGGCGAGACGCTGCGCGCGAGGATATCCGCCGGCATCCCGTCGTTCGGCGAGATTCTCGACCTCTCCAGACAGATCGCCCGCGCCCTCGGTAAGGCCCACGAGCTGGGCATCGTGCACCGCGACATCAAACCCGAGAACATCGTCGTCAGGCCGGACGGCTTGGTCAAGATACTCGATTTCGGCCTGGCCAAGCTGCTTCAGCAGTCGGAGAGCTCCGACGCGACGCAGGCCATGTCACTCACCCGTGAAGGCGCCGTGATGGGGACGGCGCGCTACATGTCTCCCGAGCAGGCGCGAGGCACGCCCGTCGATGCGAGGGCGGACGTCTTCGCCTCCGGTGCGGTGTTCTACGAGATGGCAACAGGCCGGCCGGCCTTCCCAGGGGAGACCCACGTGGAGGTTCTATACGCGGTCGTCAACACTCCACCCGCTCCGATACCGGACGACGCCGGAGTGCCGCGGGAGTATCAGGCGATCGTCGCGCGCTCCCTCGCGAAGAAGGCCGCCGACCGATTCGACGATTGCGGCGCGGTGGCCGCGGAGCTTGAGAAGTTCGGTGCGCCGGCATCCTCGGTGCTGGGGACCCAACTCGGTTCGCTGGCACAGACCGCGTGGCGGACCGCCACCGGGGTCGTTGACAAGCCGCTCCAGGAGACCACCTGGATAGACCCACAGCACTCGATCGTCGTGCTTCCCTTCAGGAACATGACCGGCAATCCCGAAGCCGACTGGATGCAGTCGGGCCTTCAGGTGATGCTGGGAAGCGACCTCTCGCAGGTCCCGACGTTGCGCGTCGTGCCGGCCGACCGTCTGACGACGCTGATGGCGGACCTCAAGCTGCGTCCCGACTCCGCGCTCGACGAGATGGCGCTCCGGTCGATCGGCGAGTTTCTCAACGTCGACACGATCGTCAGCGGCAGCTTCGTCAAGCTCGGTCCCGCGGCGCGGGTCGACGTCTCGATACGGCGACCCTCCACGGGCGAAGACGTGCACGAGAAGGCCGAGGCCTCGACGGAGGCCGAGCTGTTGCAGGTCGTGGCTCACCTCGCGGCCCAGGTTCGACGCACGATCCAGAGCGAGGGCGCGCGAGACCTGGTCGTCACGATGGTCGGAGAGAAGGGCTCGGAGAAGCCAGAGGCGATCAGGGCGTACGTCGACGGCCTTGCGAAGCTCTACGAGGGGAACAACCTAGAGGCCATCACTCTTCTCTCTGAGGCCGTCGAGCGCGACCCGGACTTCGCGCTCGCCTACACCTATCTGGGCGAAGCGCTCTCGAACTCGGGCAGGGTGGAGGAGGCGCGCGACGCCCTCGGCAACGCCGCGCGGCGAGGAGACGGCCTCACCCGCGCGGACTCGCTCTTCATCACCGCCAGGGAAGCGATGGTGGCCGGTGAGATCGACCGTGCGATCGAGGCGTTCGAGCTCCTGGTCCAGCTACTGCCAAACAACCTGAGTGCCGTCTACGAGCTGGCCCAGGCCTACGAGATGAAGGGCGACTGGGACGGCGCCATCAGAAACCTCGAGCGGATCATCGAGCTGGACCCCAAGTTCGTCACGGCGCTGTTCGCCATGGGGCGCGTCAACATCAAGAAGGGCAGCGGCCAGGAGGCGCTGGAATACCTATACCGGGCGCTTTCGCTCAACACTCTCCTCGGTAACGATGAGGGACGCGCAACTGTCCTGAACGCGATCGGTCTGGCCGACTACTACCTGGACAGATACGACGAGGCGCTCAAGCACTACCTCGAGTCGCTCGAGATCAAGCGACAGATAGGAGACCGTCGCGGGGAGAGCGCGACTCTCTCGAACATGGCCGTCGTCTATCAGGTCAGGGGCGACTACGAGAAGTGTATCGAGACCTACGAGGCGGCCATCGACATCAGCAGAGAGCTGGGCGATGTCCGCGGGACGGCGGAGAACATGATCAACATGGGGACCGCCTACGAGGAGCGCGGGTCGCTGGACGAGGCGCTCGAGAGCTACAAGAAGGCACTCAAGGTCGAGTCGGGCCTGGGCGACCGCATGGCCGAGATACTCTGCCTGAACGACATCGGCAACGTGTACCTGATCCAGGGAAAGGTCGACGACGCAGGGGTCTACTTCCAGCGAGCCCTCGAGGCGCGCAGGCAGCTGGGTGAGAAGAAGGGCATCGCGATATCGCTCAACTACCTGGGGAACATCGAACGCCTGCGGGGTCGCCACGACAAGGCGATGGCCAGATATCTCGAGGCTCTGAAGATCTCCAAAGAGATCGGATGGCGCAGCGGCGAAGCGGAGACGCGCGGCTACATGGCAACGGTGATGGCGCTGCAGGGGAGATACCAGGCCGCCCTCGAATCCCAAGAAGAGGCCTTCGGCATCTTCGAGGAACTCGGCGACAAGAACGGCGTCGCCTGGTCGCTGGCCGCGCGCTCCAAGCTCGAATGCTCGCTGGGGAACTGCGACATCGCGGCCGACACGGTGGCGCGTGCCCTCGAGATGGCCGACGAGATCGGCAACGAAGAGCTGATTGCGGACGCGCTTCTGGCCCGTGGAACCATGGGGAACCTGGCGGGTTCCGATTCCGTTGTGACCGACCTCGAGAAGGCGCGGACGCACGCGGAGTCAAGCGGCGGCCGCATCACGCTCCTGCAGGTCGCGTCGGAACTCGGACGGGCACTTCGCCGCGAGGGCAAGCTCGACGAGTCGACCGCCGTGCTCGACGGTGTGGTCGAGGAGGCGCGCTCACTGGGCCTGGAATCCGTTCTGGGCGCCGCCGAGTTCTACCGCGCCCAGACGCTTCTCGAGAGCGGCGACCGCGCGGGAGCGAGGGAGGCGGCCGTGACCGCTTGTGACATGGCCTGGTCCATGGGGGAGCGGGAGCTGCTTCTCAGGTGCCGCTGCCTGCTGGCTCGCATATCCCGCGGAGAGAGCGACTCGGCAGAGAACGCCGCCTGCTGCCTGGACGCGGCGGTGGGACTCGTCCGCGAGCTTGGCGACGCGGGACCCTCGTTCCTCTCGCGTCCGGACATCGCGAGCGACATCCGGACCTCGGCCGAGATCCTGGGCGAATCGGGGCGGTCGGGGGACCTGTCGCGCTTCACGGGGCTGGGGCTGGGAGAGGCCGCCGGTCGATCCGGTGACGGGGACACCTAGGGTCCACCCTGCAGCGACAGAACGATCACTCCGGCAGTCATCAGCAGCGCACCTGTGAGCCTGGCTCGCGGGTGTCTCTCTTTGAAGAAGAAGTACCCGAACACGACCGACAGCACCATGCCCGCGCGCTTGATGGCGATGACGTAGCTGGCGACCGTCATTTCAATGGCCGTGAACTGGCTCAGTATCATGATCGCAGTGAAGAGTCCAAGCAGCAGGAGCCGCGGCCAGGTCACCAGGTCCGGGGAGCTCTTCCTCACGCCGAAGACGACGAACGGCGCGTACGCGAGCGCGAAGAACGTGGTGTAGAAGACCGGCGAACTCTCGACGGTCGCGACCTTGTCGAAGACGGCTGAGATGCTCCAGATGGCGACGACGAGCGTCAGGAGGCTTCCCTTCTCAGATGCTATCGCCTTGAGCGGCGCGAAGGAACTTGTCGCCGAGCGGGGGCATGCCCTGCCGCATCAATGCCAGGGCCGTCCACGGCGCCGACAGCGCAATGAACGCCCACGTGACCACGTAAACGCGCGTCCTCTTCGACAGCGCTTTCGCGTAGCTGCCGGCCGAGGCAAATCCGATCGCGGTCACTATCGCCATGGGAACCCAGTTCACGACGTTGCCTCTTCTCGGGGCTGTCTGCTCGTGTCCGAGACTACCGTCGGACAGCTCCGGCGATGCTAGCCTCGTTGTCCGCCGAAGTCAAAGCGCGGTTACCGGCATGGGTTGCCGGTGTTGCCGCCGGCCGTGAGGCGTGCTACCCTGACCGAGCCCGGTGGCCAGAATTCACGCAGTAATTGGAGCGAGCCAGTGACAAACACGCCCCAGGAGCATCAGCCCCTCACGGTCCTGGCCATCTACAGCTGGCGCGAGTTCTGGTCGATGGGAGAGGGCCGGGGCGCGCCGTCGTTCTTCCTTTCCATCACGAGCTTCCCGAAGCACGGCCACGACATGCACGTGCTGATGCCCGGGCTCCCGGGCTGCGTTTCCGAAGAGGACTACCACGGCGTCACGCTCCACCGCTTCAGGAGCGCAGTGAACTTCATGCCCAGTCCCGGCAGCAACAAGCTGGTGCACCACGCCAAGCTGCTTCTCTCCTATCTCTACTGGTTCGTCAGAGTTCTTCCAGCCGGCCTGGCGCTCGCGAAGAGGATCCGGCCCGACGCCTTCTTCGGCATGGGCGAACTTGGGGCGCCCGCTGCTTTCATCTTGTCCCGGATGCGCCGCGTCCCGTGCGTCAGCCGGTTCTTTGGCGTCGGGATCTACATTGATGACATCCGTTCCAGCCCGCTCAGGTTCATCCTGAGGTACAGGGAAATAGCGGCGTTCAAGACACCGTCTGACTACATGATCGTGCACAACGACGGGTCTTGCGGTGACGAGCTTGCGGCCATGCTCGGTGTCGACATGGACCGATTCCTGTTCTTTCTCGACGGCGTCGACAAAGACAGGTTTGTCGGCGCAGAACGCGATCCGTCGGTAACGATGAGGTACGGGATTCCGAAGGGAAACAAGGTCGTGCTCAGCGTGGCGCGGCTCTCCGAGGAGAAGCGCATCGACAGACTGCTCCGCGCGGCGCCGGGCATACTCTCCGAGCGCGCCGACATCACGTTCCTGATCGTCGGGGATGGTGAGGATCGAGACCGGCTCGAGGCTGTTGCGGCCGAGCTCGGCATCAGCGGTGATGTCGTCTTCACCGGCGCCATTTCTCACGACGCACTGCCGGGGGTCTACGCCTCGGCCGACGTCTTCGTGACGCTCTCGAACCGGACCAACGCGTTCAACACGCTCTACGAGGCGATGCTGTCGGCGCTGCCGGTCGTGGCTCTCAACACGGGCAGAACCGCGGACTTCGTGGAGGCGGGTCGAACCGGCGTGCTGGTGTCGCTGGAGGAGCTGCCGGACCTGCCCCGGGTGCTGCTCGAGCTCCTGGGGGACAACGCTCGCGCGAGGACGCTCGGAGAAGCGGCCCGGGTCCGCATGGACGAGCGATTCCCGACCATGGAGGAACGGCAGGCCATGGAGGTCGAGGTCATGGAGCGGGCCGTGAGTGATCGCTCCACCCGAAGCACCGGAATATCACGGACGTGAGTCACGATGAACGGGGGTGGAGGTTGCGGGACCACGTGGACGGCCAGAGTTCGGCGCGAACCGTCTTCAGGCACAGCCTGATGACGTTCACATCGCGCATTGGCATCGTCCTCATCAATATCCCGACGTCCATTCTCATCGCGCGGCTTCTGGGCGTGGACGGCCAGGGAACCTACATATCAGCCGTTACGTTCCCGGCGCTCTTTGCCTTCATCGGGCTTCTCGGCATCGACTCGTCCCACACCTATCTGCTCTCCCAGAAGCGCTACTCCATCGGTCAGATAAACGGGCAGGGGCTGCTCATGACCCTTGCGGTCAGTGCGGTCGCGGTCCCGTGCTACCTGGTCTTCCTTCGATTCTACGGCGGCGCGTCGGACCCGGTCCTCGCGTCGGTGCTTCGCCTGGCGACGGTGCTGATCCCGATCCTCCTGCTCAAGTATCTGTCCGTCGCGCTTCTGCTGGGCATGCACAGGATCCGCTGGTTCAACCTGGCCAACCTGATGCAGGCGGGCGTGTTGCTCGCGCTGATGTGCCTGAACCTCTTCGTCTTCCACGGTGGTTCACGGGGCGCGCTCACGGCCTACATCGCGAGCGAGTTCTGCGTGACCGTCGTAGCGATACTGGTGGCGCGACGCGAACTCAGAGGCGAACGAATGTTCGAGCGCCCGCCGCCGGGGATGTTCAGAAGGTCAGTCGTGTACGGACTGCAGGGGCATGTCGGCAACATCTTCGTCACGTTCATGTACCGGTTCGACATGTTCCTGATCCTGTCCATGGCGGGTCTGCACACTCAGGGGCTGTACTCGATAGCGGTCCTCCTGGCCGAGAAGCTGTCCCACATCCCGCACTCAGTTCAGGTCGTTCTCTTTCCAAGGCTCTCGTCGGTCGGGCAGGAAGAAGCGAACGAGCTGACGCCGCGCGTTACCAGGAACGCGTTTGCGGTCACCCTGCTGGCCGGCGTCGTGCTGTATTTCCTGTCTCGGTCGCTCATACTCCTCTTCTACGGTGAAGAGTTCCTACCTGCGCTCCGAGCTCTCCGCGTCCTAATACCGGGTGTCGCCATGCTGTCAATCGCTGTAGTGCTGTCCGGGTACTTCTCCGGCAGGGATCGCCGCATCTACCAGACGATCGCGACCGCCATTGCGTTTGGAACGAACGCCGGACTCTGCTTACTGTGGATACCCGGGCACGGCATCGAGGGCGCGGCGTGGGCGTCGACCATCGCTTACACGTTCCAGAGCGCGCTCATGCTCGCGTTCTTCACGCGGCTTTCCGGGTGCGGCCTCGCAGAGACCGTCATCATCCGGCGCGAAGACCTCGCGTTGTATGGTGGGTTTGTACGGAAACTCGCGGGGCGCGTGCGCGCTCGGTAGCGGGGGTCCGCTACGAAGTCCAAGAGAGAAGTCTGGGTCGGAATTCTGACGTGGTCGAGGTGAGGTTCAAGGCCAAGGGTGGCACTCTGGCTGCGAGGCCATTCAGGACACGATGGGTGAGTACTTGGTTAGACATATTTGGTTACGGCACTTGACACCCTCGAGTAGGGCCTGCAAAATTGGCCATAGGCAAGTTAGCAGCCCATAATCGACTCGGTTGAACGCGACTGCCTCGTCCGTGGCGCCTTGGACGTGAGAGGGCACACGGTGGCTAAGCCAGAGGCCGAATCGTGGTCCTGCGCTATGAGAGGAACCTGATGTCGGAATCGCACCGCAGGAAGTCCAAGAGAGCTTCTCGAGCTCCTTTCAGGGCCAGAGAGCTTCCGACAGTCCGCGGAGTCACGTTCGTTCTGTTTGCGATCTTCTTCGTTTCCGGTGCCTCGGGCCTCGTGCACCAGGTGGTCTGGATCAGATCGCTCGAGTTCTCGCTCGGAAGCTCGACCGCCGCAGTCGCCACCGTACTCGCGGCCTTCATGGCGGGACTTGCCTTCGGATCGGGGTACCTGGGAAGCGTCTTCGACAGACGGCGCGCGCGGGCTCTGACCATCTATGCGTTCCTTCAATTCGGTATCGGCGTGTCCGCTCTCCTAGTCCCGCTCGGAGTCCGAGGCGCCAGCGCGGTCTACTACATGTTCTACGGACCCGGCGGACCGACGTCTATGGCTGTCGTCCTGCGAGTCGCGGGCGTCTTTCTGCTCCTAATCGTCCCCACGATGCTCATGGGGGCGACGTTCCCCGTGATGGTTCGCGCCGCCGTCCGTCTTTGTCGCACGCGGGCGTCGCAGCGGCTCATCGGCGGGCTCTACGGCGTCAACACGCTAGGAGCCGTGCTCGGAGTCTTCCTGGCAGGTTTCGTGCTTCTTCGATATCTTGGCACCTCGTCGACCTCGCTCGTGGCCGTGCTCATGAACGTCGTCGCGGGCGCGGCGGCGCTCGTGCTGGTGCGGACGGGTGGTAGGGCGGCTGACGAAGATGCGTCCGAGCAGTCGTCCGCGTCGGACGCGAAGGCCGAGGCCGGACCTCGGATTCCGTCGTGGGGCATCTACGCAGCCACGTTCCTGGCGGGCTTCTCAGCGCTCGCCTGCGAGGTCGTATGGGGCAGGGTGCTCCGTCTCATGCTTGCCTCGAGTATCTTCTCGGTCTCCGCGATGCTCATGGCGTTCCTGATCGGGATCGGCGCGGGGAGTCTCATCGTCTCCTCGAGGCGCAGAGAGACGCCATTCGCGGTGCCGTTTCTGCTCATCGGGTTCGGCGCGACGGCAGCGCTCGCCATACCTCTCATCTTCGAGAGCGCTAAGATCTTCCAGGGGATTGTGGGCACCTTGGCGCCCCCCGGGCAGGGGCCGACGTGGGGTCAGATCTTCGTGGGACGGCTGGGGCTCTCGTCGGCCATTATGTTCGTGCCAGCGGCCCTGTCGGGTGCGCTCTTCCCGATCCTGCTGGCGGCCGCCGCAGGTCGAACGGGACGCGCTGGGTCGAGTCATGACGCGTCCGGTGGAAAGCCGCGTCGTGGACTCGGCGGACGCATCGGGGCCGTCTACGCCGCCAACACGGCTGGCGCTGTCCTCGGAAGTCTGCTCGCCGGGTTCGTGCTCATACCTGCGGTTGGAACGAAAGGGACCGTTCTCATCTCTGCCATACTGCTGGTGGGGTTCGGTGGCTTCCTGCTGTTGACAGCGATGCGACCTCGTCGCGTAACGCGTGTCGGCTTGTCGTACGCAGCCATGGCCGTCGGCGTCGCCGTCCTGATCGTTGCCGCCTCCTCTCACCGAGGCGAATACTACCTCGGCAAGATTGAAAAGGGGGCTGGGACGACCACCCTCTATTACAAGGAGGAGATTGGCGCATCGATTATCGTGGTTGAGGACACGGACACCGGGGTGAGACGTCTCTACACCAACGGTACGTTCGCGATGGACACGTCCATGGGCGCCCTCCAGACAGCGGGCTTCCTCGGACACCTCCCCGCGATTCTCGCCGAGCGCCGGGACTCGGCCCTCGTGATCGGACTCGGCATGGGAACGACCCTTGCCGCCGTCGCGTCACATCCGTTCAAGGAGATCACGGTTGTGGAAATCGCCCCCGGCGTGTTCGACGTCGCTGATGTGTTCGCCGAATACAACTACGATGTCCTCAAGGACTCGAGAGTGCGCGGGGTCATAGAGGACGGACGGAGCTATGTCATCGGCACAGACAAGACGTTTGATGTCATCAGCTGCGATCCGATCCACCCCGCCGTAGCGAGCCCTGCACTCTACACGAAGGACTACTATGAGCTGTGCCGCTCGAGGCTTGCCGCGGGCGGAGTGATGGTTCAGTACCTTCCGCTCCACCAGCTCTCGTCCTCGGACTTCAGGGTGCTGCTGCGTACGTTCTCTTCGGTCTTCCCCGAGTCGGCCGTCTTCATGGCGAGCCAACACGGCGTGCTCGTAGGAGGTCCGAACGGGGTCACAACCACGCTCGCAAACCTCGAGACGATCTTCGAGCCTGCGCTGTCGCGCGGGAGCTCCGGGACGCACGAAGGCTCAGACTCGCGTGTGCCAACCGCCGGCGAGCTGCTCAAGTCGGTGGGGCTTTACTCGCCGGCAAAGATCGTGTCGTGTCTGGTGCTTGACTCCGCAGCGATACGGGAGTTCGTGGGGGACGGTCCGATCAACACGGACGATCACGCTCTTCTTGAGTTCTCGGAGTCCCGGAGTTTTGGCAGGGACACGAGGCCCGAGAACCTCGAGGCGCTCCTCGCTGCCAGGCCCGACTTCGCGTCGATCCTGGAGGACCCACCGTCGACGTGGCCTGACGCTTTCGGCGCCGAGTTGGACCGGGCCATCGAAGGTCGTCGACATCTTCTCTTGAGCTCGCTCCACTTGTACGAAGGGAACATGAACGCGGCTCTGGAGGAGATCTGGATAGCCGACCGCATCCTCCCGGACGATCCCGAGGTCAGTCACCTCGGCGGCAGCGCTCTCGTCATGGCTTACGTTCGAAAGGCGTCAGAGGACTATCAGCGATGGATGGGTCTGTCATCTCAGGGCGGCGCAGATCCGGACGAGCTCCGGGGGGTGCTTGAGAGGGCCGAGGCCTCACTGCTCAGGGCGGACGATCTTGCTCCCGGCGATCCGCAGGTCGCGCGAGGTCTAGAGATGATCCGGTCAGAGCTAGAGGGCCAGTAGCCACTACCTCGCCCCACAGACGCCAGCCCCGGGAGGTGGTTCCTCCTAGGACGAAGAGCCCGGGTCTAGGGACCCGGGCTCTCCATGTTTGGTAGCGGGGGCCCGGTTAGTAGCCGATTCGGAGCGGCTGCCTGTCGTTACGACGCACTGGCGCTACTAGGGAGTCAAGCACGCAGAGCTGGAGATGGTGAGGGTAGGAACGGCGGCGTGATGGGCAGTCCGGGCAGAAAGATCGGGAGACAGCGTCACCAGCGTCACGAGCGTCGATTCGACTTGGGGAGAGGCAAGGGCAGCGCGGCCGGGTGGTGCACCCGCAGCGACCGGCATCGTCGACTGCGCAACGGCCACGAGGTCAGCGTGCTTCCGGGACGGCCGCAGGCTCGCGTGAAGGACGCCCGAGATGTTCCTGGACCCGGTACACTGTGGCCGCCCCAAGCCCTTTCCACACAGGAACTGATACACCACCGCGCCGAGTCCGAGTTGGTCTCCGCTCATAACAGTGCTATCATCTCCGCGTGTGTCCGTGGCCGTCCCGTGAGGGGCGAATCGCCCACCTGTCGTCCATCGGCACGAGACGTAGGAGAATACAGGATGAAGCGCAAGCGCCCAGCGAGACAGTCACGTTCGCAGAAGAAGCGAGCTCCGGAGCCCTCGCCCTATTCCTCATGGATCGTCGGCGCGTGCTGCTCGCTCCTCCTGCTTTACCTCCTGCTCCACGCGGACGCGATCGGGCTGATCGTCCGGTGGGCGCGATCGGAGTAGGCGAGGCGTCCAGAGTGAGGTGCTTGTGGATCCCCTAATGGTCTTCTTGACTGTCCTCCTCTTCCTGCTCGCGGCCGTCCCAATCGGGAGGCTTTGGCGCTCTGGCGTGGCCGCTCTAGCTGCGGGCGCCTTGGCGGCCTTCAGCCTTCTCGTGGTAGGATTCCAGCTTCTGGGAATCCTGGCCGCCGCGACCAGCAGACCGATGGTCACCGCTGGGAACGCGCTCACTGTGTCAGCCCTTCTCTGCGCAGCCGCGTGGTCGCTCCTGTGGCGTCGCGTGCGGCCGCTCCGGCCCGAGGTCGCTCGACAGGACGAGTTCCGTCTCCGGAAGGGCCGGCCCGCGGCCGGGCGAAATCGCGATCGGCGCCACGACGCGCTCATCATAGTACTCTTCGTCTGCGCGGTTTTCCTCGCGATCGCGGTGTCGTCGGGCCTCTCAGGTCCTCCGCGCCACTGGGACGTCCTGACCTATCACCTCCCGCGCACGGCGAGTTGGCTTCTGCACGGCGATCTCGGCGTCTACGGTTCAACGGGCGCCTTCTACCCCTCGAACGCCGAGCTCCTAATCCTCGCCCTCTTCCTCGGCGGGAGCGATAAACTCGTACCGATCGTGCAGCTTCCGTTCGCCTTTCTCGCGGCGCTCGCTATCTACGGCATCGGACGGAGGTTCGGGGCATCGGTCGCCTCTGCGTCGATCGCGGTGCTCGTCTTCCTGACGGCGCCAATCGTGTTCTTCCAGACGACGATCGCGAAGAACGATCTCGTCGTGACGGGGCTCATTCTCTGCTTCGCGTTCTTTCTTCTTCGATCCCTCGAGTCGAGTGTCGGAGGGCGCGGTCGCACGCGCGAGATCGTGGCGGCGGGCTTCGCTCTTGGCCTCGCGCTCGGGACGAAGTACTCGATCCTCCCGTTTGTCATCGTTGCCGTTCCGCTCGTGTTCATCTTCCACGCGCTCTCGGCGGCTCAGCCGGGGCCGTCATCACTCCGCCGCGCTCTCGGGGCCACGGGGATTCTCGTAGTAGCACTGGCGATCCCGGCGGGCTTCTGGTTCGTGCGCAATCTTGTCCTCACCGGGAATCCGATCGAACCGCTGTCGATGGGGATCCGGGAGTGGGCCGCGTCATCGGGGCTCCGGCAGGAGTTCCAGTTCGTGCCGGCGCGTGCTTACTGGTGGGTCTTCCCGATGATGGACCGCCACGTCGGCAGCACCTACAGCGGAGGGGCCGGCTTCGGAGCGGCCTTCGCGGCGCTCGCCCTCCCGGGCGTAGTGTTGTTCGCGAAACGCGGCCTCGATCGCGAAGCGCGCGCCGCGGTCAGGATGCGGTGCGTTGTCGTGCTGGCTCTCATCGCGCTCGGTGTTCTCACCTGGTGGTTTGGGAAGCACCATCTCCCGCGTTTTCTCCTGCCGGTCATGGGACTTGCGTGCGTGCCGGTCGCGCTTGTTCTCGACGCGGTCGCGCAGAGAACGCGAGCGGTCATCATCGCTGTCGTTTCTCTAGCCGTTCTCTTCTCGGGCCTCGAGACGCTGCGCGTGGTGTTCCGCGAGAACCACCACATCTGGTCGCATCAGCGTGGTGCGTCGCGTCTCGCATACTATCGAATACCCGAGATCGTCTACGGACTTCCCGTGGGCACGCGGATCCTCCTCGTTCGGCCGACCGATCACGACTTCTACCAGACCTACCGCTATCCCCTCATCGCGTCCC
The DNA here is from genome assembly GCA_043819135.1 of Candidatus Eiseniibacteriota bacterium. Classification (GTDB taxonomy): domain Bacteria; phylum Joyebacterota; class Joyebacteria; order Joyebacterales; family Joyebacteraceae; genus JALGZG01. The sequence goes on along the minus strand of JBDRFG010000137.1, from coordinate 1,193 downwards.
TCCCCGGCAACGAGGTTCTGATGGGGGACGACGTCGGCGTCGGGCTCGACATCAGCAGAATGAGCGGGCTTTCGGCACACGGGGCCCTGAGGGACGCCGGGATCAACTACCTTTTCATGCGGACGGTTGGGCTCAAGCCCTTTACGTCTCCGCTCGACGAGCTGCCTGATCTTTTCGAGCGCGTCGTCGACACCGTGGATCGGAGCTACCCCTGGTACCGAGTGGGCATGGCGATCACAGAGGACGGCACGGTGCTCGGGAAGGGGACAGTGGTTACGAAGATGTATCGTGTGAGAGAGTACGTTCCGCCACGTCCGTCGGAACCGCAGTTCGAGCCAGTGCGCGGCTCGGCAGGCGGGTCGGGGAGCCCGTGACAAGATCCCGCCGCTTACGACTCCACCCAATTGACGCGCCGCCGTGCGGCCGATGCCCACTCTGGCTGACGCGTCTCTGGTGGAGGAATGCCGCAGAGCGTTCGGGGGAATGTCCGCTGCCGGGACCAGGGAGGAGATGCGGCAGTGGGTCAGCCTGTTCATGAAGCGGATTGAGGTGGACCCGGACACAGGCGACATCCTGATGCACCTCTTCAGCCGTCCGACCATGCTGGCCTCTGTGCAAACACCCGCCTCCAAGGAGACGGGTGTTCGCATCGAGTTGGTAGCGGGGGCCTGCTTCGAGGCTATTCACGACACGATGGGGGAGCGGCTGGTTGCGAGGCGCCTTCTGCCGAAGAATGGTAGGAGATCTCTAGATCGGGCAGGATCAGGTACCTCGCGTAGCTTGTACGCGGGCTGATGTGGTCACGAGAGCCACGTCGTCGGTGAGAGGTCGGTTCCCGTGGGTCAGTGGAGCTTGACGGAGTCCTTGCCGCCAGCCCGTATTGGCAGTATCTTGGTTCCTGAACGGCATCTGCTGCCGACGCTCTACGGCACCCGACGCCCCTCGCAAGAGGGGCGCCGCGCTTGAGCCAAGAACACTCGGGCGTTCGCCCGGAACATCAACCGGCAGCCGCCGACGCAGATGGTTTGATGGAGATTGAGAATCAATGCCAAGAGCCATGAAGCAACGGTCACGTCGTGTCGCGTTCGTGGGCAGCAGCCTGCCACGCAAGTGTGGCATCGCTACCTACACGGCGGACCTTTGCGACGCGCTTGAGAAGCAGGACCGGGCGGCGGAGTTCTTCCAGGTGGCCG
>JBDRFG010000136.1:0-4735 GCA_043819135.1 Candidatus Eiseniibacteriota bacterium | reverse complement strand
TGTCCTCGGCGCTCTCTATCCGCTTGCAGATCTCCACCTCGCCCTCGCGGTCAAGAAGCTTGACCTGCCCCATCTCCCGGAGATACATGCGCACCGGATCGTCGAACCGCAGCCTCGGCTGGACCTTCGCCCGCTTCTTCGATTCTTTCTTACGCTTAGCCTCGTGGGTCTTCTTGTCGACGACCTCGACGCCCATCTCTGACAACCCGCAATAGATGTCGTCCACGAGTTCGATGTCCAGATCGTCGCCAAGAAACGCGCCCAGCTCTTCGTACGTGAGCGAGCCTGCGCCGCCGACCTTCTGCTTGATCGTTCCCAGGATCTTGTCCGCTGAGCGTTTCGCCATATGCTGGGCCTCGCCTCCTAGAAGGACGGAAGAACGACTCAATCGCTGCCCGCAAGCTCCGAGAGCCTCCGGGCCAGCTCCTGCCGCGCGGTCACGCGCGAGAGGAGCTTCTCCTCGTCACCGGTCATCTCGGCCGTCTCGATCTCGCGGTCCACCGCCGCGATCTCGGCCTCAATGGCGGATCTTCTGATTACCCTAATATAGTCACCGCAAACCCGTCCGCCATTGTCGTCGTCGGATGGGACGACCGAGATCTCGGTGATGACGGCGGCCTCGTCGGGAGTCGACAGCCGGTCCAGAAGTGCCCCCACGTCGACGGTCTCGCCGCACTCTCTCATCAGCTGCTCCGCCAGCCCACTGAGCACGGGGTCGGTGAAGTCGGAGGGCGTCAGTTCCTCATTCACGCGCCGGGCCTCGTCACCGCCCGTCAGGAGAATACCCACGAGCCCCTTCTGCGCGGCAAGTTCGGCGGCACCCATCGCCCGCGCGGCGGACGAGCCGGGTGCGGCGCCGGGGCCGCTCTTCAGAGCCGCCCTCCGCGAATCGTCCGCCCTCCGAGCGCCGAGTGCCCTCGTCAGAGCTCCACGGTCGATGGCGAGCGACTGCGCGATCTTCTCGAGCATCAGATCGGCCTTGATGGGGTCTTCGATGCTGGCGACGGTATCCAGCAGCCCGCGGGCCGCCTTCTCTCTGTCTTCGGCGGTCTGAGGCGGGTCCGTGGCGAGCAGGAAGTCGATGAAGTCACGCGCCCCGTCAAGCTGAGCCTTCAGCGCGTCGGCGCCTTCCTCCCTGACGAGAGAATCCGGGTCGGCGCCGTCCGGCAGCGCCGCTATGCGGACCTTGACCCCGAGCTTCACGAGCAGCTCGGCCGCCCTGGTTGCGGCTACGATGCCCGCCGTATCGCCGTCGTAGGCCACGAAGACGCGGTCCGCGTACCTCGAGATGACCCTCGCCTGTTCCGGCGTCAGGGCGGTGCCGGCCGAGGCGACCACGTTGTGAAAGCCCGCTTCGTAGAGGCTCAGCGTGTCCATGTAGCCCTCCACGAGGATGGCCTCCCGCGAGGCCCGGAGCGCCGGTCGGGCCTGCGCGAGCCCGTAGAGGTAGTGCCCCTTGTGGTAGACGCGCGTCTCCGGCGAATTGAGGTACTTCGGCTCGGAATCATCCATCGCCCGGCCGCCGAAACCGACCACTCTCCCTCCGGTCCAGAGGAGCGGAAAGACCAGGCGGTCCCTGAAGCGGTCGTAGTGGCCACCCTTGTCCCTCTCGATCACGAGACCCGCCTCCTCGAGCACCTGGGGCGTCACGCCCTCCTTCGCCGCCGTCTTGAGCAGTCCGTCCCAGCCCGGCTTCGCGCAGCCGATCTGGAACATCTCGGTTATCTCGTCGCCTATCCCGCGCCCCCGCCAGTAAGCCCTCGCGCCCTCGCCCGCGGGTCCCGCGAAACACCCTCGGAAGTACCGGACCGCCATCGCATTCGCGGCGTAGATGGGATCCTCAGCGGAGCCCGCTTCCCCGGCGCGCTCCGGGATGGAGATGCCGGCGCGCTGGGCCAGCTCCCGGACGGCTTCTATGAACCCTATCTTCTCGTATTCCATCAGGAACGTTATGACGTTCCCGCCGACCCCGCACCCGAAGCAGTGGTAGATCTGCCGCTCGGGGTTGATGTTAAAGGACGGTGACTTTTCGTCATGGAACGGACAGCACGCCTTGTAGTTCCGACCGGCCTTCTTCGTCCGGATGCGTTCGGATATCACGTCGACGATGTCGTTCGCCGACCTGATGTCCTCGATGAGCTGCTCGGGGATCCTGCGCGCCAATTGCACCTCGCACCGCATCGGCCGACGAGCGACTTCGCGCCGCCGGACGCCGGGCCTACTTGAGTTCCACGATCGTGACGCCCGTGTCTCCCTCGCCCCACCGTCCGAGCCTGAACGACTTGACCGAGGGCATGGTCCTGAGCACGGCATGAGTCTCGTTCCTGAGCGCCCCGGTGCCCTTGCCGTGTACCACCCGTATCGACGAGATCCCCTGCACGAGCGCCGTGCTCACGCATCGCTCGATCGCATCTCTGACCTCGTCGGTCGTCGATCCCCTGAGGTGCAGCTCGGTCACCGGGCTGTCCGACGCCTCGACGTCGACGGTGATCTCGGTCCGGCGTTCGGCCCTCGGCTCAGTGCGCTCGACCTCGAACAGGTCGTCCTTGTCCACTTCGACCGTGGCGTTACGTATGCGCACACGCGCCCTTCCCTTTCTGTCGGGAAGGTCGATCAGTTCGCCGTCTCGTCCGAGACTGGCGACGCGAACGGTCATGCCGGGCACGAACTCGCCCACGGGACGGCCGGGCTCGGGTCGCTCCTCCCGCGCCTCCGCCTCTATCTGCCGCGCCACCCTGGCCCGGCTCTCACGCAGCTTCTCGCGTGCCTTCTTGATGGTGTCGCGCGCGGCCTCCCGGGCCTTGATCTCTCTGACGGTCTCCTCGACCAGCGACTTCGCGCTGTCGAGCGTCTCCCTGGCCTCCGCCAGTGCCTGCGCTTTGATCTGCTTGCGCTCGTCGCGGACGCCCTCGAGTCTACCCTCATACTCTTTCGTGGCCAGAGCGGCCCTGTTCCGCTCGCGCTCCGCCTCCTCGATGAGGCCGTCGAGCCTGCGCTCACGCTCGGTGAGGTCGGCCAGAAGCTCGTCGATGCTGGCGGAGTCCTCGTCCCGGAGCTCCCTGGCCCGCGCGAGCAGTTGGTCCGGCAGCCCGAGGGCCTTCGCTATCGACAGGGCGTGGCTCGCGCCAGGAATGCCCGGGACGAACCTGAAGCTCGGCTCGAGCGTCTCCGGATCGAACGCCATCGACGCGTTCTCCATCCCGTCGTGGCCGTGCACGTGGTTCTTCACGGACCCCAGGTGCGTCGTGGCGATGGTGGGCGCTCCTCGCGCGGTCAGTTCCTCGAGTATCGCTATGGCCAGGCTCGCGCCCTCGTCGGGGTCCGTCCCGGCCCCCATCTCGTCGATGAGAACGAGCGTGTCGCCCTTCGCCTCCTCGATGATCTCCCGGATCACCCTGAGGTGCGAGGAGAACGTCGAGAGGCTCTGCTCGATCGACTGCTCGTCACCGATGTCCGCGAACACGTCGCGGAACACTGAGAGCTCGGTGTCCGGCCCGGCCGGAACGTGAAGACCCGACTGAACCATCAGCACCAGGAGCCCGACGGTCTTCAGCGTTACCGTCTTCCCGCCCGCGTTCGGTCCCGATATGACCACCGTCGTCGCGTCGGTCCCGAGGTCGAGATTCAGCGGCACGACCACCCCCCCGCTTCTTCTCGCCGTCTCGAGGAGCACGGGGTGCCGTCCGTTCCTTATCCGAAGCCGCCCGTCGGTGTTGAGCGAAGGAGCTGACGCGTCGAGATCGCGTGACAGCGCGGCGGCGGCGCGGTGATAGTCCAGTTCGCCCATGATCATGAGGGAGTGAAGTATTGAGCGCGCCTCGGCGCCCACGAGCGCGGTGACCTCGCGGAGCAACCGTTCGATCTCCTTCTTCTCCGCCGCCCGAAGCTCAGCCAGTTCGTTGTTGAGGTCGACGGTCTCCAGTGGTTCGATGAAAAGCGTCCCGCCGCTGCCGGACTGGTCGTGGACTATGCCCTTGAAGCGCCCCCCCGAGGAGCGCTTGACGGGCAGAACGTGACGCCCGTTCCTGATGTGAACGGCCGCCTCCCTGATGGTGTCCTTTTCGAGCTCACCCGCCAGGATCGACTGCAGCTTCTCGTCGAGTCGCGACCTCGTCCGTTCGAGCGAACGCCGGACTTTCGCCAGCGCCTTCGACGCGCTGTCCCCCACCGTGAACGACTGCTCGTCGACGACCCGCGCGATGGCGTCGCTCACGCCGGTCGAGGGCTCGAGCGTCTCGGCAAGCGCCCACAGCGTCGCGAGAGTCTCGCGCCGGGACCGCAGGAAGGTAGTGGTGCCGGCGATGGCCAGGAGCGTGTGGCGGACGTCCACCAGCTCCACGCACGACAGCGAGGCGCCGCCTACTTCGCTCCGGGCGAGGGCGTCGCGCACGTCGAGGGCTCCGTCGAGCGGTAATCTCTCACCGTTGTCCAGGAGCTTCCGAAGCTCGCTGGTCCTCCGGAGATCCTCACGGATCGACCGAAGGTCGACGGTGGGCTGAAGCCTGCCGGCCCGCTCAGAACCCAGTTCGAATGACGTCCTGTCGACAAGGAGAGCTACTACCTTGTCGTATTCCAGGACGCCAAGAGCATGTTCGTTCATGACTCGCTTGTGGCTGCGCCTACGGATGTTGGGGGAACACCGGCCCTAGTGCTCGTATCGTCTGAACCCGGAACACTCGATCACTGAGAGTTTCTGCTGCCCGGCCCTCTCAACCGCGTCAAGAAGTAGATTCAT
>JBDRFG010000135.1:0-6060 GCA_043819135.1 Candidatus Eiseniibacteriota bacterium | reverse complement strand
GGCGCGGTTCGCGTTCCTTGATCTGTCCGGCGACAAGAGCAACTGCCAGGCGTCGATGCCTGCGGCAGACGTCAAGCGCATGGCTGGGTTGGACCTGCCCGACGCGGACGACGAGGAGTTGGCCGAGGCCGAGGCCGAGGCTGACGAGGACGGGGCCGGCGCCCCGACGCTGTTCTGATGGCGCGCGAAGTCAATCCCAAGGAGTCGGTCACGATCGAGTGCATCCACTGCAAGGTGACGATCACGGTCACGCCCGATGACGACGGCAGCATCGACTGCCCTGAGTGTGGCTCGGGGTACCCGCTCTCCTTTGCGCGCGGCGTTCACGCCGTCGCAAAGGCTCGCCGTGACAGGAGTGCCACCTGATGCCCTGCGACTACAAGCGGGCGCCAAAGCAGACCGCGGAGGAGCGGCGCCGCGAGGTCACCAAGGCGTTGGAGAAGCTCGCCAAGAAGATCGAAGACGGGTCGGTCACCGTGAAGGTCGGGCCGCAGGGTGCGATCGTCTTCGCGGGGTGGGGCGACGAGCGGAAGGGGGTGACGGACCTATGCGCGTTCCGCAAGCTGACGGCCCAGGGGTCGTGGGCGCTGCGACAGGCCGTGGCGAAGGCCGAGGCGATGGCTGGTCGGCAGGTCGACCAGCGCGCGCTGGCGGCTGGCGTCCACTCGCACGACGACGGGCAGACGTGGGGGGGGCACTAGAGATGAAGTACTACGGCCGCAGGACACCCCACGGGGTCGTCGTCACGAAGGGTCTCACCGGCCCGCCGCTGCCGCTCGAGCCGAGCCTCGCGCTGGCCAGGCACAGTCCGACCGGGTTCGAGTGGGGCTACCTCGGGAGCGGTCCGGCACAACTCGCGCTGGCGATCCTGCTCGACGCGCTCGGGGATGATGAGGAATTCGCGCGACACCTTCCGACGTGCTCGGGGACATCAGAGCACGACGCGGAAGGGATCTGCCCGGAGTGCGCCTGGGAAGATCCGACCGGCCCCGGCCGGATCATGCCTCACACCTCGCCCGACGTCGACGACGTATGCGTTGATTTGTACCAGCGGTTCAAGGAGGACGTCGTCGCGACGTTGCCGAGCCCCGAGTGGTGCCTCACGCGCTCGGGCGTTCGAGCCTGGGCGGTCGTCGCGCTCGTCGGTCAAGCGGGGCCGAGGCGATGAGCCCCCTGCAGCCCAAGGGTGGAATCGTCTTCATCGGGCCAGCCCACATCAGCATGTCCTTCTTCTCCGCTCGGTGCGATCGTAACCGCAAGCGTGCCCCGTGCGATTTGCCGAGCGCGGCGGTTCAGTGTCTCGACTGCGGGAAGACTTACTTCCGCTGCAACGCCCACGGCGGCGAGGCCGGCGTGCGGCGCTCGCTTCACGCCCACCGGGCTGCCTTCCATCCGAACGGGGCGTCGAAGTCATGAGAGCGCTCACCGTCTGGCAGCCGTGGGCCTGGGCGATCGTGAACGGCTGCAAGAGCATCGAGAACCGGAAGTGGAAGCCTCCCCACCTTGGAGAGCGCATCGCGATCCACGCCGGCCTGAAGGTCGACGAAGCCGACGCCTGGGACTTGATCGCGGAGATCAGCGGCCGGAGGCCCCCGCCTCCGTCGGAGATCGACCGTGGGGGCATCGTCGGGGCCGCGACGGTTGTGGGCCTCCTCACGAAGAGTGAGAGCCCGTGGTTCTCGGGACCGTACGGCTGGCTGCTCAGCATACCGCGGGCGGTTCCGCTGGCCCCGTGCCGCGGCGCGCGGAAACTGTGGCGCGTCCCGGACGAGATCGTCCGCGCCGTGCAGGAGTCGATTCGATAAACAACCAATGGAGAAAAAAACGAACATGGACGACAAACGCGAAGACCTGGAATTCCAGGTCGAAGAGGCCCAGAAGAAGCTCGCCGAGCTTCGGGAACAGGATGACGGGGTCTACTGGACGAAGGTAGAGGAGGCGTGCGAGACGATCCGAAAGGTCCTCTCACCCCTCCGTGACGTTCTGCCAGCGGGCTACTGGGACGTGAAGATCTGGGATGGGGGACTCGTGGTCACGGCGCCTGGGGCGAAGCGCTCCAGGCCAGCGAAGACGGCCCGGCGACGCCGGGTGCGCGTCCCGGCCGCCGCCCCGCCCCCCCCCGCGCGCATTCTGCGGCTCGTGCCGCTAACCGAGACCGACGGCAAGGAGGCATCCTGATGCCGAAGATCGGCTGGAGAAAGAAGGGGGTCAAACGCCTCAATTTAGAGTTGTCCGTTGCCCTGTGGGATGCCCTCAAGGTCGAGGCCGACCGCCTCGGATTGAAGCCGTCGCACGTCATCCGGATGTGGCTGACGGAGCGCGTCCGCGGTGGCGACGACGGGCAAACCTTCGACGTGGAGTCGCTCGGGGAACCCGGGGAGACGTCCTGATGGCCCGCTGTAGGCTGGAGATACGCACCGTGAATCGCGTCGTCAGCTTGATCAAGGAAATCCTCCCCGCAGGCTACAAGTTCGCGCTCATCATATACGAGCCTCCCGGCCCCGGCGCGAACTTCGTCTTCGTGGCTCGGACTGTAGATCCCGACGAGGCGAAGGAAGTGATGATGGTGTTGGAGGGAGCCGCGAACGCGGTGAAACTGGCGCAGTTTCCGTCGAAGGACCGGCCGTCGTGAGCGGCGACGTGAAGAAGCGCATGGCATTTTGCATCTACTGCGGCGATGCCTGCGAGTACGAGCAAGGGGACGACGAAACCACGATCCGCGTGGCGTACGAGAAGATGCTCGCTCACGACGACGTCTGCACGGAGAATCCTCACATTGCCCGCGTCCGGGAACTCGGGGCTGAGCTTGACGAAGCCCTATCGAGGTGTGCGCGGCTCGCCCGCGAACGTGACGAGGCGATCCGCAGAGAACGGGTGAATTACGAGTTGGAGGACCGCGTGGCGCAGCAGTTGATCGTCGAGCGCAATGCGGCCCGCCGGGGGCTCCACGAGCAGCGCGTTCGCGCCGACATGGCCGAAGCCGACGTCGAGGCGATGGCGAGCTTCATCCTCGGTCTGCGGGTAGAACACCACGACGACTGCAACACCTTCACGGGGCGCGGGTCACGACGCGGCTGTGGCTACGAGGAGGCGTTCAAGGCGGCCGAGGGTGCCTTCATGCGGTGGGGCCGCAAGGGCTGAAAGTACCCATAACAACAGTTATGATCCGGAGTGCTTTCGTTGACTATGTATGCGATATCATTAGCTTTTTCTGCCACGGGGACCCGTGGGGAGCCGATCGCCGCAGGGACGAGGATTCCGGACTCAGCGCGACCGAAAATCACCCAATCAAGGAGCCAGACCGAATGCAGATCACGATCCCGTATGAGTTCATGGCTCAAGAGGTGCCCTACCGCTGTCACAAGCCGAGGGGCGTGAGGAAGACGGCTGCGATCACGCTCACCATACACGAGGTCACCGCCGCTGCGGCTCCGATCGCCATCCGTCAGACCTCGGGAAAGAAAACCATCTACCGCTGGTGGCGAAACCGACTCTGGATGCGCGAGCGGTTCAGGCGCGCGTCGGGTGCGCGGTGGGAGACGCAGACGGTGAGGGCTTTCCTCGCCGACCCGTACCCGTTCAGCGCCGTGAAGCCTGTCAACAGCCCTTACTGGAACGCGTCGCAGTCCGACCGGCGGCGAGCGCTGCTTGCGTGGGGAAGGACGGTCCTGTTCATCGATGGCCAGCGCTGGACGATGGCGGGCGAGCCGCGCTACGTCGTGATGACGTTCGGCCTCGGCTGCAACCACGGCCTGGGGTGGGGTACGTCCTTGTCCACGGACAACGGTTACAACTCCAACATCGGGCACCCCCGCTACTTCCGCTGTGACGACTACGAAGGCGCGGAGGCGGCTGCGACGCACATCGCGCAATCGCGCGGCGACACGAAAGCACTACCCATCTCGAAGCAGCGCCCCGCCCGCTTCGACGTCCTGATCCCGGCGGCCGTGCGGTTGTGCCCGGCCAAAGAGCATGGGCAGGGGTGCACCTTCATCAACAGCGTGGAGCGCCTGATCGAGAGCGTTCAGAACCCGCTCATCGCAGGGGCTGGGGCGATGGTGTTGGCGCTCGGAGAAGCGAAGACCCGGACGTCATGAGCAAGCCGCGATTCAAGAACCCGCTCGACGCCGGCGACCCCTGCCCGACCTGCGGCATGGGGACCAGGTACCCCCTGCGGGTCACCGGCGCTTCCAGGTCCTACGTCGAATGCCGTAACGGCCACGTCTTCGGACGCAGGGTCGAGTGCATGGAGGAGGGCTGCCGCCGGCGCGCGACGACGTTCCAGTGGTCTGTTCCGCTCGGGTTCACCCACCACTGCAGGGAGCACGGGGACCTCGCCTGGCTGAACGTCGTGACGTCGTGAGCGCGCTGGCCGTCGTCGACGGGGTGCAGGCCCGTCCGTGCGTCGGGTGCGGGCTATGCTGCCGGACGGCCCGCTGCGTGTTCTCGAACCTCAGGCACGGCCGGGTCTCGCCCGTGTGCCCGGACCTGTACTTCCGCGATGGTCGCTGGTGGTGCGCGCTCGTCGAGCGCGAGCCGGCGTACCGCCACCACCTCTACATCGGCGAGGGCTGCAGCAGCTCGCTGAACACCGACTGCGGGGACATCCCCGCTCCCGAGGACACCCCATGAAGGACACCGAAGAACGCGACGTCGAGGGCAATCTGACCGACTGGGCGCGCGCCCGCGATGCGCTCGAATACAACGGTTGCGACTGCGTCAGCATCGAGCCGGACGGCTGCCTCGCGTGCGTCTGCGAGCGGGCGATGCGGACCGAGCGCACGAGGGCCGAGCGGGCCGAGGAGGACCTCGCGGAACTGCGGGAAGACCTGAGGCTCAACTCAGCGATGCTCGCGCGACAGACGGCCCTCGCTCGCGGTGCCGAAGAGGATCTCGCAGTGTCCTCGGCGGGATGGAACGAAGCTCGACGCGACTGCGACGAGGCCCGCCGCATCGCAGGCGCGCTCTCCGTATTCATCTCCGGCGCAGAGGGTGCGCCATTCCCCGCCCCCGAGGACGCCTCCAAGGCGCTGTCGTGGGCACGCAAGGAGACCTCATGAACACCACGAACATCGACGAGGACGAGTACGAACACCCGATCTTCGGGAAAGTCATCGACCGTTACACGCGCGCCCAGGCCATCGAGGACGGCGTGCTCATCGACGTCACGGCCGAAGCCTCGGAGACCGGCTTCCGGAGCCCCGTCGCCATCACGGCGGCGGCCCACGCGCTCTTCGTCGCCACGCCCGAGGAGATGCGGTCCTGGGGGCAGAGCGACCGCGGGCGGCTCCACGACGTCCTCTGGATGTGCTACGTCGCGATCCGCAACGCGCCCACCTCGGTACTGGAGGCCAGCCCGCGGCTCCCGTTCCAGTTTCTGTCTGTGAACACCGAGGACGAGGCAAAACTGATGACCGAGGAGGCACGCCCCCGCGCTACCTGTCGGCTGCGACCTCGGACGCTGCACGCTCACGCCGGCCCGGACGACGACGGCAGACTCTGCATCACGATCATGCTTCCCGAGGAGTACTGACCATGGCGAAGCGCCTGTTCCGCGTGACCATTTCGGCCACGGTCTACATTCTCGCCGAAGACGAGAATGAGGCCGAGGACGAAGCCAGGGAGCTTCACTCAGAGGAGACCGGACGAACAATCCGGGCTGACGAGGCGACCGACGTCCCGGACGTCTGGGAAGACTCCTACCCGTTCGGCGGTGACGGCACGAAAACCTGCCGCGAGATCCTCGATGCGCCGGAGGACGAAAGCGAATGAAGGGCTACGACAACAAGAAGCATCAGCGCTTCTCCGACGAGTGCGCCGCTGCGGGCCTCGATGTCGAAAACTACCGCGGCCGGTGCTTCTACGAAGGTCCAGCCGTTCGCACAGACGACCGACAGGCGGTCATCCGGGCGACGACGGTCCCGTTGCAATGGGACAACATGGGCAAAGGGTGGATCGTCTATCCATGCTGAAAGGAGCCTTAGGATGAACCTGCGATACCTGCTGATGATCGTTGCTTCGGCTTGCACGGAGCGGGTTCCAGCGCCTGCTGCACGCGCC
>JBDRFG010000134.1:0-3352 GCA_043819135.1 Candidatus Eiseniibacteriota bacterium | reverse complement strand
CGTCCCAGGCAGGCAGGAGCGCCAGCCCGGCGGAGACGGTGCGAACGAACTCACGCCGGTTGAGCGCTCGCGTTGCGGTCGGGAGCATGTGAGCCTCCTTCAAGAAATCGGGTGATTCCGCTTTCATGCAAAACCCTTGAGAGCCGTTTTCGCTCAGTATGTCCCGCTCCTCGGCAACGTGGAGGACGAGATTGTCGAATGCTTCAATCGGGCTGACGGGAGTCGCAATCCCGTACGCCGAACCTGGTCGCCGTGGACGACGACTCCCGATCCCCTGCTATTCGTCGACGGGGCGGCCTGAGAGAATCTTCCTGCCCGAGAACGTAGCGGAGACGATGGCGCCACCTCCCCGAATCTCGCTGAGGACGACCCCGGCCACGTGCAGGACGATGACCACCAGCAACGTGTAGAAGCTGTAGACGTGGGTCAGGACAAACGGTCTGCGGAAGGCGCGCATCCCTTCGACAGCCGCTCTGTCGACCAGGTCGGGTACGTTGGGCACGACCGCCCCGGGGTCAACCCCGGGCGCCGCCACCCACCGCGCGAACCAGTGTCCAAAGGGCGGATAGAACAGGTCGGTTCCCGCCAGCACCAAGCCGGTGACGGCCAGAACGACCGTGAGAAGAAGCGTCACGGTCACGCTGATCCGCCCGATCGGATTGTGCCCGAGGTATTGCTGGGGGCGGCCGGAGAAGGATCCGTCGACGTAGGAGCGGAGCGCAGCAAGATACCCCCGTCCCCAGGGCAGGAACGAGCGCCACCTCGCGTATCGATTCCCGAAGGAGGCCCACACGATGCGCACCAGCAGGTTGATCGCGAACACGTAGCCGATCCACGTATGGAGAGTCTTGAGCGTCAGACTGCCGGCACGGGACACATCGAGCGCCCGGCCGTTCATCATGAGCGTGGCGACTCCCACCAACGTGACGACACAAATCGTGTTGATCCAATGGAACAGCCGTGTCGGCACGTCCCACACCTCATAGGACTTCAGCTCCGCCATTTCCATTCTCCCCGGTACATCTCGGTCCCGCCCGGAACAATCAGGCCGGACGTTCGTTTCAGCTGGTCAGTATCCTGAGCATCATACCCTCGGGCGGGCGCGGGACGAGGAGAGTCCTCCACCCGACGGACCTGTGGAGCAAACCGCTCGCTCGGATTTCTCGTCTCACAATAAGATTGCAGGTTTAGACCGAGATTTCCGATTTGACGACGCTTGATCGGCCGCATCCTACATCTACCAGACCGCGATTGCGTGAAATCCTTCTTGTCACGTGGATTCCGCGTCGCAAGGCCGGCCCAGTGCTCAGCTGGGATTTTCATTCTGGCCGTCCGGGAGAACATCTGCCCGCCGATCTGTCCCGTTCCAGCAACGGCATGGACGTTGACGAAGGCCGGTCTCTCGCTCACCTTGTGATAGCCGTCCGCCATCGAGATCACGACGCCCTCGTGGAGCCCCATGATGAGCTGCAACTCTGGCCGGTCGGTCATGGCGTCGTAGAACGCGACTTCGATCGAGCCTGGATTTGCGAACACGAACCGGGTACCCGCAGCCTTCACTTGCTCGAGCAACAGGTCGGCTCCAGTGCCGTCGTGCATAGGGGCACCAGTGTCGGCCGCCCGGGCGGTTGCGAGCCCCCCCTCCGCGGCCACCACCACCGAATGGGTTGCACCGAGGGTCATGCCCGTGGCCACGAGAGGCCGCAAGAACCCTCGTCGTGAGACGTGACCGTCGTGGTAATCGCGTAGTAGCTGGCTCATGAATTGGCTCCCGGCCCGACAGTAGATTCAGAACGCGCGGATGAACCCTCCACTCGAGCCGTCGAATCTGGAGTTGACGACGTTGTTGAAGATGGACCCGAAGGAGTAGGTGACGCCGACGCGGAAGGAGTACTCGTAGGCCGTTGCCAGCTGTCGGCGGCGCAGCAGGATCTCCGCGTCGGTCACGCCGCCGGCTTTCAGGAAGATCTGGTCGCGGACCAGCGAGGTGTCTCCTCGCAGGCTCAGAAAGAACCCGCGAAAGAGCCGGATCTCAATATCCCCGAACAGGACGACCCGGTAGTTCGACGGCTCGTCGAGGAACTGGGCGAACTCCAGCGTCAACTCGCTGTCTCCCCACTGTTCGTTGAAATCCAGCGACGTCACGAGGCTGTGATCGACTCGCCTCTCGGACGTCTTGCCGAAGAGCGTCTCGTCGCTGTAGTCGAAGCGATCGACGCCTGTCGCGTAGCGAATCGTGAACTGCCGGCGAGTCGACTCGGAGTACGGAAAGACGTTGTATTCGATCGCGGGCGCGAATCGCACCGTCAGGTCCTGATTCCGAAATGTCGTCGTGACCGCCGAGCCCCCCACCCCGAAGCCCCAGTGCTCACCGAGGCTCTTGATGGCGCGTGCGGTCAGTGAATGATCGCGTGAGATGTCCCTGAGCGTGGCCCCGGAGCCGAGCTCGAATGCGTCTTCGTCGTAGTCGAAGTTGATTCCGTAGTTCATCTTCCACTGGTCCGTCGTGCGATTAGCTGAGAAGGACCCGCCGAACGACTTCGACGTCTCACGCTCTTCGCCATCCAATCGCGTGTCGAACCTGGCTCGGAAGACCCAGAAATTCCAGGGGTCGTCCGCCGGCTGAGCGTTGACCTGCTGGCGTCCGCTCACTCCGGTCTGGGTGATCTCCAAGGCCTGACCGAGGTCGGTGGCTGCCGCATACCGCACGAGTCCGAGTCGCAACGACTGCGCGATGCCCCGCCGCTCCTCATCGTCGGTCTCGTTCTGACTGCTGAAGTAGCTCAGCCGGTCGTCGATGCCGTCGAGGTCTTCGAGCCCCACGAAATCGAACGTGTAGGCCGTCCCGCCGCCGGCGGTGAACTCCCGAGTCACGATGACATGGACCTGCGCGTCACGTCGGTCACGGACGTGGTTGATGAACGTGATCGCGGTCCGAAGGTAGTCGAAGTCACAGCCGTCGCAATCCAGGAATACACGGAGAGCCTCGCCACGGGCATCCTGCTCTGAGCCAGGTTGTTCTTGCTCCGGCGCTTGCCCACGACCGGGAGTGCCCAACGTCCGTGCACTCCAGGCTGGTGTTTCCGGCAGAGATGCTGGAGGTGGGCTTCCCTGGGCGGAGGATACGGACGCACTCGCGAACAGCACGAACGAGGCGAGCAAGACGGCGAGCGTCCAGCCGAATCGTGACGACGAAAACAGTTCGCTGCGCTCTCTCATCCGGCTGTCTCCACGCGCCTCGGGCGCTGTATTCCGGTGGAAGGAGTGGACAGGAACGAGAGTAGAACGGGAAGGAGGGGCGATGGTTACAACAGCGTTACGGGGACGTAAACACTTCGGCACAGTCGGGTGT
>JBDRFG010000133.1:0-4872 GCA_043819135.1 Candidatus Eiseniibacteriota bacterium | reverse complement strand
GCTCCTGGAGCGCGGCATCAACACCGAGATCCTGGACGGCGACGTCATCCGCACGAACCTGTCGAAGGGCCTCGGGTTCTCCCAGGAGGACCGCGACATCAACATCCGGCGCGTCGGGTTCGTCTGTCACCTCCTGACGCGGAACGACGCGGTCGCCATCGCAGCCTGCATCTCGCCGTACAAGAAGATCCGCGACGAGAACCGCGAGATGATCGGCCGGTTCGTCGAGGTCTACTGCAAGGCGCCGCTCGAGAAGCTCATCGAGCGCGACCCGAAGGGTCTCTACAAGAAGGCGCTGGCCGGGGAGATCAAGGGGTTCACAGGTATCGACGATCCGTACGAGGAGCCCGTGAAGCCCGAGGTCGTCGTGAACACGGCAGAGGAGACGATCGAGGAGAGCGCGGGCAAGATCATGCGCACGCTCGAGCTCATGGGTTACATCCCCGCTTCCGACACCGAGCAGGAGTACTCGGAGGAGGAAGAGGAGGAGATCAAGAAGCGCCTGGCGGACCTGGGGTACATCTAGTCTCTCCGGCCGACCCGCCGGCCTCCGCCCTTCGCTCCGGCTGACCACAGCCAAGTCGCTCAGAACGGAGCCGGCGGGCCGGCCCGCCGGAGCCAGGTGCACACACCAGACGTCCCGAGAACGACGCACACCCGATCACGACAGAGGCACCGACAGGGAGCCCCCGGCTGGGTTGGCCGGGGGCTTTGGTTGTCCAGACCTGCTTCCAGGCTTCTGCAGGGCTCTCATCTGTACATACCCTTGATCACTCCCCAACTCGTTGTTTCCACCGGCTGCCCGCACGGCGCGCAGGTCCATGTCCAGGAGCCCATGGTCAGCCCGCAGTCGTTGTTTACGCCCAGGCAGGGCGAGTCCTCGCAGAGGTCGAGGATGTACGCCGGCACGTTGCAGAAGAACGGGTCGGCGTGGATGTTCGCGTCAAGGAGGTCCTGACCCGCGATGCAGCCGATCCAGTCGCCGCCCGCGTTGTCCGAGACGTCCGAGCACGTGAGCGTGGCGGCCGCGCTGTCCTGGCACTTCAGGCCCTCGCCGCCGCGGTTGAACGCGATGATGGTCTGGTCGATCGTGGCGAGCGTCGTCCCGGCCAGCAGAAGTCCCGCGCCACCTACGGCTCTCACGTCGACCGCGTTCTCCACGATCGTGCAGCTCTCGAGGTCGAGCGTGGAGTTGTCGATGGCCTGGATGCCGCCGCCGGCGATGGCCTCGTTCATGTAGACCGTGCAGAAGTCCATCTCGATGTCGGACTTGTTCAGGTACAGCCCTCCGCCCGAGCCCAGGCTCTCGTTGTAGATGAACTCGCAATCCGAGAACGTGGCGTCGTCGTCGTACCCGTACACGGCGCCGCCGTACGACGTGGCGACGTTGGACTCGAACCCGCATCCCGTGAACGAGGCCTGTGCCTTGACCGCGTTGTACGCGCCCCCGCCCTCGAGGGCGTCGTTGTGCTCGAATCGGCAGTGCAGGAACGAGGTGGCCACCTGCTGACCGTTATAGACACCGCCTCCTCCCTCGAGCCACGAGGTGGCGGAGTTCATGTAGAACTCGCACTCGGTGAAGGCGGTCGTCGTGTTGAGCAGGTGGGAGAAGGCGCCGCCGCCGATGAGGGCCTCGTTGTACTCGAACCTGCATCCGCCTACCGTTCCGCCTGTCTGGAAGAGCGCGATGGCTCCTCCCGAGGCCGTGGACACGTTGTGGCTGAACGTGCATCCCTGGATCTCGGGGTTGCCGTTAACGCAGTATATGGCGCCGCCCGTATCGGCGTCGTTGTGGCGGAAGAAGCAGCCCTCGAACGTCACGGTGGCGTTCGAGCAGTAGACGGCGCCGCCGTGCGTGTCTGTCCCGCGCTGGAACGTGATGTTGCGGACTGTGCCCGAGGTGTTGCCGACGCATGAGAGGATCGTGCCGCTCCGGCCGCCGTCGATGACGACGCAACCCGAGTCCCAGCCTGCGGACTCGAGCACGACGCCGTCGGGGAGGGTCAGGTCGCTCTCGTAGTACGTCTCGCAGTCGACGCGGACGGTGTCACCGGGCGTGCCGATGCCGAGTCCCTCTGCGATGGTCGTCGCGTCCAGCGGCACGCGGATGACGACGCCCGCCGATGCGCAGAGGGGGAGGAGCAACAGACCCAGCGCGGCGACTGTTGAGAACAGCGAGACACGAGGAAGACCGGACGTCGCAAGCAGTGAACGCATGGTGTACCTCCGCTATCGATACGTTCCCTTTATCGAGCCCCAGCTCGCGCTCTTCACAGGCGACCCGCAGGCTCCGCAGCCCCCGTCGCCCAGCGCGCCAATGAGAGTTCCGCAGTCGTTGTTCGCCGATAGACACGGTGAGTCGGTGCAGAGGTAGAGAGAATAGACCGGGAGATCGCAGAAGAGCGGGTTCGAGTTGAGGTTCCCGTTCAGTACGTCCTGCCCGGCGATGCAGCCGATCCAGTCGCCGCCCTCGTTGTCGGAGACGTCGCAGCATGTGAGGGTCACCGTGCAAGAGCCGTCACAGTCGATCGTGCCGCCGCCCCTGTTGAACGCGACGATCGTCTCGCCGACCGTCAGGATCGAGCTGTCCCACGCCTCGACGCAGCCCGCTCCCGCCGATGTGATGTTCTCCACGAGAGTGCAGTTGTCGAGCACGAGCTGCGCTGCGTCGTAGCATACGACGGCCCCGCCATCGCGGCCGGTGTTCGTGTAGAAGATGCAGTACTCGGCAGAGACTGCTGAGCCGTTCAGGCACATGGCGCCACCGGACCCGGAGGGGGCCTCGTTGAAGATGAACTCGCAGCCGTCGAAGGTGGCGTCGTCGGCGGTTCCGAACACAGCTCCGCCGTCGTACTGGGCGGTGTTGTCCTCGAACTCGCATGACATGTAGTACGGTGCGGCTGACGACTGGTGATACACCGCGCCGCCGTTGTACGCCTCGTTCTGATGGAACCTGCACTGGAAGAACATCGGCGCCGCCTCGTAGCCGGCATAGACGCCGCCTCCACCGAGGCCGCTCGTGTTCGTCGCGACGTTCCACTGGAACTCGCATTCGGTGAACTGGGTCGTTGTGCCCGGCACTGTCGCGTGTACGCCCGCGCCGTACGGGGCCTCGTTGCCCCCGAACCGGCATCCCTCCACGGTCCCGCCGGTTTCGTGGATGGCAAGTCCAGCCCCTACGTTGTCCGAGGTGTTCCCGTTGAAGGTGCAGCCGACGATGTCCGGAGCTCCGCCCGACCAGCTCATCGCGCCGCCGGCGTTGGCGGCGTGGTTCCCCGAGAAGTGGCAGTAGTCGAACGTCACCGATGCGTTGCTGCAGAAGACGGCGCCCCCGTTCACGCCCGAGCCGTTGATGAACGTGATGCCCTGAACCGCTGCGCCCGTTGTGCTCACGCAGTTCATGATGGTGCCGCTCCGGCCGCCGTCGATGACGACGCAACCAGAGTCCCAGCCTGCGGACTCGAGCACGACGCCGTCGGGGAGCGTCAGCCCACTCTCGTAGTACGTCTCGCAGTCGACGCGGACGGTGTCACCGGGCGTGGCGATGCCGAGTCCCTCGGCGATGGTCGTCGCGTCCAGCGGCACGCGGATGACGACGCCGGCGGATGATCCGAGGGGGAGGAGCAGCAGGGCCAGCGCGAGGGCTGCTGCGAACCGTGGAACCACGGGAAGTCCTAGCGGCGTGCGCAGTGAGCGCATCGTGCACCTCCGTTGCCTGGGACGGACGGTGGGCTGCGGTTGACCGCATCGTATGAGTCCCAGCGGCCAGGGACAAGTGAAAAGGGACATCTTGGCACGACCGGTGCACGGTGCTAGTGTAGCCTACCCGCACTCGATCGTCTGAGGAGGTGTATCTGTGACAATGAACTGCCGCTCAGAGAGCGTCGCGGCGCACGCGGTCGTGCGCACGGTCGTCTGCCTCGTTGTGGTGGGGCTGGGGTGCTTCGCGCTCATGGCCGGCTGCGCCACGCATCCGACCGCGCCGTTCTGCGCGGGTGAGCTGACGCGCGAGGAGACGATCCCTCCGGACGCCGTCAAGCAGACGCCCGAGACCGATCTCTATCCTCCGGTCGTGCACTCGGCGGCATTCGACGACCCGGTGCCGCTGCCGGGCCCCGTGAACACGGCGGGGTCCGAGGACGCGCCGGTCGTCTCGAGAGACGGGGAGACGCTCTTCCTCTTCTGGACGCCTGACGCGCAGGTGCCCGCCGAGGAGCAGCTCGGCGACTGCGTCACAGGTGTCTGGTTCTGCGAGCGCGACGGACGCGGATGGACCGAGCCCGAGCGCGCCGTCCTCTCGGACGATATATCGCTCGACGGACCGATGTGCGAGCAGGACGGGACGCTCTGGTTCGCATCATTCAGGGCAGGCGGGTTCAAGGAAGGCGACATCTACACGGCGACCCGGAGCGGTTCTTCGTGGAGCTGGCGGAACGTGGGGTCGCAGTTGAACCGCGACTACGAGATAGGGGAGGTCTACCTCACCGCGCACGGGGACACGATGGTATACGCGCGCGACACGTCGCATGGCGTCCACGGTCAGTACGACCTCTGGGAGTCGTACCGCGTGAGCGGAGAGTGGACGGCGCCCCTGAACCTCGGTTCCACCGTCAACTCGTGGACCTACGACGGCTGGCCCTACCTCTCTCCGAACGGGAACGAACTCTGGTTCACCAGGTCCTTGAGCGACCTCGGATACCCGGGACCTGCGATCTACCGTACGGTGAGGACGGAGCGCGGCTGGAGCGAGCCCGAGGAGATGGTCTCGCACTTCGCCGGCGACTCCGCCATGGACCCCGATGGCAACCTCTACTTCACTCACCACTACATGGACGGCGCAGGTGAGACGATAGAGACCGACATCTACGTGTG
>JBDRFG010000132.1:0-3272 GCA_043819135.1 Candidatus Eiseniibacteriota bacterium | reverse complement strand
CAGCTCAAGGAGATCGTCGACGACCTCAAGTCCAACGCGTCAAGCCGCGGGGCCACTCTCGTTGGCAACGCGACCGTGTCGGGTTCGCCACATGCGCTGAGCGCCGCCACGGTACGAACACAGATCGCCTCGCTTCTCGGTTTGCTCAACTCGCACGTGACCGAGGGCGACCATGACGATCGCTACTACAACGTGGGCCAACGCGTAGCGGACGCCGATACGCTCGACGGCGAGCATGCATCTGCGTTTGCAGTCGTTGGCCACGACCACGACGGCCGGTACTTGCGGCGTTTGTTTCTTGCCTCGGAGGTCTTCGAGCCAAACGAGAGCAAGGTGGTTACGACACTACAGGACCGACCCGACCTGGTCACCGTCTCGTACAACTACCTCAGCAGTGGGCTTCCCCAGGCCACGACCTATGTTCGCGGCGCTCTGACCGATGACATCCGCTACTGGGTAACCAAACAAGGCGGAAGTGGAGACAAGGAGTACCAGCTGACCGTCCGCAGCGAGTCGACGTCACAGCTGTACATCAACATCGCAGCATATGGGTTGGGCGCATGAGCAGGGTTGAAAACAGACCGACTCGAGTTCCTCGCGAGTCCCTTTCTGAGCGCATCGCGGGGTTGGACATCGCGGAAGCCAAGACGTTTGCGGCGTTTATTCGCGAGGGCGATCTTGACATGCCGACACCGTGCTGGGGCGCCATCGCCACACGATTTGAGGACGTCTTTGCGAGTGATGAGGACCGGTTGGCGGTGTTGAATGCCCTCATCGCCGAGGGAGACCGACGACCGCTCGATCTTTTCCTGCAAGTGAACCGGAAGCGTCCCGCGTTGCTCGCGAGTCTGTGTGAACGGGCCGATGAGCTTCCAGCTCCCGTGCAATGTGCGCTGATTGCCATTCCCGAGGCGGCCCTGTTCGTCGAAGAGGCTCTCGAGAGGTTCGGGCCTGACGCAAGGCGGCTGTGGGAGGGAGACGAGTCGCTTCGACGTACCGAGTGCGAGCAGCTGCGAAGCCGGATCGGTCAGTTGATGTCCTTTCAATACTACGTTCCGGATGACTTCGACCCGCGTGACGAGGTGAACCGAGGACGGCTTGAAAGCCCGAAACACGACAACCAATTGCTCGGAGATTTTGCGAAGTGATCTCGACCAACTGCAACCATATTATTGTGGGCGGCAAGGACCTCGAGCCGCCACCCGGCCTGGTATTTGCGGACTACCGAGATGAGGCCGTTCTCGACTTCGACGGCCGAAGCCGAGCCGACGGCACCGTCGACGAGCTGATCGTCCACGAGTCGGTCACCCGCTCGGCCGTGACAACTGTCGCCGTACTCAAACGTCGGAGCCTGGGCGTGCACCTCATCGTCGCACCTGACGGTCGGGTCACGCAGCATGGTGACCTGGCACATTTGCGCTTGGCTCACGCGAGTGGTCACAACGGTCCGTCGGTAGGGATCGAGATCGTCAACCCGTACTATCCATACCTGTTGAGAGACGATCTTCCCTGGCGAAGAAGCATCTGGGCTCCATGGGCACATCGAGACGCCTATGTCCTGCCGACGCCGGAGCAGGCCGAGGCGACGGCTCGAATGATTGGGTGGTTGGCAAGTCCCAAGGCAATTGGCCTGCACATTCCGAGAAACTGGATCGGCATCCAGGGGGGACGGATTCGGATGGGACGGGTCGACGGTGCGGATCATCCGACGGCGGGTATCTACGCTCACCACTACTTCGGTCACGCCGACGGCGCCTGGCCCGTTCTGTACGCCTGGCTGCGTCTCGAAGTCGGCCTGCCCCCGTGCGCAGCCTATGAGGAGGCCGTGACGCGAGCCACCGGCGCGCGTCGTACCATCGACGTCTCGGACCTCGTGCCGTCCGAGCCCACCGAGTGAGGGAACACCATGGACGACTTCAGCACAATCGGTCAGTGGCTCCAAGCTACCGGCCCGTACGGTATCGTTGCCATCCTCGCCTGGGCCTTCTGGAAGATCAACGAGGGTAAAGACGCCGCCCTTGGCGAGCTCTACGAGAACGTCGCCGAGATGGGGCGCGCCCAGACCGAGGCCACGGTCAAGGTCGAGGCGGCCCTCGTCGCGCTCAAGGAAGCGATCGAGGACCTGCGGGATCGTCCTCCGTCGCACCCCCGGGACGCCGACTGATCATCCACTCGATCAGACGCGCAATCGACTTGCTATCACCTCAGAACGAAGCGTGTATGGGGCCGAAGAACGGCCCCATCGGCCGAGAATGAGAGGAGAGAGCGATGAAGGTGCATGAGCTGATCGAGATCCTGGATGAGCTGGACCCGGACGCCAGCGTCTACGTCATGAGCCAGCAGAGCTGGCCCTTCGAAGTGGCTATTCACGGGGTGGCAGTCCGGGAGGATTTCGCCGAGGCCGACCCCGACGGCGACGAGCCCGACGCCGAGGCACACGACCGCTGGGGCGCCAGCGAGGGCGCTCTGCCCCCGAGCGACGTCTTCATCGTCGAGGGCAGCCAGCTCCGCTACGGTAACAAGGGCGCCTGGGACGCGGCGCGTCGTCGCTGAACCGGGCGTCCCTCGGGCTCCGGCCGCTACCTCGCCGAGGGGTGGCGGCCTCGCTCTTTCGGCGCACCTCAAGCATCTGATCTTTCATCGCTTTCTCCTCGAAGAACGACTTGCTGGGGTGCCGAAAGGAAGCATGTATGTCGCCACGACCACGGGGCAACGCCCCCCAGCGAAGAGGACGGCGACATGCAGACCATCGACACCACGACGACCTACCACGGCACCGAGCACCGCTACCTCGCAGGCCACAAGGTCCGCATCATCGCGGTCATCAAGGGCGCGGCCAGGACCGACTACGACCCGGACGCCGACGGTGCATACCTCACCGATGACGATGACATCGCCCGCGCCGGCGGCGTGACGGCCGACGATCGCGTCGAGGTGCAGCCCTGGATCGAGAAGGAGGGCCGCTTCAGCTTCGTCTCGAGCGACCCACGCGCCATCGACCTCGCCTGCTTCGCCCACCTGGCCCGCTGATCCACACCGCGGCGGGCTCCACGACGTAGGGGCTCGTCGCCTGAACCCGAGGAGACAACCATGACCGAGACCAATCAGACCCAGCTCGCCGATCTCGCCGAGCTCCGCCTTCCGGATCTGCAGGTGCGCTTTGCCGAGATCGTCGGCAAGGAGACACGCTGCCCGAACAAGACCTACCTGCTGCGCCGCATCCGCGAGGTGCTTGAGGCCCAGGCTGCCACCGAGGCGCCCCGCGCCGAAGC
>JBDRFG010000131.1:0-8340 GCA_043819135.1 Candidatus Eiseniibacteriota bacterium | reverse complement strand
GATCATGCTGTCGCGCTGGTTCCCGAATATCGGGTGGTTGTCGAGATGGCCCATCGCGTTCACGGTGGGCATCGGCGCGGGGCTCGGCATCACGGCGAACATCCAGGGCTACGTGGTGCCCCAGGTGCAGGCGACGCTTCTACCGGTGACGGGGTGGAACCTGGTGAGCCTCAACAACGTCATTCTGACGGTAGGCGTTGTGACGACCATCCTCTACTTCTACTTCTCGAAGCCCCACAAGGGCGCGCTGGGGTGGGCGGCAAGGATTGGCATCGTCTTCATCATGGTCTCGTTCGGAGCGTCCTTCGGATACACGCTGATGGCGCGTATCTCCCTCCTCATCGGACGGCTTTACTTCCTGCTTGCTGACCTTCTGCACGTGATCGACTAGAGTACCTTCCAACTGGAATCGCCCGAAGCCGCCCGAAATTTCCGGATTGGCCGCCATTTGCTTGCGGCCTCCCTGTCATTGCTGTACATTCAGATTTGTTGAGTATGCATCGGTATCAATAGCATGGGTGAATCGTGAGCAGGAGGCCGGATGTTCGAGCAGACCTTCAAGAACATCGATGATGTGCTGTGGAAGGAAGCCGGGTGCTCGTCTGAGCTGGACTACACGGAGCAGTCCTCCTGGATGCTGTTCCTGAAGTATCTGGACGACCTCGAGCAGGAACGGGCCATGGAAGCGGAGCTTGTCGGCAAGCCCTATGAGTTTCTGATCGACGAGCCGCACCGCTGGTCGAGCTGGGCCGCCCCGAAGCAGCCGGACGGCTCCTTCGACCACGACAGCGCGCTCACCGGCGATGACCTGATCGACTTCGTCAACCGAGACCTGTTCCCGTACCTGAAGGGCTTCAAGGAGCGCGCGACCGGGCCCGACACGATCGAGTACAAGATCGGCGAGATCTTCGGGGAGATCAAGAACAAGTTCCAGAGCGGCTACTCCCTGCGCGACGCCCTCGAGTTGATGGATGCACTGCACTCCAGGTCGCAGGAAGAGAAGCACGAGCTCAGCCAGCTCTATGAGGAGAAGATCCAGCGGATGGGCAACGCCGGGCGGAACGGCGGCGAGTACTACACGCCTCGCCCGCTGATTCGCGCCATGGTCAAGGTCACCGACCCAAAGATCGGCGAGACCATCTACGACGGCGCCTGCGGCTCGGCGGGATTCCTCTGCGAGTCGCACGACTACATGCGCGCCGGGGACCTGACCACCGGGCAGCTCGAGACGCTCCAGACCAGCACATTCTGTGGCAAGGAGAAGAAGTCCCTCGCCTACATCATCGGGATCATGAACATGATCCTGCACGGTATCGAGGCGCCGAATATCATCCACACAAACACGCTGTCCGAGAACCTCGCAGACATCCAGGAGAAGGACCGCTTCGACATCATCCTCGCCAATCCGCCCTTCGGCGGCAAGGAACGCAAAGAGGTTCAACAGAACTTCCCCATCAAGACCGGCGAGACCGCCTTCCTGTTCCTCCAGCACTTCATCAAGAGCCTGAAGGCCGGGGGGCGCGCGGCCGTGGTTATCAAGAACACGTTCCTGTCCAACTCCGACAACGCTGCGAAGGCCCTGAGGAAGGACCTGCTCGAGGGCTGCAACCTGCACACCGTGCTCGACTGTCCCGCCGGCACCTTCCTCGGCGCGGGAGTGAAGACCGTGGTGTTGTTCTTCGAAAAGGGCGCACCGACGAGGAAGATATGGTACTACCGGCTGGACCCGGGACGCAGTCTGGGCAAAACCAATCCTCTGAATGACGATGATCTTGCCGAGTTCGTTGAGCTGCAGAAGAGCTTCGCTGGTTCTGAGAAGTCGTGGACGGTGGACGCGGGTAACATTGGTGCAGATACCGTTGACCTGACGCCCAATAATCCGAACGCTCCGGAGGAAGACCCGATTCGCTCGCCGGAAGCGATTCTGGATGAGATCGAGGCGCTGGATGCCGAGGCGGCGAAGGTGCTCGCTGAGATTCGGAGGGTGTTGTGACGGGGGCAAGACGGGGAACAACAAGGACCGGTGGACGCGAAGCCACGCTGCGACATGTCCCCGGTGACCGCGCGCTGTCTGTGTGCATGCCACCAAAGCCTGAGTCACCCAACGGATGGAGATGGGTAGCCCTCACCGAAGTGGCGCAGATGGAATCAGGGCACACACCGAGTAGGAAGCACCCCGAGTACTGGGAAGGCGACATTCCTTGGATCGCTGTGCGAGACGCTCGTGATTGCCACGGGGGCTTAATCAACGAAACCAAGGAGCACACCAACGACCTTGGGATTGAGAACTCCTCCGCGCGGCTCTTGCCGACTAGTACTGTCTGCTTGTCGAGAGGTGGAACAGTTGGATATGTCGTAGTGCTGGGAAGGCCAATGGCCACAAGCCAAGGATTCGCCAACTGGATCTGTGGTGAGCATCTGAATCCTCACTTCCTGAAGTACCTTTTCCTTTGCGAGCACCGTGCTCTCGATCGGTTCGCCAGTGGGGCAACGATACAGACCATCTACTATCCGGACATCAAGGCGTTCCACATATGCCTCCCCACTCTCCTTGAGCAGAAGCGAATCGTGGCGATCCTCGACGAGGCCTTCGCCGCGATCGCGACGGCGACCGCCAACACCGAGAAGAGCCTCGCGAATGCACGGGAGTTGTTTGAGAGTGGGCTGAATCGGGTGTTCTCCGAAAAGGGGGAAGGGTGGGTGGAGGTGGAGTTGGGGGAGGTAGTAGACATTAGCCATGGTTACGCATTCAAGGGATCGACTTTTGGGAAGACCAATGAGGAGTCGAAACCGATTGTCCTGACACCTGGCAACTACACTGAGAACGCGACCCTAGAGTTCAACGGCAAGAATACGAAACGCCTATCTGCTCCCATTCCGGAGGGGTTTCTGTTCGATGTTGGTGACTTGACCGTCGTGATGACAGATCTCTCATCCAAGATGAAGATCCTCGGCAAACCGGCGTTCATCGACAGGCCGAACATCCTGCACAATCAGCGGATTGGGCGGCTGCTATTCGCAGATGATTCAGTCCTGCCTAGGTTCGTCTTCTACTACCTTCGCACCAGACCCGTTTCCGATGCGATTCGGGCAACAGCGACTGGCACGATGGTCAGACACACAGCTCCCAAGAGGATTCTGTCAAACAGTATGGGCATTCCCAGGCAGAAGAACAAACAGCGACGGGTGATAGCACAGCTGGACGGCCTGAATGATCAGTGCGCACACCTTGAGTCTGTCAATCGCCGCAAGCTCGATAACCTCGCTGAGCTCAAGCAATCCATCCTCCACAAGGCCTTCACCGGCGAGCTGACCGCTGACTTCAAGGTCGTCGACGTTGCGCTTTCGAAGGGGGAAGTATGAGCATCAACCCGATTCTCTGCCGCACTCCCGATAGCGGCCGTGTCCCCGGATGAGGGTTTCCGGCATCGGAAGCAGCTGTTTCCAGAATGGAAACAGATGAAGCGGGACTGGGTTTCACACTAGGTTTCCTTCCCCGGTTGGAGCGAAACAGATGAGCACGGCCGAAACGAGCATCATCCTCTACCAGACCGAAGACGGGCAGACACGCATCGATTGTCGTTTCGAGAACGAGTCGATCTGGCTGACGCAGGCGCTTATGGCAGAGCTGTTTCAGGTCTCGCCACAGAACGTGACCATGCACATCAAGGCGATCTACGAGGAAGGCGAGCTGGATGAGGAGGCAACTTGTAAGGATTACTTACAAGTTCGCCACGAGGGCAGTCGCGAGGTAACGCGCAGTCTTCGTCACTACAGCCTCCCCATGATCCTGTCCGTCGGCTACCGGGTTCGCAGCCCGCGCGGCACCCAGTTCCGCAAGTGGGCCACGGAGCGCTTGACCGAGTACCTGGTCAAGGGTTTCGTCATGGACGACGAACGGCTCAAGAACCCGCCCGGTCCGGGTGTGCCCGACTACTTTGACGAGTTTCTGGCGCGGGTTCGTGACATCCGTGCCAGTGAGAGGCGCGTCTATCTTCGTGTGCGGGAAATCCTCGCCCTGGCTGCCGACTATGATCCAACCGTCGCAAAGACACGCACCGCGTTCCAGATCGTACAGAACAAGCTCCATTTCGCCGCGACCGGCAAGACAGCACCGGAGCTGATCTCCGGACGGGCCGACGCTGTCCAACCCAACATGGGACTTACGAGCTGGAAGAGTGGTGTGGTCCGCAGGGGTGATGTGAGTATCGCCAAGAACTACCTCCAGCACGACGAGATCGAGGAACTCAACCGGATCGTAGTGATGTTCCTCGACTTCGCCGAGGACCAGGCCAGGCGCCGAAAGCAGGTCTTCCTGCGCGACTGGGAATCGAAACTGGACGAGTTCCTGCAGTTCCATGAGCGCGGCGTTCTGCCTGACGCGGGCAGCGTGACCCGCGAAGAAGCGGACGAGAAGGCAGCCCGCGAATACGAGGAGTTCAGCAAGCGCCGTCGTCTTGCGATCGAAGCCCAGGCGGAAGACGATCAGATCAGGGAGCTGGAGAATCTGGCGCGAGAACTGCCTGAAACGAGATCATCAGAAGAGGACAACGAGTGAGAAACGAAGCGGACACCCGCGCTGAACTCATCGACCCTGCCCTCAAGGCCGCAGGCTGGGGCGTGGTCGAAGGCACTCGAATCGCTCGCGAGTATCAGATCACACTCGGGCGCCTTCAGGGCGCGGGCACCCGGGCGAAGCAAGAGATCGCCGACTACGTGCTCGTCTACCGCAACCAGAAGCTCGCCGTCATTGAAGCCAAGCGCGAGGAGTTGCCCGTCACCGAGGGGCTGGGTCAAGCGAAGAGGTATGCGGACAAGCTCCACACTCGCTTCGCAATCGCAACAAACGGCCACGGCATCTACCGTGTGGACATGGACACGGGAGAAGAGGGCGAGATCGTCGGCTACCCGACTCCCGATGCGCTGTGGGAGGTGATCTTCGGGGAGGCCGAGGCGCAGGAACAGAACTGGCGAGAGCGGTTCTCGGCAATCCCCTTCGAGGACAGGGGCGGCCAGTGGCAGCCTCGCTACTACCAGCACAACGCCATCACCAAGACCCTGGATGCGATCGGCCAAGGACAGGACCGCATCCTCCTGACCCTTGCGACGGGAACCGGCAAGACGGCCATCGCCTTCCAGATCGCCTGGAAGCTCTTCCACAGCCGCTGGAATCTCACCGACTGGCGGGATGGTCTCGAGGAGGGGCAGGAACCGAGTCGTCGGCCCCGCATCCTCTTCCTTGCGGACCGCAACATCCTGGCGGACCAGGCCTTCAACGCGTTCAGTGCGTTTCCGGAAGATGCACTCGTGCGCATCGCACCCGACGTGATCCGCAAGAAGGGGCGTGTACCCAAGAACGGCAGCGTCTTCTTCACGATCTTCCAGACCTTCATGACCGGGCATGATGAGGAGGGTAACCCCAAGCCGAGCTTCGGCGACTACCCGCCCGACTTCTTCGACTTCATCGTAATCGACGAGTGCCATCGCGGTGGTGCGAACGACGAGAGCAACTGGCGCGGCATCATGGAGTACTTCGAGCCGGCGGTGCAGCTGGGGCTGACGGCGACCCCGAAGCGTACGAACAACGTCGACACCTACGCCTACTTCGGCGATCCGGTCTATGTGTACTCGCTCAAGGAGGGGATCAACGACGGTTTCCTCACGCCCTTCAAGGTCGTGCAGATCGCCACGACTCTCGACGACTACATCTACACGCCCGACGACGACGTAATCGAGGGTGAGATCGAGGTGGACAGGCGCTACACCGAGCCTGACTTCAACAAGATTATCGAGATCAAGGAACGGGAGCGGAAGCGCGTCGAGATCTTCATGAACGCGATCGATCAGCGTCAGAAGACACTGGTCTTCTGTGCGACACAGGACCACGCGCTCGCAGTCCGAGACCTCATCAGCCAGATCAAGAAGAGCTCAGACCCGAACTACTGTGTCCGCGTGACCGCGAACGACGGAGCGCTCGGCGAACAGCACCTGCGGACCTTCCGGGACAACGAGAAGACCATTCCCACGATCCTGACGACCTCGCAGAAGCTCTCGACGGGCGTCGACGCGCGGAACGTCCGGAACATCGTGCTCATGCGTCCGATCAACTCGATCATCGAGTTCAAGCAGATCGTCGGCCGCGGGACACGGCTGTTCGATGGCAAGGACTACTTTACCATCTACGACTTCGTGAGGGCCTACGAGCACTTCAACGATCCGGAATGGGACGGCGAGCCGGAGGAACCAGTTCCGGTCACGCCGCGACCGACGGGGACGGAGGTGCTGCGGGATCCACCAGGGCCCATTGTTGAGGATCCCGATAGACGTCGGCGTGAGAAGATCAAGGTCAAGCTCGCCGACGGCAAGGAACGCACCATCCAGCACATGATGGCCACGTCCTACTGGAGCCCGGACGGCAAGCCCATGTCCGCGTCTCAGTTCGTAGAGCGGCTCTTCGGCGAGCTGCCGGAGCTTTTCAAAGATGAGGACGAGCTACGGAAGCTCTGGGGCAAACCTGACACGCGCAAGAAACTCCTCGAAGGCCTGGTTGAGAGAGGCTACGGCGAGGCCCAGCTCGCCGAACTGAGTAGGATGATCGACGCGGAGAAGAGCGACCTCTACGATGTTCTGGCCTACATCGCCTTCGCCCGACCGACGATCACGCGCGAGGAACGGGTGAGTACGCACAAGCGGCAGATCTTCGAGGAGTATGGCGACAAGCAGCGAGAGTTCCTGGACTTCGTTCTCGAGCAGTACATCAAGCAAGGTGTGGGCGAGCTCGACCAGGAGAAGCTCCCCCACCTTCTTGAGCTGAAGTACCACGCCGTCACTGACGCAGTTGCCGTACTTGGGAACGTGACCAATGTGCGCGAGATGTTTGTGGGGTTCCAGGAGCACCTGTATGCACGGGTGGTGGAGTAGGACACGGTGTAGCCAGGTTTGCGCCTCCGAGGGGAACTAGCTGTGACGACTGATGGCCAGACTGAGGTTGAAGGGAGCCTTCTGGTGTTCCCGTGGCTACTGCTACAGGAGCCCCTATCGGTGTCCGGATTCCATCTTGTTCCTTTTGAGCGAGGCGAGCCCGTCGAGGGCGACTCGCAGTCGCAGGAGTTGCTTGACCGACTAACCAAGCGGTACATCACTGAGATGGGCGATCCAGTTTCCAGAGCAACGTTCCTTCGCCTTGGCCCAGGCCCTCTGATTCAGGAGATCGATTCCGAAGATCGGGATTCCGCGCGCGGTTTCGCGCAGCTGTTGGCGTTCTCGGCTCTGAGCAGCCGCTCTTTCTTCAGGCACTTCGGCTACTGGAACGCCGACAACTTCAGACTCGAAGAAGAGCACATCGGGGGACTCGGAGCGTTCGTCACTGTCTGGACGCGCATGCGGCACGGTTACAATCTGTCCATGACCGCCGAGGGCTACTACCTCGTGCGGAAGCCGGATCACGTCCAGCTGACGTGGCCCGTTGAATTGGACGCTGGCCTTCTTGAGGCCCTGATCAAGGTTGCGGAGACTGACGCTTGGCCCAGGTACTGGGAGTCAATCATCAACTTCAACCTGGCCAACACACTGACGCGTCCCATATGTCTCCGCGCGTGGAACTCGTTCTACTGTGCGGTGCGTTCGAGAGGCTTCTGGGCTGCCAATCCGGAAGGGCCGATGTGCTTGCCGGAGCTTTCATGGAGCGATTCACGGCCCCTGGTCGGCTCAAGCCCGAGGATTGTTCGCGCCTTACGCGCGCTGATCTCGGTGGTCGACCGAGCAGGTACGAGACTGTGCGGGAGTTCTGGATTCGCGATTTCTATGTTGTGCGCGGAGACTTGGCACACGGCCGCGTTGACCAAGAGTACCCCTCGGCGTGGTTGCTCGAAGAGCATCTGCTCCTAGGCAGCCTAGCGTTCCCGCTCACGCTCAAGCTGGATCTGGCAGAGCACGGACACTACTCGCTCACGGATGACGATTGGTTCTGGGTGGACCTATTCGAGTCTCTGGCGTGCACCGAGTATCTGCGCACAGGCGCTCAACTACACAATGCAGGAGAAGATCTCTGGCAGGGCATCGTTGAGCGAGCACGCTGGCAGTGGGCAGAGGTGAAGGCAATGGAGGACTCCGAACTGGTGTTGGAGGAGAACGGCGAGTTGCACACCTAACTCACTTATGAGGCCTCGTTCCGTCAATAGGTAAAGTACGCCGTTGAACGGGCATGTGTGGGCCGTTCTCATGGCGATGTCTGGAGCGAGAAGCCTGTGTCCTGACTTGATTTCCGGATTCTGGCGCATGGCGGTCCTGCACCAAACACCTATTGAGGTTCACGGCTCATCTGGGACGAGCCGACGGAGC
>JBDRFG010000130.1:0-80004 GCA_043819135.1 Candidatus Eiseniibacteriota bacterium | reverse complement strand
GAGACCTCGACCAGGTCGAGCCCCCTCTCCTCCGCCAAAGCAAGCGCCTCAGACGTTGGGATGACTCCCAGCTGCTCCCCGTCATCGTTGATGACGCGAACCTGCGGGATCCGTATCCGCCTGTTGACGCGCGGGCTCTGTATCGCCACCTTACCCCCTTCCGGCTTGTCGGACTTCCCGACGGCTTCACATGGAAAACGGGATGCCTGAATCCAAGCATCCCGTAATCCGGACGATCGGGAGAGCGAGTCTCCCGTATCCGTTCGCTACCTCTTCGGGTCTCGTACGAGCCCTCGAGGTGAGAAGCGAGATGCTTCTACTTCTTTTCATATGTCTTGTCGCCGCGGCGCCCGGAGTGGTGGGCGATACTGGACTCGAACCAGTGACTTCTTGCATGTCAAGCAAGCACTCTAACCAAGCTGAGCTAATCGCCCATGCGAGAGCCGCGCTGCCGGCGGGAAACACAACTCCCCGCCGGAACAACAAAGGTATCCGCTCGAGGGGCCGCTGTCAAGCCCCATGCGGACGCAGGATGCCTCTGAATCCTCAAGCAGCGGGCCTCCGGAAGCTGACGACGCGGATCTCCGTCATCTCCTCAACGGCGAATCTGGGACCCTCGCGGCCCAGCCCGCTGTCCTTCTGTCCCCCGTAGGGCATGAGATCCACCCTGAACGTGGGCACGTCGTTAACCATCACGCCGCCGCACTCTATCTCGTGCGCGGCGCGGAGCGCGTCCTCCAGGCGGTCCGTGTAGATCCCGGCCTGCAGACCGTACGCGGAGTCATTGACCGTGGCGATGGCCTCGTCAAGAGTGTCGAATGGCCTGACCGCCATCACGGGCGCGAATGCCTCGTCCCTCCAGATCCTCGCGGCGCCCGGCACGTCCACGAGGACCGTCGGCTCGAAGAGCGTTCCCGCACGCGCGCCGCCGGCCAGCACAGAGGCGCCCGCGTCACGGGCCTCGGCCACCCACGACTCTGCCCGCGCGGCCTCCCCCTCTTCGATCATGGGGCCGACGTCGGTCCCGGCGGAGAGCTGGTCTCCGACGACCAGCGAACGGGCGACTGCACACGCGGCCTCGAGGAATCGCTCCATCACTCCGCGCTCAACGATGACGCGCTGGACCGAGATACAGACCTGTCCGGCCAGCGCGAAGGCGGCTCTCGCGGAGCGTTGGGCCGCCGCCTCGACGTCACACCTCTCAGTAACGATCACGGCCGAGTTCGACCCCAGCTCCATGGCGGTCTTCTTGAGACCGGCCGACGCGACGATGGCCCTGCCGACCGACGGACTCCCGGTGAACGTCACCATCCTCGGCCTGGGATCGCCGACCAGCCGGCTGCCCACGCCGCCGCCAGACCCCGTGACGACCGAGAGCCCGGCCGGCGGCAGGCCTGCTTCGTAGAGGATCTCTCCGAGCGCGATACCAGTCAGAGGGCAGGCGCTCGCCGGTTTGAGGATCACGGAGTTCCCGGCCGCTATCGCGGGCGCGACCTTGTGCGCCGCCAGGTTCAGAGGGAAATTGAATGGAGTTATCGCGACGATCACGCCGAGCGGGACACGCAGGTAGAACCCAAAGCGGTCACGCCCGGTAGGAGCCCCGTCGAACGGCACGACTTCGCCGGCCAGGCGGCGAGCCTCCTCCGATGCCACGCGGAACGTCTGAACCGCGCGCCCGACCTCGCCCTCGGCCTCACGGACGGTCTTGCCGGACTCCGACGCGATCGTCCGCGTGAGTTGCTCCCCACTCGACTCGATCAGCTCCGCCGCCCTCGCAAGCACGGCGGCCCTCTCCACGCGCGGGAGCCTTCCTACAACAGACGCGCCCTCCGTTGCCACGGAGAGCGCCAGTTCCACTTCCTCTTCTGTAGCCTCGGGGACCGTGCCGACGACAGAGCCGTCGAAAGGATTCCGGACCTCGACGTCCGGGCCATCACCGACGGGCCTGCCTCCTATCAGCATCTTCACGCGCGTCCGCCTCCAGGCGGTCCAGTCACGACCGTCCGCCGTTCAACGCCACGACCTCCACGTCTCCCTCCACCACGCGCGCTCCGACCTTGCGGGCGTCGGGATTCGCCACCAGGAATCGCGCGAGGGGCTTCAGGAGGAGACCCTCCACGGTTCGGCCGAGATTGCGCGCCCCGTACTCCCGACTCGCCCCCTTGGTCACTATCTTCGCCACCGCTTCGTCGCTCACCTCCAGTGATATCGAGCGGAGCGCGAGACGCTCCCGGATGTTCCCCAGATGGATCTGGACGATCTCCCGCAGCGCCTCTTCGGTCAGCGGGTCGAAGAGCAGCACCTCGTCGACGCCGTCCATGAACTCCGCCGGAAAGAACTCCTCGATGGCGTCCTTCGCCTGCTGGAGATACCGGTCGCTCCTATTGGGATTGGCGGCGCCGAACCCCACCGTGCCGTCGTCGTCCCGCTTAGGGACAAGGTTCTCGGAGTTGGAGGTCATGATGATCGTGGAGTTCGACAGGGACAGCCTCGTCCCGTTGCCGTCCACGACGTGCCCGTCGCGGAACATCTGCGTCAGCATGACCGCGACGTCGAGGTGCGACCGCTCGATGTGCTCAAAGACGATCACGGAGTGCGGGTGCCTGGCAACCGCCGCCGTCAGCTCACCCTCAAGTTCCGTGTCACCCAGCTTCGCTCCGACCATTCGCGGCAGCCCGTCCTCTCCGGCGTACCGCGTCATGTTGAACGCAAGGAACCGTGACTCGCTGCCGTACAGCTCCTCGGCGAGAGCCAGGGCCAGCTCGGTCTTGCCGACCCCGCTCGGACCAACGAACAGAAACACGCCGTCCGGCCGCGACGGGACCGCGTTCAGATTGAGCTTGGTGACGCGGATAACATCCGCGAGCTTCTTGATACAGGCGTCCTGCCCCCTGATCCGTCTGCGAAGTCCCTCCTCCAGACCGACGAGTTCCGCGTGCATGGCACCGGACAGCTTGCCGGACGGTATCCCGGTCCAGTCGGCGAGAGCGTCCGTCACCTGCTCGACACCAACGGTGGGAACCCGGTCGGAGCCCGCGGCCGACGTGGTCGACTTGGAGGCGGCGCGGTCCAGGAGTTCGAGCGCCTTCCCGGGAAGGACGCGCTCGCGCACGTATTCGTCGGAGAGGTCCACCGCCGCGTCGACCGCCTCCGCGTCTATCTGAACGCCGTGATACTCCTCGAGCCCCCGCACGGCACCTCTCAGGATTCCCACGGCCGTCTCTCTGCCCGGCTCGTCCACGTCCACGCGGTGCAGCAGGCTCTCGCACCACGGCTGGAATCGAAGCACTTCGCGATAGGACCCCGGCGTCGTGCTCCCTATGAGATAGAGACCAGGCTGATGGCATCCCATCTCGAGCAGGTAGGAGGCGTTGAACAGACCGGGCTGCGCCCCGACTGCGCTCACTCCCATGAAGCTCGCGATCCCGTTCAGGAACAGGATGACGTCCTCGCGAGCCGCGGCCTCTCTGAGAGCCGTGAAGACTATCTTCTCGAAGTCGCCGGCCTCGCGGACGCTGGCCAGGACTCTGTGGAAGGGAAGTTCGATGATGCGCCTGCCGGCCAGCCGGCGCGGGACATCGCCCTGCAATATCTGGCGGGCCAGTGTGAGGACGAGCGCCCTCTTGCCCACTCCGTCCGGTCCGACCAGGACGCCGGAATGGCGCTCGCGCCTCCCCAGTATCTCCTTGATACTCCGGAGCTCGGTTTCCCAGAGTTCGCCGTCGAGCGCGATCTTCAGCTCCGACGCGGCCTCCGTCAAATCGATCCCGAGCTGGTCGAGGACCGACGGGCCGGGCGCCTCCGCCGCGCCGTCCGCATCGGACAGCGTGGCCTCGCTCGACTCCGCGCTACCGCCGGCCGGCAAGCCGTCGCTCAGTTCCCTTGCCTCATCGGGTTCATGCGCCACTGGCCGTGACCCCGACGCGGCACAGGACCGGATACGCGCCCCTGAACCGGGACGCCGTCTCGATGGACGCGACGCTCTGCGTCTCCTCCTCACGTTCCTCGCCCTCGCTCGGAGCCTCTCGCCTGGCCCTCTCCCACTCCAGGCGGAGCTTGACGTAGTGCTCCTCTATCATTTCACGCACTGCGTCGGGCGCGAACGCAACTACCGTGTCCATCACACTGATGACCGTGGGCGCGACGGTCGATCTCGCAACGCCAGTGTTGCTCTGCAGACCGGCCATCACGACCAGGAGCAGAAGGACGCCGGTGAAGACACAGGCCATCACCACGCCCAGCATACCGCCGGCGAGCCTGTCCAGCCAGCCCAGTGACGCCAGTTTGAGCGCCTTGGAGAGGATGCGGCCCACGACGCTCACGAGGATGAGCACGATGACAAACACGAGCAGGAATCCAAGAATGGCCTGCCCCTGCGCTCCTACCTCCAGCCGTGAGAACAGCAACTCGGTTACCTGCTCGTAGTTGGCGGCGGCAATCATGATGCCGAGCACCAGAGCGGCGAGCCCGAAGAGCCCTCGCACGAACCCGTTCGCCAGCCCCTTGCCGAGACCAATCGCCAGGACGATCACGATAATGATGTCTACCCAGTTCATGTTCCCTCCAGCGCTGGTTACGAGCCTGCGTGGACCTGGACCGGGTCACGCTAGCACCGTGCGGGATTCCTGTCAAGCGAGCTTCCGGAGCCCCCGGAGCCGCCCTGCGGCCTTTCCGTGACCGAAAACACCGCGAGACCCGTGCCGCGGGCCTCGCGTGATCGCTGAGTTCGGGTTCTGTCGGTGCGGAGCGAACACTATCTTGCGGAGCGAACGCTATCTGAGCACCAGGGCCTTGGTCGTCAGCCGCTCCCGGCCGCGCTCCAGCACGAAGAGATAGCAGCCCGAGGCGACCTTCTCCCCGCCCTCTCCGGCGAGATCCCACTCCCTGACGTGCTGCCCGGGTCCGAGCGGGCCGTCCACGAGACGTCGCACGAGACGGCCTGCCACATCGTACACGCTGAGCCGCGTTGCGGACGCGTCGCCAGGAGCGGCGTCAGCCAGCATGAAGGACACGGAGGTCGCGGTCGACGCAGGCTGTGGGCGCAGCCCCACGAACGCGGTGCGGTGCCCGATCGCGGCCGGAGCGGTCGCCCGCGCCCAGGCGAGCGTCTCCTCGACGGCACCGGCCCTTCTCACCAGCGCGTAGACATACTCCCGCCCCGGCTCGACGGCGGCATCGGTGTACTCCGTGACGGTATTGTCCAGCGGCTCCTCTGTCAGTCTGCTGCTGCTGCCGCCTTCCTCCGTTCGCAACAGCTCGTAGCTCACGAGGGGCGGGTCGGAGTTGACCGGGGGATTCCAGCGAAGGGCCAGCAGCCCGTCGTGCTCATCGACCATGAGCGCTACGGACAGGTCGCTCCCCGGTTCTGTCGACACTTCTATAGCACGTGACTGCTGGCCCTCGCATCTCAGTTCATCGATGGGCGCGATGAAGTAGCGGTAGTCGCTCGCGCTCACGATGTCTCTGTCGGTGTAAAACAGCTCGTCGACGACACTGACGAGCAGCCTGTGTCCGGGGCTCCCGGTGCTGTCCACCTTCGCGCGGTAGATGCTGTAGGAGGTGGCGCCGTCAACAGGATCCCAGGAAATCGCGACGGCGTCGCGGCTGGCCACGGCCCGTGCCGAGCCAACCTTCTGCGCGAGAACGACGCCGGTCCCGACCAGCACCTCGCCGGACTGGTATGCGACCCTGGCCGATGTCCTCATGCCCTTGAACTCGTAGAACTGCCCGTTCCACGAGTGTATGTCGTAGTAGGCACCTCCGAGCGGGATGTCCCTGCTCCAACGCGCCGGGTTGACCACGGCTATGCCGTTCTCGAAGCGGCGTATCTTGGTGAACTCCACCCACTCCGGCACGGTTCCCTCGGGCACATCCACGTTCTCGGCGCGTCCCAGCGGCTCCCCGAGATCGATGTCGTAGTACTCGATCCACCATGCCTCGGAGTGGGCGGGTCCGTCGCACGAGAAGTAGCCGCTCCCGAAAACGAGCGTACTGGTAAGCCCTAGCAGAAACTCCCGATCGAACTCTCCGCCTCTCACCGGCCCGTCGGGCGTGACGTCACCTTGCCATATGTAGTTGATGATGTTCGTGGTCGGGTCCCTGTAGAGCGCCTCGAACGCCAGGTAGCCGTGCTCCTCGTTCATCATGTTCTCGTACCAGTCACCGTGCATGTAGGGAAACGCTTCGCGGGTGTCCCCGTCGCAGAGGTCGTAGAGCGTGTTGTTCCCGTTCCCCACAAGGAGGAAGTCATCTCCCACGAGATCGCGGAGCTTCGAGACGCACTCCCGCATTCCGAGACGCCAGCTCTCGTTGAGCACTGCGCGGTCGGCGGCGAAGCCGTCGAGGTCGTGGTCTATGGGGTACTCCAACCACCCGTCCATCCACGAGATCCCGTCGACGGAGTAGTCCAGGAAGAGCCCGTCCCATCGCCCGCCGTCGTAGAGCTGCTCCGCGACATACCCCGGCAGCCAGTCGCAGAGCCTCTGCCCCTGACCGTTCGTCGGGCACTCGAGAGTCATGTTCAACAGGAGGCTCCCACCATCGAACGTCACGTGCCCCCCCGCGGTGTCCCGCATCCACCACCCGTTGGCCTCGATCTCCGCCGTGAGACCGGCGTTGATCGGAGGGTCAGTGTAGCCGCGGCTATAGGCTACGGCCATGTGTGCGAGCAGCGTGATGTCGGGGTTCAGCGTCCGGAGTTCAGCAAGCTCCGCCTGATGCCGGTCCTCGGCGCGCTTCGCAAGCACCAGCACGTCCCAGCGAGACAGAAGCTCGAGGTCCGCATCACCGAGTGAGGGGAAGTATATGTTCACGAGGCGCGGGTACGAATGCGCGGCCCAGGAGTCGTCCACGGCGCCCGACAGGAGCAGCACCGCGAGCACTGCCGCGCATGCCGCAAGCGCCGGTCGGCGTCCCCCATCCATCTCTCTCTCAGCTGCCACCATGGTAACCGCCATGCGCCGTCGCCCCCCTTGGCCTCAGGACCTGTAGCACGCACATCTCGGGCTCTCTTACTGCATGCCACACTGCAACATCTATGCCAGTCGGCAAGCACATTACTCGCCTCAGGACGGCGCTGGACGGCGCTCATGGTCGGATGCGGAGCAAAGCGGATGAATCGCGGGTCAGGATGCAACAGACGGAGTGCGACGACGGAGAACATCCCTCGCCGGCGTTGCGCGGAGGGACCGTTCGTGGTTGAGATGGGATGGTGCCGGGGGCCGGGTTCGAACCGGCACGAGGCTAGAAAGCCTCAACGGATTTTAAGTCCGATGCGTCTACCAGTTTCGCCACCCCGGCGACAAATCGAACCGGTGGCCGGCGCCCGGGCGAGATACGGTCTCGCCCCGTCTAGCCTGACCACCGGCACGAATACTGGAGGCGGCGAGCGGATTCGAACCGCTGATCAAGGATTTGCAGTCCTCTGCCTTAGCCACTTGGCTACGCCGCCTATGACGACGACAGGGGCGTGAGTGCTGACCGCCCCTGCCTGTCGCGTTCTGGAGCGGGAAACGGGGCTCGAACCCGCGACATCCACCTTGGCAAGGTGGCGCTCTACCACTGAGCTATTCCCGCGTGAGTTCACGCGAACAGGGAGTATGGCCTCCCTGGACACAGGTGTCAAGACCAAAGCCCCCGCTGTGCGCCGAGCCCCTCGCACTGAGCGGCCCGATGGAAGTCCCCGCGAGCGAACCAGGTCCGGGCTCCGAGGGAACCGCCGGCTATCCGACGGCTACGGTGCTGGCCCGACCGTAGAGTTCGACGTACTTGCCCGCGGAGGTTCCCCAGCTGTAGTCGAGGGCCATGCCGCGGCTGACAAGACCGCTCCAGGCGTCCTCGTCGCCGTAGGCGGCCACCGCCCGCTCCACGGCCTCGAGCATCGCCGCGGCCTCGTACTCCTCGAAGACGAAGCCGCTCCCGGTCCCCTTCGACGGGTCGAAGTCCTCCACCGTGTCGGCAAGTCCGCCTGTCGCCCGGACTATCGGGACCGTCCCGTACCGCAGACTGTACATCTGGTTCAACCCGCAGGGCTCGTATCGGGAGGGCATCAGGAACATGTCCGACCCCGCCTCGATCATGTGAGCCAGTTCGTTGTTGAACGTCAGGTGCGCCGCGACCTGTTCCGGGTGCTTCTCGGCGAGGCCGGCGAGGAACTCGTGATACTCCTCCTGCCCGGTGCCGAGGATCACGAGAACGGCGCCGGTCGCGAGGATGGCGTCGGCCTCCGCCCTCAGAAGGTCGAAGCCCTTCTGGTCGGCGAGCCTGGACACCATCCCAATTACGGGAGCGTCCGTGGCGCCGGCCAGACCGGAACGCTCCAGCAGCTCTCGCTTGCAGACGCGTTTGCCGCCCATGTCGCCGGGTGAGTAGCGCGCGGGGATCAGCGTGTCCACCGCGGGGTCCCAGTCCGAGTAATCGACACCGTTCAATATTCCCAGGAGCCTCCCGGCGTCGCGCTTCTCGGCCAGCACCCCTTCCAGGCCAAGCCCGAACTCCGGTGAGCTGGAGATCTCCTCGGCGTATCTCTCGCTGACGGTGTTGACGTAGTTGGCGAACTCGATCCCGAGCTTGAGCGTGCTGACGGTGCCGTTGTACTCGAATGGGCTGCCGGGAACGCACAGGTCACTGGAGAACCCGAGCGACGGCAGAAGCGATGGATCGAATTGGCCGAGGTAGCCAAGATTGTGGATGCTGAAGACAACGCCCGCTCCACCGAGTCCGGGCGTCTCGCTGTAGAACTCACGCAGGTAGACGGCCGCCATGGCCGTGTGGTGATCGTTCAGGTGCAACACGTCGGGCGAAATCCCCAGAGCGACGGCCGCCTCCAGGACCGCGCGGCTGAACAGAGCGTAGCGCGCGACCTCGTCCGGGTAGCCATGTTTCGTCTCGGGGTCAACGTATATCCCCTCGCGGTGGAAGTACCCGTCGTGCCCGATGAGATATACGGTCACGTCGTCGCAGCCGGGCATCCGGCCCCGCCATATCTCCACGAGTTCGTCGTTCTCCCCCATCGGCACGGCCAACCTGCCCGCGTCGCCGAGTCTGGCGAAACCGTACGACTCGGCATCGATACACTTGTACTTGGGCAGGAACACGGATACTTCGTGCCCCGATTCGGCCGTCGCCTTCGAGAGCGCTCCCACAACGTCGGAGAGGCCGCCGACCCTCGCGAAGGGCGCGACCTCAGCGGATGCCATCAGAATCCTCAAGCCGTGATCTCCTCCTCAAGAACCTCAACCTCACGCAGGTACCCGGCGGCCTCCTCGGGCGGCACGGGATTGATGTAAAAGCCCGACCCCCATTCGAAACCCGCCATCTTCGTGAGCTTCGGCATTATCTCGATGTGCCAGTGGTAGTACTTCAGATCGGTCTCACCGCTCGGAGCGGAATGCACAATGTAATTGTACGGCGGGAAGGAGAGCGCGCTGTTGATGCGCATCAGTGTCTCCTTGAGCACGTCGGCGAGCTGCCGCCGCATCCCGTCGTCCATCACCTCGAAGGACGAATGGTGCTCCCTCGGAAGGATCCACGTTTCGAACGGAAACCGCGCGGCGAACGGAGCCAGCGTTAGGAAGCTCTCGTTCTCACAGACGATGCGCGTCTTCGTCCACGCTTCCTGCGCGACGATGTCGCAGAAGACGCACCTCTCCTTGTAGGCGTAGTATTTCTTGCTGCCGGCCAGCTCTTCGGTCAGGCGCTTGGGCAGGATCGGCAGCGCTATCAACTGGGAGTGCGGGTGCTGAAGTGACGCCCCCGCAGCGCTCCCGCTGTTGCGGAAGGCCTGGATGTACCTGAATCTGCTGTCCCCCTGAAGGTCGAGCATCCGCTGTTGGATGGCCTTGATGACGAGAGCCACGTGCTCGGACGGAAGGTCGGCGAACCGCCGGTCGTGTTCCGGTGTTTCGATGATGACCTCGTGAGCACCGACGCCGTTCATCTTGTCGTACATCCCCTCTCCCGCCCTGTCCAGGTCGCCCTCAATGGACAGCGCCGGGAACTTGTTCGGCACTACCCTGACCTTCCACCCGGGCGTGTCCGGAGCGGTACCGGGGTCTCGGTACGCCATCACCTCGGGAGGCGTCTTGTCCTCGTTGCCCTCGTCGAACGGACAGAAACCGCTCTTTCTATCCTCGGGTTCGGTCGCGAAATCGGTCGGTCGCTTTCCGCGCTCGGTAGCGATGATGACCCAACGTCCGAGTACCGGGTCTTTTCTCAGCTGCGGCATGCTCTTCCTTTTGATGGCCGTTCGTACACGTTCGTAACTGAAGCAGCAGTCGCCGACGTGATGTGTGCCGGGGCCGCCGGCGCGTCGGAACAACAATCGGTACCAGACCGACGGCCCCGAGTCAAGGCGCCGCGTGCCGTTGCCGCCTGGGAGCTCCCTCCGGCCAGGACCGAGAAGCGCTCGCGAGCCGGCAGGGCTACGTCTCGCCCCTTGAACGGAGGCCGTCCACTATTAGCCGAACGTCGCGTGCCCTGTCCTTCGGGCAGACCAGAGTGGCGTCGGGCGTTCTGACGACCACGACTCCGCTCATCCCGAGAACCGCCACGATCCCGCTCTCGGAGTACGCGATGCAGTCGCTCGAATCGATGACCAGCGCGTCTCCCCGCACCGTGTTACCGGCGCCGTCGCCCGGCCATATCCTCGCAACGGCAGGCCACGCGCCCACGTCGTCCCAACCGAAGTCGGACGGGACCACGAGGACTCCGTCCGCCTTCTCCATGATGCCGTAGTCGACGGAGATCCCCTCCACAGACCTGTAGAATCGGACCAGCTCGTCGTCGAAGCCGGCGTCGCCCGGGCCACGCGTGATGGCCGACAGCGCCTCGGCGACGTTCGGGAGATGTCTCTCCACCTCAGCGAGGAAGACGTCGGCGCGCCACACGAACATCCCGCTGTTCCAGTAGTACCCGCCGTCCTCTATGTACTCCTCCGCCCGCTCGCGATCCGGCTTCTCCTCGAACGACGCAACCTCGAGGACTCCGGGAAGCTCGCACGCGGCTCCGGCCCGGATGTAGCCGTACTCCGTCTCGGGCCTCGTCGGACGTATGCCCAGCGTAACCAGCGCTCGCTTCGTCTCCGCCGCGGCGGCCGCCAGGCCTATCGCGGCGCGGAACGCGTCATCATCACCGATCACGTGGTCGGCGGGAAGCACGACCATGACGGCGTCCGGATCGGTGGTCGAAAGTAGCTTCGCGGCGAGCGCGATGGCCGGTGCGGTGTTCTTGCCCACCGGTTCTCCGATGATCCTGTGCGCCGGGATCGGTGCGAGCTCGTCAACCATCTGGTCTTTCAGCGCGCTGCTCGTCATCACGATCGCGTTCGGAAGCGACACGACGGGCGCGATGCGCTTGAGCGTGTTCCCGACCAGGGTGGAATCTCCCGTGAGATTGAGGAGTTGCTTGGGTCTGGCCCGTGTGCTCATCGGCCAGAGTCTCTCGCCCCAACCCCCGGCAAGTATCACGGCGTAGGTCATCAGACTCTTCCCCCGTCCCGTCAGTACGACCTGTCGAGGCAGTAGGCGGCGATGTCGTCGAGCACCGCGGCGTCCCCGTCGAGGTCGGTCAGAGCATCGCGGGCCTGCGAGATCAAGCGGGCCGCCGAGCGCCTCGCGGCGTCAACACCTTGAACCGTAACGAAAGACGCCTTGCCAACGTCCTTGCGAACGTCCTTCCCGACGGCCTCGGCATCGCCAACGGCGTCGAGAATGTCATCGACTATCTGATACGCCAGCCCCAGCTTGCCTGCGTACTGCCTCAGCGCATCCAGGCCTTCAGGTGCGGCCCCGAGCAACGTGCCTCCGAGCGTGGCTGCGACGACGAACAGAGCCCCGGTCTTGCGTGTCTGGATGTACTCCAGCGTCTC
This sequence comes from Candidatus Eiseniibacteriota bacterium, assembly GCA_043819135.1. Taxonomy (GTDB): domain Bacteria; phylum Joyebacterota; class Joyebacteria; order Joyebacterales; family Joyebacteraceae; genus JALGZG01. Next base: position 68,138 of record JBDRFG010000130.1, on the reverse strand, counting down.
CATGTCGACGGCGGGGCGCCCGGCGACCTCGAGATCGACGTGCTGCCCACCGACCATGCCGTACGACCCGACGGCCGTCGCGAGGTCCCGAACGGCCCCGGCCACCATCGGACCGCTCGCGCCCACGTCGACTCCGTTATCCGCCACGAGCTTGAACGCGTGCATCAGAAGCGCGTCGGCGGCGAGGATGCCCGTGGCCACACCGAAGGCCCTGTGGGTCGTCGGGCGGCCGCGGCGCGTCGTCGCATCGTCCATCGACGGCAGGTCATCGAGCACGAGCGAGCAACAGTGCACGTACTCGACGGAACAGGCGGCCTTCACGACCTTTGCTCGATCGTGACCCAGCGCCCGCGTCGCGGCGAGCACGATGATGGGCCTCAGACGCTTGCCTCCGTCCAGGACGGAGTATCTTATGGCCTCGTGAATCCGCTCGGGGTATTCGCCTTCGGCCGGAAGGTGCCGCTCAAGCTCACCCTCGACGTGCTGTCGTTCCTGTTCGAGCGCGGTAGCGATGTCCAACATCTCCTGCCCCTCGACGTGCGCGGCGGTGCGCTCTAGAAACCTCTGAGCATCGTGTAGTAGATAGCCTCCGTGTGAAGCGTGACTCCGTCCCAATCGTAGGTTTCGAGCACGTGACGTCTGGCCCTGTCGCCTACCGCGTGGCACATGTCCGGGCTGTCCAGAAGCGCCGTCAGTTTGTTTCTCAGGTCGTCGGCGTCGCCCTGCTTGAACGTGGCACCGCAATCCCCGATGACCTCGATGTTCTCGGGGATGTCGCTGGTCAGGCAGCAGTTACCGAAACTCATCGCCTCCAGTAGAGCTATAGGAAGACCCTCGATGTCGGAGGGAAGCACGAACACGCGCGCGTTCGAGTAGAGCTCGTCGAGCACGTCCCCGTAGACGTAACCGAGGAAGCGAACGCGATCGCCACCCTTCGCGTGCAGACTCTCGACATAGTCGGTGGAAAAACTGGTTCCACCGGCCACCACGAGCTCCATGTCGGTGTCCATCTGCGAGAAGGCGTCCAGAAGGTAGTGCGCCCCCTTCTCGGGAACCAGCCGCCCGACGAAGAGGATGTAGTTGCCCGGATCAAGCCCCATCTCGGTTATCTTCTCGGCCTTCCGTACGTTAGGGAGGACCGTCCCGTTCGGGATGTACGTGACGTAGTTGTTGTGTACCTGTCGGAAGTGCTCACGCAGCGCCTTGGACACGACGATGGTCCTGTCGGGATAGTTGGCCGACGTGTACTCGCAGCGCTTGAGCACCCACTTGGCGAACGAACCCCACTTCTCCCTTTGCCAATCGAGCCCGTGAACGGTCACCAGCGTCCGCGCGCCCCGAAGCCGCGGCAGGTTGGCGAACAGCGACGGTCCGAGTGCGTGGAAGTGCACGATGTCGTAGTCCTTGGCCAAGATGTGTGGTAGCGCCAGGGCACAGTGTGTCGCCGTGTCGAGGTGCTTGGTACGCACGCTGGGGATGTTGACGATCCGCATGCCGCGGTAGTCGCCCTGCATCTTCGTGTAGTAGGGGCGACAGTACACGGTCACCTCGTGGCCTCTCTCAACCAGGCGCATGCCGAGTTCTTCGACGTGTCGCTCGATGCCGCCGTAGGTCGCCGGAATCCCCTTCTGTCCCAGCATCGCGATCTTCAAGCTCGGGCCCTTTCGTAGATCGCCATCATCTTCTCGTAATGGACGTTCGGTCCAAAGTGAGTCTCTATCCTGTCGCGAGCGGCCCTGCCCATTCGGATCGCCAGGTCCGGGTCGTCCCACAGGGTGAGCATGCGCTCTGCGAACTCCTCCGCGTCTCCGGGCTCGAAGATCAGCCCCGACTCCCCCTCCGAGACAAGCTCCGGGATGCCACCGATCCTCGACCCAACGACCGCCTTGCCCTGTGCGAAGGCCTCGAAGACCGTCAAAGGCGAATTCTCGAGGCACTCGGACGGAACCACGACGAACAGCGCTCCGCCCACGACCGACCTTAACTCGGCCCCCCTCTTGTATCCGAGGAACTCGACGTTCGAGAGCCCCTCCGCAGCCGCGGTCCTCTGCAAGCTATCTGCCAGCGGCCCGGTTCCCACGATCTTGAGCCTGATGGTCCTCGCACCAGCGAGCGCCGCGAGAAGCGTCTCGAGTCCCTTCCCCGCAGACAGCCTGCCGACATAGACGCCGTAGCCATCCGACTCGTATCTGGGCTCGTACTCCTCCAGAGCTACGGTGTTCGGCAGGTGGACGATCCGGTCACCGTCCACGCCGTGAGCTATCATCCGTTCCTTGAGCTGTCGGCTGGGCGCCACGAAAACGCCGACGTTGCGGGCGTAGCTGCGCAACAGCTTGTGAATGTACGCCTCGAACGCCACGAGCGCGCTTGAGGTCGCCGAATCGCGCATGCACCGATTGAGAACCGCGTTGTAGTACCGCCACTTGGCACAGCGCTCGCAGATGGCGCCCCGAACCAACATCTGGTAGTTGGGACAGACCAGCTTGAAGTCGTGGAGCGTCTGCACGACCGGCACTCCGCGCGACTTCAGCCCGTAGAGGATCGAGGGCGACAGCTGGTGCGCGATGTTGTGCAGATGCGCCACATCGGGGCCGGTCGCGTCGACCAGCGCCTCTATTTTCCTCCTCGCCTCCCGCGAGTACAGTATCCTCGCCGCGGCTCTCGCACGGGCCGCGAGCCCGGCACTCTCATCGAACGCCTCGAACGAAACGAAGTGTTCCGCGAAGTCGCTCGGCTCGTTCTGGCGATGCTGCATCGCGAACGGGACGACCGCGTGGCCCCGCCCCTCGAGGATGCGCTTGAGCACGAAGAAGTACCGCTCGGTCCCCCCCTTGACGAAGTAGTACTTATTCGCGGCGAGAACCTTCATGGTTCGCCCAAGCCCTTCTCAAGAACCTTGGAGCCTGTCATCGGCCCACCGAAGTGTCAAGCCCCATGAGCTTCGCCCCGACTATCCAAGCGCAGGGGCGAAGAGGACGGCGGCGCATCGGAGGAGACACGGTGCATACCATCCAGCACTGCACCTCACAACCGGCCACCGCGGGCATGACCTCCGCCGCCGACGTACGCCTTATCTGCTCGAAGCTTCCCTCCCTGATGTTGCCCATCTTCACACCCGATATGTTGCACGGGTAGACGTCTCCGAACGGGTCCAGGAAGAAGTGGTCGACTCCGGCCCCGCATGGGAACCTGCGCGGCTTCCCCTGCACGTAGTCGACGAGTCCCCTCATGTAGTAGGCCTTCGCCCAGTCGCGCGGATTCCTGGAGCCGAGTTCCTGACGCATGATCTCCGCGATCTCGCCCGCCGCTTCATCGGAACTGGGGCGGTCCTCGTCGTGTTCGCCGAAGAAGATCGGCGAGCTGTGAGCCGCGCTCGAGATGAAGCTGACTCCCAGATCGTCGGCGAGCTTCCTGACGCGAAGGAGTTCGCCCGGGTTTCTCTCGGACGACGTCGCCGCCAACCCGAGGTCGGGAACACCGAGAGCCTTGAGACGCGTCACCGTGTCGATGGCCTTCTCGTAGCCGCCGGGGGTCCCCCGTATCTCGTCGTGCTTCTCTCCTACCGCGTCTATCGAGACCCTCACGGCCACGCTTCTCATCTCCGACATCATCTTCTCAATGCGGGCGGGATTGAGGCCGTTGGTGGAGATGACCACGCGCGCACGAGGGCAGGCCTTCTCGATGACGGAGACGACCTCCGCCAGATCGTCTCGCAGGAAGGGCTCGCCTCCGCTGACGTTGACCGATCGAAGCGACCGCGGAAGCCAGGCGTAGTTGGACGATTCGAGCTCGTCTCCTGCCTTCGAATCGCTCTTCCAGATGTCACACACGGTGCATCGCGCGTCGCACCTGTAGGTCACCGCGACGACGCAGCCGACGGGCCCCGCCATCAACGTCCCTCCGTCTGTGAGGGATCACCCAGAAGCGACCCGTATGCCTTGAGGAGTTCCTTGCTCGTGTGCTCCCACGAGAGCTCCTTCTGAATGCGCTCCCTGTTCCGTCTCCCCATCTCTTCTCTGAGCTCGTCGTCGTCGAGTAGCTGGATCATCTTCTCGCCAAACTCTATCTCGTCGTTCGCCGTGGCGTAGAGGGCACCGTCTGCCGCGGAGAAGCGGCTCTCCTTCAAGTCGAACGAGACCATCGCCTTCCCGAATGTCATGTACTCGAGCACCTTGTTCATGGTGGACACGTCGTTCAGTGGGTTCAGGGGGTCGGGGCAGACGCAGAGGTCCGCAGTCGACAGATAGCCGGCGACGTCGGCGTCGGTTATCCTCCCGGTCATCTCGACACAGTCGGTGAGACCCAGGTCGTCCCTGAACTGCTTGATGTCCCCGAACGAATCGCCCGAACCTATGAGCGTGAAGTGGATGTCCTTCCTCTTCACGACGTCAACCACGTGACGGATGGAGCGGAGCAGATAGTCCACTCCGTCCTGAGGCGCCATGACGCCCAGATAGCAGACGAGGAATTTCTTCCCATCCTTCAAGTCCGCCCGCGGCTCGACGGGCGTCAGCAGCGACGCCTTCGGTCCGCTCCGGACGACGTAGATGGCGTCCTCGCGGAACCCGCCGACGGACACGGCATGTTCCTTGTAGGACGCGTTGGTGGAGATGACCATGTCTGAGCTCCGGTAGGTCGCCCGTTCCAGCATCCTCAGAAGCCCGAAGTAGACGGAGCGATTCCCCCCGAAGCGCGACAGGTAGAGCTCGGGGCACAGGTCGTGCTGGTCGTACACGAATTTCGTGCGGTGGAACAGCTTGAACAGAAGCCCGATGAGGAAGAACGTGTCGGGCGGATTGCAGGCGTGTATCGCGTCGAATCCCCCGCTTCTCCAGACCTTCATCGACAGTCTGAGCGTATGGAACCAGCAGTAGGGGAACTCCCACGCGTACGAGAGCTTCGACGTGGTCGGAGGCGGCGTCGGATAGCGGTAGATGCATATCCCGTCGATCTCTTCGTAGGGCTCCGCGTAGCGCTTGCCCTGAGGGCATATGACGCTGATCTCATACCCGGCCGCTTTGAGAGTCGTCGCCTCCATCCAGACGCGTCTGTCGAACGGGACGGGCAGGTTCTCTACTACGATGAGGATACGATTCGTCTTTCTCACGTTCGGCTCCATCCACATGTAAATTCGGCGTGATCGGAGACGCCGGGCCTACCACGCGATCCCGATGTACTGCCCACGGACCACAGACGGATCATCCACTATGCGTACGAGGTCGACCATCACCTGGTCTTCCCGCATTCTCTTGGGGACGTCCTTGAACTCCGCCGCTCCGTTGGCGACCACGATGACCTCCGACCTCGCGATGAGGTCGTCGATCGATTCGGCCTTCAGGCTCTGCGCGTAGGGCAGCTCGTGCTCCATGAATCCCAGGTTCGAGCCGAACAGCTCCTCCCAGCTGATGTTCCTGTCGTAGATGCAGAGCTCGTAGCCCTTTCCGATCAGCGTGCTCACGACCTGCACGATCGGGCTCTCCCTCAGGTCGTCGGTCTCCGCCTTGAAGCTCATACCGAGCACGCCGATCTTGCGCTTGCCCGTGCCCCTGATGTAGTCGATGGCCCGCTGGATCTGAAGACGGTTCGACGGGTCGGCCGCGGAGAGCACGGGGCATTCAACGCCCGTCTCTTTGCTCATGCGCACGATGGCGCGCAGGTCCTTGGGCAGGCAGGAGCCTCCGAAGGCGAATCCCGGCTTCATGTAGTAAGGCGACAGGTTGAGCTGCGTGTCGAGACAGAATATCTCCATCACCTTGTGGCTGTCTGAGATTCGCAGCGCCTTGCTCAGATTCCCGATCTCGTTCGCGAAGCAGACCTTGAGGGCGTGGAAGCAGTTGTCCGCGTATTTGACCATCTCCGAGACCCTGATCTCCGTACGCACGGTCGGAGCGTCGATGGCGGAGTACAGCTCTGCCAGTACGTCGCCGGCGCGGCTGCCCGGCGTCCTCTCGCCTATGACGATCTTCGGAGGATGATAGAAGTCACGGACCGCGGAAGCCTCGCGCAGGAACTCGGGGTTGAAGCAGACGCCGAATCCCTCGCCCTCCTTCTTCCCGGACTCGCTCTCCAGTATCGGTATGAGCTCGGTCTCGACCGTACCCGGAGGGATCGTGCTGCGGAAGACCACGACGTGGAAGCCGTCCTTGCCCTTGATGACGTCGGCGATCTGCTGACAGACGCGCTTCGTGTAGTCGAGGTTGGGGCGCCCCGACTCCAGGGAGGGCGTGCCCACACACACCAGCGAGATGTCCGAGCCCATCACGGCGGCCTCGTAGTCGTCGGTCGCCGTCAACCGCCCCTCCTCCACCCCCTTCTTCACCAGTTCCCGAAGCCCGGGCTCGACGATAGGACTCGTGCCGTTCCTTATGGGCTCTACCTTCCTGGGGTCGACGTCCAGACCCACCACCTCGTGCCCCAGATCGCTGAGGCAGGCGGCCGACACACATCCGACGTATCCGAGGCCCAACACGCTTATTCTCATGATGCCGGTAGTGCTCCTCTCACCTACGGGTCAGACAGGAGATCGGCGACAGGCTCGTGCGCGACGCTCGACCCCTCCTCCGTCCATTCAGTAACCCCGAGGCCCGTCGTCTCCCTGCCGCCCTCGCGGTCGGACACGAAACCGACGGTACCCGAGAATCGCTCGTTCGAAGACTGCGAGCGGGGCGCTCCCAGGAGAACCCTATCCCGCCCCTCCGGAAACTCTATGTCGAAAACCGCTCCACCGTTCCACCCACCCGTCGCACAGCTGACGTTGAGGACGCTCTCTCCGTCGAACGGGACGATGGTCGTTATGAGCGTCGCGGGCAGTTCAACCACCCCCGTCTCCACTACCGCCGGCGCGGCCACCTTTCGGCCGAACCCGGAGGAGACCCAGCCGCACGGAGGCGTTTCCGCCCCCTCGACCACATCGGCGGCGACCCCGTCCGGAAGCCAGGTCCTGAACTCCACGGCCTGTCCGTCGTCCGCGACGAACACCAGCCCGCCCGCCTGCCGTCGGTAGTACCCCTCGGCCAGCTGGAACGTGGCGTCGACCTGATGCCGCCCGCGGCCCTCCAGGTGGTCGATGACCAGCCAGTAGCCGCGCTTCCCGAAGAAGACGGATCGCCTGTGCAGTACGCCGTCCCGCGACGCGAAGCCGTCGTGAGCGCCCTCGAAGTAGTCGAACCTCGGTGTCGACGCCCAGACGAGCTGTCTGGCGCGGGCCTTCCGGCCCCACATGAACGGCCCGAGCATGGTCGACTGGCTCAGACCGTCGACGCTCACCGTGTTGTGAGCGGGCGTGCTCCTGAAGTGGTCTCGCCACAGTGCGTCGCGGTGGTAACAGTACGTGCCTGGGTCGACCAGCACCCAGCGCCCGAGGTGTGACACCGCGAGCGACAGGCAGTCGGCGTGACCGTGCGCCGCTATCGACAGGTAGCCGAGCGGTCCGCAGTCGATGACGCCATGCTGCGCGTCCCCGGCGGGTACGAAGTAGCCACCGTCCGCGAAGTAGCACGAATATGCCCGGTCGCAGCCGGAGCAGTGCTCCTCGCCGCGCTTTCGCGCGAGGTCGGCGGTCGACTCGGTGCCGAAGAGCCACAGCGCCGGCTCGAAGTCGGCCGCAACACAGGAGGCCGGCGGTGTCGTGCCCGCCGCCAGCGCGCCGACCGCGGCGGCCATCGCCGCCTGCCGTCCCGGGCGATCGGAGAGCTCGTAGGCTCTCCCTCCATCTTCGTCGCCGACCGAGGGTGGGACGCCGCCCATTCCTGAGACACTACCCAGGAACCGCGACATCTTGCCCACGATCTCGACACTGTCCGGAGCAAGGGACGTACCCAAAGCGGCAGCCGCGGCCATCCCGAGCAGGGCGAATTCGATGACGAGCACCTGGTACTGAAGAGCCTGCTCCCGGGTCACGCCATCCGCACTGACCTGTGCGTTGAGCTCCCGCTCCAGTACATCCTTGCCGCGCCTCGAGAACCTCCCGGCGCGTCGAAGGAACTTGAACTTGGCCCCCGCGACCAGGAGCCCCGCCGCCTCTCCTATCAGGTGGTTGTTCCGCGAAGAGGCGTAAACAGACAGGTTATCAGACAGATGCTCTGTCTGCAACGCCACGCTCGTGGCGACCGTGGCGGCGTCAAACCCCTTCGCCCCATTCGAACCCACGAGGTCGAGCGCCATAGCCCACGACATCAGGCGAATCGCAATCTCGAGCGGACTGGACCAGTTGATGCCGAATAGTGGCGGGTTGGCTTCGACCCACGAGACGATGTCCCGCCAGATGCGCTCGGCGAAGCGAGGCTCACCGGACAGAACGTAGGCTCTCCCCAACGTCACGAGGTGGTGGTGGCGGTTGACCTCCCAGACGTACCGCGGGTCTCCCAGTCCGTCCGTCCCGCGGAAGTCCACGTCGGTCCAGAATGTCAGCGGCCACGCACCGCCCGTGTCGGGGTCTCTCAACCAGTCCGGGCTACGACCGATGTCGATGTCGGTCCACCCGAAGGCTCGGACCTTCCCCTCGAGCACCGCCTCGGCGGCATCCATCAGCTCTTCGTGCCGAACGCCCGGCGCGCGGAGCGCCGCGTCGATCCCCGAGCCGTCCCGCGCTCCGGGCAGCAGCCTGCCACGATCCTCGGCCAGTTCACGCTCCAACCACGCGACGACCTCCTCCGCGGCAACGCGTTGCGACAGCACGGACTCCGGCGAGACCAGCTCACTCTGATGCACGGGCGTCCGGGATCGCTGCGCCCTGTGGGCGATGCCCCTCGCGACACGAAGCCCCACCTCCGCGGGGCTCATCGCGAGCAGTCTGCGCACCCGCCACATGGGATCTCGCGTGCCGTTCATCCGTGTCCACCACCCTCCAGAAGCCCGTGTATCTGCGCCTCCAGCGCGTCGACGACGCGGTCCCATCCGTAGTGGGTCTCCGCGTAGCTCCTGCAGAGTTCCCTCAAGCTGCCGGCCGCGGCCGGATCTGAAAGCCACTCGAGCATCGCGACGATACCCCGCCTGATCGCGTGAGATTCCGTGCCCGCCAGAAGGAGCTGAGGGGCGAGTCGCTCCAGGATCTCCGGGGTCGCGCCGATCGGCGTCCCCACGGCGGGCGTCCCGCACGCGAGCGCCTCCAGCGTCACCATGCCGAATCCCTCGAACGCCAGCGTCGGCAGCACGAAAAGGTCCGCCGCCTGGTAGTAGCCGACCAGGTCACTGTCGTCTACGAAACCCACGAACCTGACATTGTCCGAGAGACCCCTGGCTGCGACCAGTTCCTTGAGCTCGCCCTCGAGCCTCCCCCGTCCAGCGATCACGAGAAGTACGTCCGGGAACGCCGACCTGACGTCCGGCAGCGCGAGCAGCAGGTTATCGACGCCCATTCGCGGCACGAGCCGCCTCGCCGTGAAGAGAACCGGGCGGTCCTGAGGCAGACCGAGCGACCGCCGGACCGCCGCGCGGTCGGGCGCGGGGTGGAACCTCTCCAGATCGACACCGCCGGGAATCCTGACGACCTTGTTCCTTGCGAACGGATAGCAGCTGGCCAGAAGCTCCCTGGAGAAATCACTGAGGACAACGACGCGGTCGGCGCGCCTCAGGCACGACACTTCCGTGCGCCTGGCGAGCCGCCCTAAGAAGAGCGATTCCAGGGGCTTCCCTATCGAACGCTCCGCACCCTCGAGCTTCAGCTCCTGCCAGAAGGAAGCGTGGAACGTCAGGAGCTCCGGGGCCGCCTTGGGCCTCGTCAGCCTGGCGTAGGAGTAGTACGGAAAGTAGTGGTGCGGCATCACCACGTCGAACTCGTGCTCGTCGAGCAGACGCCCCATCACGGGGCCGGAACGATGCAGCGCGTCTCTGGTTCGTCCTCCGAATCGCCGTCGGCTTTCGGCGCTGCCGTACCGGTGCACGGTGAAGCCGAAGAGTTCCTCCGTTTCCGGTGTATCGGGCTTCGATCTCTGCCCGACCAGGTGTACCTCGTGGCCACGCGCGGCGAACCTGCGCATGGTCTCGTAGACCACACGCTCCACGCCACCGAGGCTGTCGGGGTAGAAGAACTGGTTGATGCAGAGTATCTTCAGCCTGCGCTCCATCTCTATCTCCGGGCGCTCTTCGACAACAGCTCACCGTAGACGTCGAAGACGGCGGCGGCGCAGGCATCGAGACTGAACTCGGCCTCCACCTTCTTCCTCCCTGCCAGTCCCATCGAGCGGGCACGCTCGGGGTCGTTCAGGACCGCCACGAGCGCGTCGGCAAGGCCCTCGGCGTCTCGGGGGCGCACCAGAAGTCCCGTGCGCCCGTCGTCTACGGCCTCACTGATCCCCCCGACATCCGTCGCTATGACCGGAAGCCGCGACGACATCGCCTCGAGGATTACGAGCGGCAGGCTTTCGGCCTCCGATGGAAGCACCAGTACGTCAGAGACAGCTAGCAGCCGCGGTATGTCACGGCGGAATCCGACGAAGAGCACGCGGTCTGAAACCCCGAGTTCCCTGGCCTCCGCCCGAAGTTCGCTGTCGAGCCTCCCGTTTCCGACCAGGATCATCCTGAGGTCGGGCACGCGCGCGGACGCCAGCTTCGCCGCTCTCATTGCATAGCTGTGGCCCTTGCCCGCCGCGAGGCGTCCTATGAGGATCGCCACCCTGTCGTCCGGCGCAAGCCCGAGCTCGCCGCGGACGGCGACCTCGTCCACCTCTTCATCGAATCTCCCGACGTCCATGCCGTTCCGTATGGCGACGATCTTCTCGGGCGGAATGCGGTAGTTCTCAATGAGCATGTCGCGACTCAGTTCCGAGACAGCGATCGTCCTGTCCAGCAGCCTGTTGGTGCGCCGGACGAGGAACGTGATGATCCGCCGCCCCATCGGGAAGTGCGAGTCGGGCGAGAGGGCGATGTGCTCCGTTGCCACCACTACCTTCGCGCCGCTCATCCGCGCGGCCACGACCGCGGGCAGGGAGTTCCGGGGATGGGTCTTGTTGATGTGGATCAGCTCGAAGCCTCTGAGGAACTTGCGGGCGATGAAGTACCCGAGAGGATTGAACTCCTTGGTGGGGCGATGCCGCTCTACCGAGTAGCCACAGCGCTCGAGCTCCTCGACCCACGCATCTACTTCCCGCCTGTCGGCGCAGAAGACCCGGGGCTCAAGCCCCGCCGCGCGGACGGCGGCCAGAAGCTGCGTCAGGTAGACCTCAGCGCCACCCCACGCACTGGAGTCCGTGAAGAACGCTATCGTGTCCGGCAGACGACCCAATGGCGCACTCCCGTCAGGATTCCATCCATGGGCTGGTCACGGAGCGAGTCCCCGGCTCCCCGCTCTCAATCTCGTCGAACTGCCCATCCCGGATCATCCGGTCCATCGCGACCACGATCGCCACTAGTGCGTAAAAGCCGAATCCGAGGATCCGGTGGTTGAAGATCTGCACGAACATCGTCTGCGCCACCAGGCCGATGAACGCGCCACAAGAACCGAGGGCGATGAATCCGTATCCCGGCACCCGCCCCACCGCCCTCACGTTCCCCGCGGACATCAACAGGATGCGTACTACGAGTATCGAGAAGAGGAGCGCCGCGGGAATCCCGGACTCCGTGGCGTACGACAGATAGACGTTATGCGCGTTCCTCGGCACCCAGCTCATCGACGACGCCTCCCGGGCGTGCACTCTGAACGCGCCCAGCCCTACTCCCAGGATCGGGTGAGCCCTGACAATCCGGATCGCCGCGGCGTAGATGTACGGGCGCCCAGAGAAACTCGAGCTCTCGAACTCCTTGAAGCGGTTCACGACCACTTCGATCAGGTTCATGTCGATAGTTAAGAGGACCACGGTCTGCGCAATGATGACGAAGATAGTGGCGAACAGAAGAACCCGCATCAGCGACTTCCTGTCGGCCAGGCCCACGAGGCCGATCCCGAGCATGGATCCCAACCACGCGCTGCGCGAGTAGGTAAAGAGAAGCCCGAGGAACCCGGTGATGACGGCGACCTCCGCCACGAGCCGACGGACACCATGCTTAAGGTGACTGACGGCGAATAGCCAGATGGGCATCGTCATCAGAAGCAGCGCGGCGAACATGTTCGGGTGGCCCAGCCCCAGCCAGCCGCCCTGTATTCTGCCTCCGGCACCCCCCTCCAGATTCTCCCCAATCGTGCCCGGGGTAATCGCGGCGGCGCCTCCCATGAGACGCGTGGCCATGCCGATTAAGGAGGTCATCAGCCCGGCGACGGCGAAGAACATCGCGAACTGCCTCAGGTCCTTGGGCTTCCGGAGCAGCGTGACCAGTAAGTAGAACCAAACGATGTAGAGCACCTGTTCTTTCAGGAAGAGCGCGGTGTTCATGTTGACGGTGGGAGCCTTGTTCAGGTTGAACGACCAGAAACACGAGAGAAGAACGAGGAGACCGAACGCGAAGAGGTTTCGGTCGATCCGCGTTCGCCGAATCAGCGGACCCAGTCGCGCGAACTGAGCGTCTACCAAGTACCTGAGCATGTACGCGAACATGACGCCCACGAGAGCGAAGTTGAACCCGCTGATGTGGAACATCTTGGGGTTGCCCACCGTGATACCTGGCCGCCCGAAGGGGAGGATGATCACCAGGGCGAGAAGCCCCCACTCGATCCGCACGGACGTGACCGAGAGGACCAACGCGGCCATGGCAAACACCACGAGATGCAGAGGAGAGGGAATCCGGACCCTGGTGAGAAGCAGCAGCCCGACAATGCCGTAGAAGGCGAGTCCCAGGACCCAGACGGGCCAATGCCTCCGCATCTGGTCGTCACCCCTGTCCCAGACTTCCCTGGCGCCTCGCCTCAGACCGGTCACCGCAACTCTCCTGCCCAGACATCACCCGTGCCACGCACCGGCACGCGCGCCCCGCGCACGACGTCAGAAGCGCCGGTCTGCGCGGCGACGTCCGGCCCGCCTAGAGCCGGTCGTAGATGAACTTGGGAATGTAGAATCTTCTCCCGTTCAGAACCGAGCCGAGAACGTTGGCGCCGGCGTCGTCCAAGAGAGCGAGGACTCTCCGGGCCGAGGCCTGCCGCGTCGCGGCCGACCGGATGACTATCACGACTCCGTCGACCTTCCGCGAGAGCTGGACGCCTTCGGCGAACGGGACAAGAGGTGCGGAGTCGATCACGATGAGATCGAACCTGTCGCGGAGTTCGCTCAACATTCCGTCGACGCGGGGGTCGGTCAGTATCCGCGGCGGAGCGACCGCAGGCCGACCGGCCGGGAGGAGTGTGAGATTGGGAATACCGGAATCTCGCAGGCAATCGGACAGCGGAGCGTCCGCCAGCACGTGATCCGAGATGCCCGGCGTCCTCTGAACGTTGAAGATGGCGTGAACGACGGGTTTCCTCAGATTGGCATCGACCAGAAGCGTCGTAACCTCACCGTTCAGAGCGAGGGTCGATGCGAACTCGCGCGCCACCGTGCTCGTGCCGGCGCCCGGCTCCGCACTGGCAAGCATTACGACCCTGCGGGACGCATCGGGCAGCCCCAGGTAGATGTCCGAGCCGAGAGCCTGATATGCCTCCACGTCCGAGGCCGGCAGGCCGACTCGGCTCGCACCGAACACGACAGGCATGGAGCCCGTGGTCGCGTCCTGGCCGATACTGGGTCTCTCCTGCTCTTGCCTGGACCGGTCCATGGCATCCGTGATCTTGCTCATTGCGCCCTCTCGCCTGGCCGCAGGACTCCCCGCTCCCGCGCCGTGCCGGACTACTCCCTGTGAACCCACGCGCCGTCATAACCCATGCGTATCAGCTCGTCCACGACCTCTCGCGCCGACTCGAGCGCCGGGTAGCCCCCACCGACCACCACCCTGTACCAAACGCCGCCGTCCCCGATATCGGCTGGGATCACTTCGGCGGAGATGCCCCGCTCGATCAAGCGGAACGCCTCCGCCGAAGCCGCGTCGGCCACCCTGCTCGACAACGCGACGGCTCGGTACGGACCTCCCGGTCCTGAAGTGAGTGGGCGCTCCTGCGCGGAGTCCCCGGTTTCCGGTTCGACCAGCGCGGGCTCCGTTCCTCCGATGTCCAACATGGCCTCCCCACCGACGTCCGCCTCTACCTCTGCGCCGCTACCGCCGACGAACTCGTCTGGCCGCTCCTGTCGTACCCGCGACGACGCGCGGTCATCCTTGAGGCCTGGCAGCGACCGCCACCATTGCGTCCGGACTCCGGAGAAGGCGACCACCGCCAGGGCCGCGACAACCACTACCGCGGGGAGCGTCCACGCAGGTACACTACTGCCCCCGACAGACGCCCCGACGACTCCAGGCCGGGCCGATGAAACGCGTGTGCGTGATGTGGCCCGTGCTGCTGCGTCGAGGGGGCGACGTGTGGCCCGTGCCGGCGCTCGCGTCGATACGAGATCAGCAGACATGATGCCCGCCGAATCAGCTTCGACACGTACCTCGGCATGCGCGTCCGACGAGGGCGACTCTCTCTCCTCGCCGGTCACGCGCCAGGAGGTCACATCGTCCAGGGCAACGACCTGGGCCGACACGAGTTCCGCTCCCTCTATCTCTTCGACGGTCTCCAGGATGAGCGCCTTGCCTATGCGCTGGCGGTTGGCGCCGTACCCTGCAACGAGAGCTCTGTCACATACGATGTTGATCATACGGGGCACGCCGCCCGCGTAGGCGAAGACGGCCTCCACCGCACCCTTGTCGAATATCGTAAATCCGTTGGCCCCGGCGACACTCAGTCGGTGCGCTATGTACTCTCCCGTCTCCCGCTCCGACAGTGGCGTCAGGTGGTACCTGATGCCGATTCGCTGCTTGAGCTGGCGCAGGTCCTCCCGATCGAGCTTCGTTCGAAACTCCGGCTGCCCGGCAAGGACTATCTGGAGGCTGCACTGCCCCTGCGACCGCAGGTTCGAGAGCAGCCTGATCTCCTCCAGCACCGGAAGTGAGAGGTTCTGCGCCTCATCGACCACCAGCACGGAGTTCCTGCCGGCCGCCGTCCACTCGTCCAGGAACTCTTGTATCTGCGCAACTCGTTCGAGCTTGCGTCCTCCGCGCGGGTCAAGTCCCAACTCGGAGACCATCAGCTCGAACAACTCCTCCTCGGATATGGTCGTGTGCGACAGACGCGCCACCTTGGTGCGCGCGTCAAGGCCGAGCACGAGGGCGTCGAGCATCATCGTCTTGCCGGTTCCTATCTCACCGGTCAGTTGAACGAAACCGCGCCTCTCCTCGACCGCGTACGTCAGATGCGCGAGCGCCTCGCGATGCCGCGAGCTGAGGAAGAGATAGCGCGGATCCGGGGTGAGTTCAAAGGGCCTCTCGGCCAGATTATAGAATCTCGTGTACAGCGTCCCCTCCTAGCTCCTCGCCCGGTGCCGCACGATCGCGAGCACTTTGAGACCGAGTTCTCGCTCGACGTCGGGGCGGCGCACCAGCGACTGGTCCATCCTCTCGACCGCGAACACGAACGCGAGGCCGAACAGGAACGTGAAGAACGCGAAGACCGACTTCATGTTGATCCCCGCCTTGTGAGGCTCCACAGGCACGGCTGCCCTCGACACCACACCGACGTTCAGCAGGCTCGGGTCCGTGGCGGCGGTGATCTTGAACTGCTCGCGCCTGCCTACGAGGACCGAGTAGAGGTCCGCCCGGATCGACAGCTCGTGCTCGAGCATGCGGATCTGCATCTCATCGTCCGACAGCTTGGGGTTCTGAGCCTCCAACTCATCCAGGATCCTGGCGGTCGCCCGCCTCTCCGCCCTCCACTCATCGAGGCGCACCTTCTGGCGGAGGAGCGACTGCTCGATCTCGGTACGCACCATCTGCGCCACCGAACTCAGTTCGCGCTCGAGCCGTCTGACCTCGGGGTGCTCGGGTGCGTACCTCGCCCGGGCCTCGGCGAGCTTCGACTTCAGATCCAGGTGTATGAGCTTCGACTGCCTTACGGTCGCCATGTCGTATATATCGCCGTTGGGGGCGTGCGTGATGTCCCCGTCGGACGCAAGCCACTCCTCGGTCGCCGCGATCTTCTCTTCCTTGGAGTAGATGGATGAATCAAGATCCATGAGATCGCCCGTGTACCCGTTGATGAGGCCCATGTGCTGCTCTCCCTTGCGGCCCCTGGCGAGCTGCCCTTCCTCAGCACCGTATCTCGTGATCTCCGCGCCGATCGAGTCGATCGCGACCCTCACTCGCCGCGCCTGCACGTCAAGGTAGTCGACAGCGTCGTAGTCGAGCGCCACTCCCGCACGGACGCTCAGGTACGCGTCGAGAGCCGCGTTGGTCACCTCCGCCGCCCTGACCGGGTCCATGTTGGAGCAGCTGATCTTGATGATGTTGGACTCGGGCTCCGCCTCTGCCTTGATCTGCTTGTTGACGTTGTGGATCGCTCTTGCGCGGTCCTTCCCCTCGTCCAGCCCGAGCCTGGTGACCACTACCTCCGCCACCGCCGGGCTCGTGATGATCTCTATCTCCGAGTTCACCACCTCAGCGCGCAGCAGTACGGCGCGACTCTCAGCCGGCATCTGGTAGCCGAGCGGGAGGCGACGGATCATCACGATGGCCTCGCCCCTGTAGACGTCGACCTCCGTCAGAACGCCGTAAGCGAAGATGCCGCCCGCTATCAGCAGCAGTGCGGCGATCAGGAGTTTCCTCCGAAAGACCACGTAGAGGATCTCTTCCAGAAGGACGGCTTCGGTCTGTTCGATCTCGCGCCTCAATGCTCCCTCACATTCCTGGGACCGCCCGCGACAGCTACTGGTACAAGCTCAGCGGCTTCCTGTTGGCTATGTCATACCCGCGCAGATAGAAGAGCTGTGCGGGCGCGATCTGAGTGAAGAACAGCTCCACGAACTCATTGACCTTGCCGATGACGGACTTGGGAACGAAGACCACGTCGTACGGCTCGAGGGGCAGATCCTGCGCCAGGTCCCTGCCGGAAAGGAACTTCGAGACATCGACCTTGATGGCCACGGCCGAAGGAACTCCGCTGGTCCGGACCACCATGACGCTGCTGAGCTTCCCGCTCGATAGCGGCCCGCCGGCCTCGGCGAGCGCCATGCTGAGACTCATCGTGCCCCGCCCGCTCACCGCCCCCGGGCTCTTGACCTCTCCAAGCACGTACACCGGCTGCTCCGCGACGCTATCGAGCACGACGGATGCCCTCGGGTCCAGGAGCAGCTCCGCCATCATCACCTCAATGTCCCGCCGCACCTCTTCGACCGTCCTCCCCGCCGCCGCCACCTCTCCACCCGACGGCACGCCGATCGTACCAGCGGGTGAGACGGGCGCTTCATAGTCGAGCGACCGGTCCGTCTGGAAAATGATGCGAACCGAGTCGCCTGTGCGAAGGCGGTACTCCGTTGAGTCGACGACCGGCTGCTCGTAGTCGGCGACATCCACCACGCCTCCGCCGTCGGTGCCGGCGCACCCACATACACAACATAGCGCTGCTCCGAGGACAACCGCGAGCAGCCCCGTTCTGATCTGTGCCATCTCTGTGAACCCCCGCGCAAGTTGCGCGTCCACTCCGCACCAGCTGCGGAGCGTGCTTAGACGCTCCTAAATGCATAACTCATGCCACACTTACGGCGTTCGACGGCGTCCCGGAAGCACTCCCTCCGGCGATGAATGACCGATTGTTCGGCAATTCGTGCCGAGACGGCACTCGGCCGGCGGCACGCGCTGCGGGGCAGTCGGTGGCGATCTGATAACGGCCCCCCTCCGGATGCACGCCGGATCGCGGCGCGGGTTCCCCGTCGCCGCCTACCGTCCAGTATCCGGGCGTTCGTCAAGGTCGTACAGCGTCACCGTCGCGCCCGCGAACTCGCGCCTGTCGACCTCCCTGTAGAGTTCCCCGAGAACGATCGGGGTCCTCAGAGCCTCGTCCATGTGCCAGAGGCGGGACTCGACGAACCAGAGTCTCTCGTGCCCCTCTGCCCGGGCCTCCACGACGCTCCGTAACCTGTCCGCCGATGCCGTCTGACCTCTGTAGACAGCGAAGTAGTCGGCAGCGCCCTCGTAGTAGAACGCGAAGACGTCTCTGACGACCGGCACGAGAACGATGTCGCCCGGGCGCTCGTTCTCGGCCACGTACCGCGCCGCGCCGCGCACGTCCTCACGGGAGTACTCGGGAACGAAGTAGTATCTCCCCAACGACAGCAGAGAGAATAGAACAACGCCGGCCCAAAGCCAAGCGCCGCGGCGCACCGACAGCGTGGCCACGCCCGCGGACATCGTGACCACGATCACAGGCAGCATCACGGCCACGTAACGCACATTGAACGGCTTGATGTTCAGGAGCGCCAGAACGGCCGCCGCGAGGAAAGACACGACGACCACCGCGGCGACAAGACGCCCCGCGCTCCCTTCCACCCACAATCTCCTGAACCCCAGGATGAACCCGACGGCCGCCATCACACCGGCTGGGATGACCAGCCAAAGATGGCGGGCGAACGCTCCGAGCGGGGAACCGGTGTGCAGCTCTCGTGCGCTCGGACCCAGGGAGTACCCGTACACCATGGTGAAGATGGAGTACGGAATCGCCAGAGGGGAGAACGTCGTCGCCCCCCTGAGAAGCTCCCCGTTCTCGGCAAGGGGAGCGACCACGATGCGCTCGCCGACGCAGTCGACCTCCACCCACTTGATCAGACCTAGAAGGAGCGGCAGGAATAGTAGAGCGATCGCCAGGCAGGTGGCCGCCCACTTCATCAGGCGCCGCGCCCGTGCGAGCCGCCCGAGCCCAAAGAGCGTATGCGCCAACCACAGAAACGCCGCGGAGAGGTTGCTGTAGAGCGCCAGCGTCACGCTCGCTGCATACAGGCCCCACGCACGTCCACCCGTCACGATGATCCGCCACGCGGCCAGCGTGGACGTCGCCGACAGGAGAATCAGGAACGAGTAGTTCCTCACCTCCTGCGAGTACCACACGGCGAAAGGTGAAACGGCGATGAGCGTAGCGGAGATCAGTCCCACCCGACGCCCGGCCACGTCCTTCCCAAGCAGATACACCACAGGGATGGTGGCGACACCCGCCAGAGCCGAGAGGCCGCGGAGCGCCGGCTCCGAGGTGGAGAACCGCGCAACGAAGTGGACAAGAACGGCGTGAAGTGGCCCCTGGATATTCGACAACACATCGCGAAGTGCGAGCGTTCCTCCGACGTTGGCCGCCTTGAGCGTCAGTATCTCGTCGACCCAGAGACTCTGGCCCCCCAGCCTGTAGAACCTCAGGAACGCACCGAGCAAAACGAGAAGCGGGAGGACCACACTAAGCGTCCGCGCTTGTACGTCCGCGCCGACCGCGCCTGGGGGCTCAATGGAATTTGCTGTCGAAAGACTCACCGTACCTGTCTCCTGCGAGTGCCCGGCTCGAGAGCCTGGGGGCTCCTTCTACGGGACACGCGGAGAATAGAGGATGGACTCAGGCGTGTCAAATCAGACCTGACAGCCCCCTACAACGCGAATCCGGCAGCGTTGCGGTGTGAGTGAGGGTTAGAGTCGACGCAGTCGCTGCCGGATCCACAGAATCTGTCGGTGTCCTGAGCAGGTTCGTGACCGCTCAGTGGGTCCTGTTCAGAAGGCCCCTTTCCTCAGAAGCACCGCCGGGAGCGTCCTGGCTAGGATCTTCACGTCCACTCCGAACGACTGCCTTCTGATGTACTCTATGTCCAGCCTCATCCATTCGGTGAAGCCGATGTGGTTCCTTCCGCTGATCTGCCAGAGACAGGTGATGCCCGGCAGTACGGACAGCTTCTGCCGCTGCCAGCTCTCGTAGTTGGCGACCTCCGCCGGAAGCGGCGGCCTCGGACCGACCAGACTCATGTCACCCCGGAGAACGTTAAAGAGCTGGGGAAGCTCGTCGAGGCTCGTCCGTCTGAGGAAGCGTCCGATCGGCGTTATACGCGGGTCGTCGCTGATCTTGAACACGGGCCCCTCGAGCTCGTTCAGGTGCATGAGCTTGTTCTTCATCGCCTCAGCGTCCTGGACCATTGACCGGAACTTGTAGAACTCGAACTCGCGCCCGTCCTTTCCCACGCGCATCTGCCTGAAGAAGACCGGACCGCGGGAATCGAGCCTCACCATGATCGCCAGGACAATGAACAGCGGTGACAGCAGCAGGAGACCGACCAGGCTGGCCAGGACGTCCAGCGGTCGCTTGACGCGGCGTCGGTAGAACTTGCCGCTCAGAAGGCGTTCACCCTCGCGGGAGCCTCGAGTGAACTCCTCGACCGTTCCGTACCCGAATCTCTCATCGACGAAATACACGGTCTTGCGTCTCCGGACTCGCGGCGGTTTCGGCAAGAAGAAGCCGGGTGTCGACTGACGTCGCACCCGGCGGGAGATCAACGTGACACTGTGGTCTGCCAAGGGCGCTGTCGAATCGACGTGGCGTCGGCACGAACCACGACAACGGTCCGCCTCCGCCATCTTCCCGAGCGAGTATTCGACTTAGGAAGAAACCCTTAGCAATCTTGCTATGCGAGTCCTTTCGCTCTGTGGTCGGGCAGTCCTCTCCTGAGACTCAATGCCATTGTATCACAAGCTTTGTCTCGTGTCAACCGCTATCGCCGACGGCCTCACGTGCCGAGTTCCGCCCGAACGGCCGCCCAGAGCAGCGGTAGGAGGATCTCGTGGCGCCCCCTAAGTGCAATACCCATACCATGTTCGGCTGTGGGCCGGCCGATGACGTTCAACGTGGCCCTGTAGGGTTCGTTCATGTCCAGGCCTATGGCCGTGAAGGCTCCGGCGGCGCCCCCGAGATTCCTTGCGACCGCGAGAGCCTTGAGGAAGACCTCAGGCAGAATGACTGCTGAGCCGATATTCATCACCACGCCACCCTCGAGATTCGAGACCACCTCCGCGAGGATCCTGAAATCGCGCAGACTCGTATCGCCTATGGCCGCGCCGTCGGCCGAGGCGTGCTCGTGCACGATGTCGGTCCCCAGCGCGACATGGATCGTCGCGGGGATCTCGAGTTCGTACGCGCTCCCGACGATGCTCGCGTCCAGGTTGGCCGCCGGCCGCCCGGCGAGTTCGCGTCCCAGGCTCTCCCCCAGTCCCTCGCCTTCGCCCGCGCCCCGGCACGCGCACTGATTCATCGCGTCCGCCGTGTCACTGCACATGCCGAACGTCCCGTCCTCCAGGTGCCCGGCGACGTCCTCGGATGTCTTGCCCCACATCGCGATCTCGAAGTCGTGTATCGCCCCGGCGCCGTTCGTGGCGACGGCGGTCACGACGCCTCTCTTCATCAGGTCGATCAGAAGTCGCGAGAGACCGCACTTCACCACGTGCGCGCCGAACATCACCAGCACCGTTCGCCCCTCGCTCGCCGCTCGCGCCAGCGCGCCTACCGCGCGCCGAAAATCCGCTCCCGCGAAGAGATCGGGCACGACGTCCAGGAGGCCGGCCACATCCGGGGCGCGTTCGTCGGGGGTCACGAAGCTGCCGACGTCGATCAGGCCCCCTCTCTCGGCGATCGACACGCGGCGAAGCCGCGACAGGTCAACTTCTCTGTGGCGCGAGGGCATTGTTCCTCCTGTATGCTGCGTCAAGAAGCGACGTCGGCGTAGTCGACGTCCGTCAGTACGGCCGAGATAGAACCTATCATGACCTTGGTCTTCATGAGAACGGGTATGTGCACCTCGTTGTCCGTGAGCCACACAGTCAGCTTCCCCTTCTGACTGAAAAGACCGGCTCCGCGCATGACCGGCTCCACAACAATACAGTCGAACTGGCCGGCCGGCACGTTGATCCGTTCCCGCCGGAGCACCTTGATCTCGAGCGGGTAGTTTTTCTTGTCGGCGTGGTTGTCGATGAAGACCGACCGTCCGACCTCCAGTTCCATCATTCGCACGTAGTAGAGCGAGGAGAGGATGTCCTGCGTGTTGGCGGATATCGGGACGAGCCGGTCGCCCTTGCTCGGGTAGAGAGCGACGTGCCGCTCGTGGTCGAAAAGCACCATGTCGTGCGCTCGGAAGTCTCCCTCGCGAAGTCGCTTCTCGAACCGGCGCGGGATCAGCTCTCTGACATCCATAAAGGACTCGGCGACGTCTCTCACGGTGAAGAACACTGAGAAGAACGGGTTCGACTCCGCCAGAGAGACGATGTGATAGCACTCGTGGCCGCGCTCCATGACCGTCCTCGGTATGCCCATGATCGCCGTCCCGGCGCTGACGAACCCGTACTTGATCTCGAACGTCAGTTTCTCTCCGACACCGAAGGGCGGCGCCGAGATCTCGCCTGACGGACCGAGCGCGACGCGTCCGACGTCCGCTCCCGCATCGACGGCCAGGACCTGGGCCGCGAGGGCGGCGGCGATAGCCACCGCGGCGACGAGCGCAACCGTCCTCGGAGATGTCCCGAGCCTCACCGTTCGTTCTCCGGTTCCCATCCGTGCCTCCCGTCGAGGATCCAGCGCACCGCGGCGGCGATGTCGGGCACATGCGCCGTCACACGGAGGCCGCGTTCGCTCGCCGATTCGAAATGCTCGGCCCCCTTGCCCGTCGTCACGAGCACAGCGGGAATGCCCGCTCTGTTGGCGAACTCCACATCCGTCATCTGATCGCCGACCACGGTGGACCTCGACAGGTCGATGCCCAGATCGCGGATCGCCAGCTCCAGCATGCCGAGGGCCGGCTTGCGACAGGACGCGTCTTGAGTGTATCGCAGCACCTTCCCGTCGAAATGGTTCGGGCAGTAGTAGGCTCCGTCGAGCGTCGCCCCCTCGGCCGCGAGCAGCGACTCGGTGGCGGCGTGAACGGCCGCCACGTCCTCCTCGCTCATCAGACCCCGGGCGACCCCCGACTGGTTGCTTATTATCACCGCGAGGACTCCGGCCGCGTTGAGTTCGCGGATCGCCGCCGAGGCCCCGTCGACCAGCCGGATGTCCTCCGGGCGGGTTATGTAGCTGTTCTCGACGGTTATGGTCCCGTCTCTGTCCAGAAACGTCGCCGCTCGGCCCGCGGTCATGGTTCTGCCCGTCCTCTCTCGGGCCGCCCGGCCACTCCCGAGGCGCTTCCCAGCGCCGCCAGCGTGAACAGCAGGATGCCGGGTTCGGCGTCGGTGGACACCGAGAAGAGCCCCGCCAGCAGAATGGAGACCACGCCCCCGAGCGCGCCGACCGAGACCGCCCTGTCGAGTCCTCGGGAACGACGGGACGTCCTTACAGGACCCCCAAGAGCCAATACCAGAAAAACGACGAGGCTGCCAGCGCCGAGTGCGCCGCTGTCGCAGGTCACCTGCAACCAGGCGCTGTGGGCGTTCAGCTGGTGTATCGTCACCCTCTCGTCGACGTATACGACGTCGAGGTCGGGGTAGCTTCCCAGCCCGTGCCCCAGCAGGGGACGCTCCGCTATCAGGTCCGCCGTCATCCGCCACGTCACGAGCCGGCTCTCCGAGTCCCGCCTTCCCGGTGTCATCGCGCTGGCGGCTCTCGAGCCCGGATTGGCCACGACGAAAATCAAGAACGCCGAGCAGCACGCGGCCGCGGCGATGAGACCGTGGCGCCAGCGTCTGAGAGACATCCCTATCGCCATTGCGAAACCTGTGATCGCCGCGGGCAGCGGGCCTCGCGACTTGGTCATTATGAAGACGATCCCGAGACTCCCGACGGCCAGTCCGAGGAGAGGCCCGGCAAGCGGAGCGCCCATCTCCTCGAGCAGCAACGCCACGGCAAGCGGGACCACGGCCCCGAGGTACTCGGCCGCCGGTATGGCGTTCTCCACCGATCCAAGGACCGTCCTTTGATACGAGCCGGTCATGTGGTCCACGTAGGCGAGCAGTGCGGCAAGCGTGGCTCCGGCCACGATGGTGAGCGCGAAGAAGAGCTTCCGTGACGGCCTGGCGCACGCGTCGGCCACCAGAATGAAGGGCACGATCGTCATTGCGAGAGTGAAAAGTTCGTGTGGCCTCCTGAGCTCCGGTTCGGCCGCGGCGACCGACAGCGCGCAGGCGGCGTAGAACGCCAGCAGCGCCAGAAGGGTCCCCCTCGGGCCCAGGCGCGGTCGCGCGCCGAGAGCCAGTTTGCCCAGGAAACCGACTACGGCGATCGCCAGACCGATGCTCTTCATCGCCTCGGAGAAGGGCAGCCCGAACAGAAGCACGGCGAGCCCGAACGACTGCATGCCGTCGAGCACGCCGACGCCCTTCCTGTCCTCTCGCATCGGCTCAAGAGCCATCAGCCGCTCCCTCCCTCACGGCGTCGTTTCGCCAGGACCGCGGCAATGTGGTCGAGCGCCTCCTGCGCTCTCTTCTCCCACGTGTTCTCGAATCCGAAACGCATGCGAGCCAGCGCCTCTTCGGAGGCGCCGTCCTCGTCCAGGGCGTCGACGACCGCATCGGCGAACCCGGCCGCCGTGGTCGCCGTGCGAACGAGCCCTCCCCGCTCGAGCGCCGCCGGGAAGGGGCTGGCCACCACCGGCTTCCCGCAGAGCAGATACTCGTAGAGACCGATCGGATCCGCGTTGCGGGTGATGTCGTCGTCCCGCCACGGCATTATCGCGACGTCCGCGTTGGCGACGTACCACGGGAATTCATCGTAGCTCCTTCTGCCGACCGGCAGGACGTTGTGCGGCAGTCCACCCCGCGAAAGCCGGCCCTTCGTCGGACCGACGAGCGCAAACGTCCAGTCGGGCCGTCTGCCGGCAAGCTCCAGGAAGAGCTCGGTGTCGAACCACTGATAGGTCGCCCCTCCATAGAGAAGGATCGGGCGGCGGGCGCCCTCGAACTCGGGTGGCACTCGTGATGGGCGGGTGACGGCCTCCGTGAACGATTCCATCGATGCATCCTCGTCGCCGGCGAGCACGCGGCGGAAGTGCCTCGCGTCGGCGGCGTTAGGCAGACGATGGGCCTTCCCGGTGTGGCGCACCTTGTCGAGCAGCGCCTCGGATACGACGAAGAGGACGTCTGCCACCTTCACGTGGGCCCTCTCCAGCTCCGCCATCGCCCCGGGGTCCCGACTCATCGCGGGAAGGTCGTCGGCCACGTGGTACACGACCAGCGACTCGCCCAGGGCTCCGGCGTACGGTCGATGCTCCGGAGTGAAGGTCCAGAGGACAGGCCGTTCGAACCCCAAGCGGTCGCACACGGCCCGCACCCGGGATGCGGCGCGCCGATGGAACGCAAGACGCGACATCGGACTTGAGCTGCTCGCGAGAACGAGCGGCGACAGCACCCACGCGTGCTCGCGGACGTTCCTCAGACCCCTGAGCTTCGGCCAGCGTCTGAACCGGCCGAAGGTCGAGAAGACGTCGATAGGCGGGTCCACGTACAGAACGCGCCCCGTGCGCGAGAACACCCAGGTCAGGTGCTGCTTGCTGGTCGGCAGCCCGGTCCAGTGGTTGGTCGACACGCAGACGATGTCCGGCGTCCTTCCGGTTCCGTCCGTCACCGGTTACCCTCCGAGAGAAGCGATTCCACCGCGTCGAGAACCTCCGAAACCTCTATCGCTTTCATGCACGGGCCGTCCTCGCGAACGCAGGTCTTCTGGTCACACGGACTGCACGGGTACCTGTGCCAGACCACGCGCGATGGTCCGCCGCGAGGCGCGTATATCTCCGGCGTGCTCGATCCGAACAGCCCCACCACCGGCGTCCCCTGCGAGGCGGCCACGTGCATCGGCCCGCTGTCGTTGGCAACGAAGACGGCAGACCTCGCCGCGACGCCGGCCAGTCCTCTTATGTCGGTCTCGCCGGCCAGGCTCACCGCGGCGCCGTCCGAGTGCGAGACCACGTGTTCCGCCAGGCCTGCGTCCGAGCGCGAGCCCGTGACCACGCTCACCAGGCCCAACCGGTCCCGAAGCGCACACGCGAGCGCGCCGAACCGCTCGGCTCCCCAACGCCGGTACGGCCGGTTAGCGCCCGGGGCGAGGCCGACGAACGGATGGTCGCGTCCCAGTCCGTGACCCTCGAGCAGACGCTCGGCCTCCCGCATTTCACCATCGGTCAGGTAGAGCCTCGGCGAGGCGTCGTCCGTCTCGGCCCCGACCGGCGCGACCGCACTGAGCAGGTGGTCGACGCCGTGCCCGCTCGCCCGGTACGGGATACTCCGGTCGAGCAGGAATCCGAACCCGGCGTGATTGAAACCGACGCGAAAGCCAGGGTCGGCGGCGAGAAGAAGCCACGAGCTGCGAAGGTCACCCGTGAGGTCGACCGCCAGGTCGAAGCGTGCCCGACGCAGCCTCCGCGCCAGGCGACCCAGCCAGACCGGGTTGTGGTATCCGGGCACCGCGTCGTACTCGATCACCTCGTCGACGTTCGGGTTGTTCCTGAGCACGTCCACCGCGCGTGACTTCACGAGCACGGCCAGTGACGCGTCCGGGAACGCTCTCTTGAGCGCGTCCAGCACCGGCGTGCTCAGCAGCACGTCACCGATGAAGTAGAGCCGGATGACCAGGATCGACCGTACGGACGTGGGATCGAACCGCCTCTCTCTCATGCCACTGACGCTCCCCCGGGCCTGCCGCCGGTCTCTATCTCGCGTTCGAAGCAGCGCTCCACGCGATCCACCATCGTCTCGAGTCCGAAGTCTGTCTCGACGCGTCGCCGCGCCGCCCCGGCAAGCTCACCGGCACGGGCGGCGTCGGCGAGAATGCTCCCGACCGCCTTCGCCGCGGCCGTGTGTGACCCCACGGGAATGAGAATGCCCTCCTTCCCGTCCTCGATCATCTCTGGAATACCGGCAACGGCGGTGGCGACGATGGGAGTGCCCGCCGCCATCGCCTCCAGCACGACGTGTGGCATCCCCTCGCGGAAGCTCGTGACCAGAACCACATCCGCCGCGTCCAGGACCGCGTCAACGTCGTCCCTGTGCCCGAGGAGCATCGCGGCCCCGCTCGGTACGAGACTCGCCGCGAACCGCGTCAGGTCCTCTTCGAGGTGACCCGCCCCGGCAATGAGAAGTCTCGCCTCGGGTCTGACGCGCAGGAGCTCCGCGAAGGCCTTGATGGCGACACGGTGGCCCTTGTCCGGACCTAGCCTCCCGATTACAGCCACGACCGGCGCGGCCGCGTCGAGCCCCAGCTCGTCGCGCAGGGCGGCTCCCCCGCCGGACCGGACGCGCCTGGAGTCGATCCCGTTCGGGATGACGGTGACGCGGTCGATGGTAACGAGGCCGGTCCCGACCAGGTCGCGCCGGATCGCATCACAGTTCGCGATGACGCGGCTGACCATGCGGCCGTAGATGAATCTGTTGAGCGCGGTGGGCTTGAGGGGGAACAGAAGCCCGCGGCGCTCTACCACCGCCCGCACGCCCGCGGCCCGTGCCGCCGGCGCCCCGATCCTGACCGCTCTCTGCACGTTGACGCTGACGAGTTCCGTCCTCAGTTCTCGTATCCATCGTGAGAGATTCGCCATGGAGAGGACGTCGCCGTCGCCGCGCATGGGCAGTTCGAGGGTGCGCCGTCCCTCGGCGCGCAGGAGCCGCGCGAGTTCACCGCCCTGCCTGACGGCGAACGCCGTCTCGTGCCCCCGGGCTACAAGCGCGGAGTTGACCTCGATGAGCCACCGCTCACCGCCGCCCATCGAGCGCAGAGAATTCACGAAGAGTATCCTCATCGCCCTGCTCCCGCGTTTTGAAGCGCTCCCTCAAGCCCGCGCACGAAAGCGTCAGGCGAAAGCAGGCTCTTCGCGACCTCTCTGCCCCCCGCCCCCATGCGCCGGGCGAGCGCGCCGTCCTCGAGAAGCCGCAGGATCGCATCGGACATCCGCGCCGGATCGCTCGGCGGAACGACGAATCCGGTCTCGCCGTCGACGACGAGTTCGGGGATCACGCCCACGTTGGTAGCGACCACCGGGCGGGCGGCCGCCATGTACTCACCGACGGCCCGCGAGTTCTCCTCGCTCCCGATGGACGAGGTGACACAGACGGCTGACGCACCAACGAGCTCCCTGACGTCCTCGCGCCTGCCGGCGAAGAAGACCCGGTCCTGTATACCCAGCCGGAGCGCCTGACTCTTGAGGCCCTCGGGCTGGCCCGACCATGGCTCTCCGACCAGCAGGAGAACGGCGTCGGTCCCGGCCGCGACCACGCGCGCCATCGCTTCGAGAAGCACCCCGTGACCCTTGATGGGCGCCAGCCTTGCGACGTTTAGAACGATCGGAGCGCCGGGCGGCAGACCGAGCTTGTCGACCGCGTCGCCCGGACGGGACGGTTGTTCGAACCACGAGGGGGCGACCGGCGCCAGGAGCCTGTGCACGCGGTCAGCGGGAACGCCGAGACGCTCTTCCACCCAGTTCTTGACCCGCGACGACGACGCGATGACGACCGCGGTTGCTGCGCCGTAGAGTAACCTGTTCGCCGCGTGGCCCGACGGCGCGGAGGCGCTGCCCCGAAGGTGAACGAGCGGAACGCGCCCGCCGCAGGCGAGCGTCGTCAGAATGTGTGCCGTCGGTCTCGACGAGTGAACGACGTCGTACCCGCCCCGCCGGACCAGCCCCGACAGGAACCGCGCGTCGGCGACGAAGTCGGCGATGGAACTCGACGGCGAGGCGCCGGGGAGCTCCAGGAATTCGACACCCTCTCCGAGGCGACCGGACACGGGGCTCTCCGCGGGCGCCGCGAACGTCACGCCCGCCCCCATACCCGACTCGGCGCCGGCGACCGTCACCGCGTACTCCGTTTCCGCGGTCCAGACGAGTGAGTCGGTGACGATGAGAGC
Source organism: Candidatus Eiseniibacteriota bacterium (assembly GCA_043819135.1). GTDB lineage: Bacteria > Joyebacterota > Joyebacteria > Joyebacterales > Joyebacteraceae > JALGZG01. The sequence goes on along the minus strand of JBDRFG010000130.1, from coordinate 39,544 downwards.
TCTACGCACCGGGACGCTCCTCACCGACGAGGTCCAGGCCGGCGGACACCACGTCCTCGACCGTGACAAGCTCCATACAGCCCAGCGTCCCGACGGGGCAGCGGTCGCTCCCGTGCCTCCCGCAGGGCCTGCACGGGAGTTCGGTCTCGACGATCCGCGCGCGGTCGGTGTAGGGCGCGAAGCCCTGCGCGGGGACGGTCGGACCGAACACCGTCACTACCGGGACTCCCAGACCCGCCGCGATGTGCGTCACGGCTGAGTCGTTGGACAGAACGAGACTGGCGCCGGACACGAGCGCGAGCAACTGTCCGAGCGGGAGTGTTCCGGTCAGGTCGACCGCGGACGGTCCGGCCTCCGCGGACACCATGGCGCCCACGTCCGCTTCCTCCTCGGCCCCCACAACAGCGACGTCGGCGGACAGCTCGCCAGCCAGTGAGCCGGCGGCCTGCGCGAACCTGGACGGGAGCCACCTCTTCGTCGCCCACCGGCTGCCGGGGGCCACCACCAGGCGGAGGCGTCGTCCTCCGGCGCCGCGCTCCGAGAGCGTGGCGGCCAGGGCCTCGTCCTGGCCGTCAGGCACCTTGAGCTCGAACGGGAGGCGTCCGCCGGGAAGATCGATGCCGAGCGGCCGGGCCAGAGCGGCGACGCGCTCGATCTCGTGGGCGTCGGCCCGGTACGGAACTCGCTCAGTGAGCATCGACCTGCCGCCGCTGACGGTGAAGCCGATGCGCCGTGGCACGCGCGCGGCGAGCGGCACGAACGCGCTCCTGAACGACCTGTGAGGGACGAGCGCAACATCGATCGACAGCTCCCTCAGTTCGCGGACGACCCTCATCATCCCGGCGTGACCGGCGTCCCGACCGCGCTTGTCATACGCGATCACGCGGTCCGCGGCTCCCTGCCCCTCCAGAAAACCCGCGCCCGGCGGCGCCGCAATGACGAAGGTCCTGGAGACACGCGGGTCCCGTTCCAGCAGCCCCAAGAGGGGAACGGTCAGAATCACGTCCCCGAGGAAGGCCGTCTGAACCACCAGGCATCTCATGCGTCGCCTCCCCTCTCCTCGAGAAGCCGGGAGGCCGCGCCCACAACGTCCTCGGGCGCGACGGACAACATGCAGTCCCAGTGTCCCAGGCGGCAGCGCTCGCTCCCGTAGAAGGAACACGCGCTGCAACCCAGGTCGGCGTAGACCAGCGAATGTCGCCGGAAGTCGAACTGCCCCGGATCGGTCGGGCCGAAGAGCGCCACGGAGGGAACGTCCAATGCCATCGCCATGTGAGTGGGGCCGCTGTCGTTCCCGACGAAAAGACGCGCGCGGGCGATGACCGCCGCGGTCTCTCCCAGCGTCGTTTCGCCCGCCGCGCTCAGTACCCCGCCGCCGGCATTGCGGGCGATCTCGTCGCAGAGTTCGCGCTCCCCGGACGAGCCCAGGAGCACCACCTTGAGCCCCAGTTCCGAAAACAGGCGCGCCGCGAGCTTCGCGTAGTTGGAGGACGGCCATCGCTTCGTCGCCCACACAGAGCCCGGCACGACGACCGCGAACGACTCCGCGCCGACGTTCAGTCGCTCCAGGCGCTCTCGACCGGCCTCCACGTCCGACCCCGCAACGTAGAGCCTGGGCGCCCGGGTCGGCGCGTCTATCCCGAGCGGCGCGAGCGAGTCCAGATATCGGCGGACGAGCATCTTGCGAGCGCGAAACGGGCGCTTGAGAAGCCGGACACCAATGGCGTCACCGACCTCGCGCTTGCGGTACGAACACCGAACGGGGATCCGGGACGAGCGGACGATCCGCGACGTCCTCATGTTCCTGTGGAGATCGACGACGGCCGAGTAGTCGGCGTCTCGCAGCTCACGTGCGAGCGCCGCCGTTCCGCCTCGGCTCGATGTGTCGAGTTCGTGAACGCGTCGGATCGCCGGGTGCGCCGCGACGAGGTCGCGGAAACTCCTCTTGACCGCGAACCCGATCCGGGCGGACGGGTACGCCTCGTGAAGAGCGGCGACAACGGGCTCGGCCAGCACAACGTCGCCCACCGAACTCAGCCTGAGCACGACGACGCTCTCCATCGCCCGTCCGTCATTCGGCGGGCGAGGGCTCTCCGGGCCTTCGGGTCTGCTCGTCCGTGAACTGCATGTCGTAGAGGTAACGATAGAGACCTCCCAGACTCATGAGGTCCTCGTGCGTTCCGGTCTCCTTGAGCGTTCCCCGGTCCAGCACGACGATCCTGTCGGCGTTCCGCACAGTCGAGAGCCTGTGGGCGATCACGAGAACGGTCCTCCCCCTGAGGAGGCGCTCGATCGCCTCCTGCACAAGCCTCTCGGACTCGGTGTCCAGCGAAGACGTCGCCTCGTCCAGGATGAGAATCGGAGGGTTCTTAAGGATGGCACGGGCGATCGCAATGCGCTGGCGTTCGCCGCCCGAGAGCATCACTCCGCGCTCTCCTATCTCGGTGTCGTAGCCGTCCGGCATCGCCGAGATGAAGCTGTGCGCGTTCGCCGCCCTGGCCGCGTCCATCACTTCCTGGTCGGCGGCGCCGGCGAGGCCGTACGCGATGTTGTTCCGTACCGTGTCGTTGAAGAGAATGGTCTCCTGCGTCACGATGCCCAGGAGCTGGCGCAATGACGGGAGATCGACGTCCCGCAGGTCCGTCCCGTCGACCGTCACGCGCCCGCCCGTGGGATCATAGAACCGCGCGAGGAGGTCGAGCAGTGTGGACTTCCCCGCGCCGCTCGGTCCGACGATCGCGACCACCTCTCCTCTGGACACGGTGAGGTCGATGTCATGGAGCACTTCGTCGCCCGTATCGTAGCTGAAGCTCACTCCGTGAAACGTTATCCGTTCGGCGAGTCCCTCAAGTACTCTGCCGTCGACAGGTCCGACGACGGACGGTTCGGTGTCAAGTATATCGAAGACCCGGGAGCCTGCAGCCAGTCCGATCTGGAGGTCGTTGTTGGCGCGCGACACCTTTCTGAGCGGCTGCATGGCGGAGAGCACCGCGCCTAAGAAGACGAGAAACCAATCCGGCGTGACCTCGCCGCCGAGCACGACCTGCCGGCCCCCGTACCAGAGGATAATGACGACGCCGATGACACCGAGGTACTCGACGAGAGGCCCCGCCATGGCGTTCAAGATCTCCAGCCGTAGGGACGTGCGGAAATAGCTCCGCGTGTGCCCGAAGAAGCGCCCCCGCTCGTAGTCCTCCATCCCAAACGCCTTGACGACGCGCACGCCGGCGATCGACTCCTCAAGCGTCGATGTGATGTCGGCCATCTTCTCCTGCAGCCTGGCGCTTCTCTTCCTGAGCCTGCGGCCGATCTGAGCCATCAGAAGCACGATGGGAGGAAGCACAACGAGGGTGATCAGCGCGAGCCTCCAGCTGATCCAGACCGCCAGCCCGAGGTAGAGGAGCGCAAGAAGGGCCTCCCGGAACAGATTCGCGAAGGTCGCCACGAGCGCCTTCCTCACGAGCGTCACGTCGTTGGTGATGCGGGATATCAGCTGCCCGGTCCTCTGTCCGTGGAAGAACGAGAGGGACAGCTCGTTCAGGTGAGAGAAGAGCGCGTTCCGGATGTCGCGGATCACGCGCTGTTCGACCGTCACCATGAGGAACGTCTGAAGATAGCCGAACAGCGACTTGATGAAAAAGAGCACGAGGAACCCGACGCATATCTTTCCCAGTGCCTCGCCCGCGGTTCCGCTGGCAAAGAACGTGAGCACGCGTTCCTTGAGCTCTTCCTTAAGACCACCCACGGGCGGCAGGTCTCCGGCGACCGACAGCGAGAGATCGCCTGCCTCCGACTCGGGCGCTCCCTCGGCGACCAGAGTCTGCTCAGAGAACAGGACGTTCATGAACGGGAGGATCATCCCGAGCGATATCGTCGAGAGTACCGCGAAGAGCGCCATGCAGACCAGCGCCGCCAGGAGGCGGCGCCAGTACGGTTTCACGTATCCGATCAGCCTGAGGAAGAGATGCATGAAGCTCCGCCCGTCAGTCTGCGGCCGTCAGGAGGACTGCCTGAGTCCGTTCGATGAACTCCTGAATCGGGAACCGCTCGCCCGGCCTGAGTTCTACTATCTCGAGGAGCTTAGAGTCTGGGAACGCGGCGTCCCGAACCTCGACGGGGGTCATGAGCGAAACGGTCGGGATTCCCAACGCCACGGCGAAATAGACGAGATCGGTGTTGCTGGCTACAAAGAGATCGCACTGACCAAGCAGACTGACGACGTCCCTCATGCGACGCTGCTGAACCACTATGGGCTCTCTGGACAGCATCGATTCGAGCTTCCCTATGAGCCAGTGGTGCTCCGGCGCCGTCAGAAGGATGGCCCGCGCCTGGTAGTCGGAGCAGAGCTTGTCGAGAAGCCGGGCCTGCTGCGACACCGAGAGCGACGTCCCCCCGCGGCCGGGACCCGGGTCGAACCCCACAAGAAGCTCTTCCTCTCTGGGCTTCCTGAAGTGGATCAGCTGCTCGGCGAGCCGTCGCTCGCGCTCCGGGATCTCCCAGGAGAGGCCCAGTCCGGACACGTCGATTCCCATGACGCGCGCGATCTCGATGCCGAGCTGCGCACGGGTCTGCCCGGAGACGTTGCTGGAGACTTCCAGGTTGAAGAACGGATGGCTGTCGTCGCTCTGGAGCCCTCCGCGAACGGGGGCGTGAGAGAGGTAGCAGAGAAACGCACGCTCGATGTCGAATTCCCTGTCGAGGATCATCGCGATGTCGAACTTGTACGAGCCGATCCTGTGGCCGAGCGAAAGCAGAGCGGAGAAGCGTCTGATGCCGCGAGGCAGCGAGTAGCCGATAACGCGGTCGACCTCGGTGGTTCCCTCCAGAAGCTCCCGGTCTTCCTCATGCACAAGCATCGCTATCTTGCCTTCAGGAAACCCACGTCGAAGCGCCTTCAGGGTCGGCATGGAGAAGAGCGCGCCCGCGACGCCTCTCTCGGGAATCACGAGGACCCTCTCCACGTTGCGAAAGGCCTCGCCGAAGGAGATCGGCTCTGGACGCCTGAACTTCATCAGATACCATGAGAGAAAACGTCCGAGCTTCGAAGGCTCGCGACGCTGTACCCGCCGCTCGCCCGACGGGCGAGCGGCGCCTCCCGCGTCCCTCAACTTCTCAGGGACCGGGATCGGTTTCTCCAAATGGGTGTCTGCCCGACCCTCGGCCGGCAGTGCTCCTCGTGGCATCGCTCAGTTCCCAGATGTTACAGCGGGCAAGCGGACGCGAGCGTGCGGGGCCGCCATGTCCGGCGTTCCCGTCGCGGTGGAAGGACGCGCGTACGCGCAAGAACCGCAGTCTCTAGGGGTTGCTCCCGCGTCGAAGGCTATCAGACGCCTCTCCAGAGTGTCAACCGTTTTCTCCCCGGCTAACCTCATGCAGGACAAGCAGTTTCGGCCAACCGACGCCCCGCGGGTACCCGGCCTCTGGTAAACTCCGAACGCTGTGATCCGGCAACTGGGACGAACAGACAGGCGGACCCCCGAAACGATGAACCAACACTCGGCATCGACATGTGGAGACAGCGCGAGAGGTCACGCCGGAGCATCAGGCCGGGCCTGCCGCGCGTCGCTCACGGCGGCGCTCGCTTCGATCGGCGCCGCGACGCTAACCGTCCAGATTCTTCTTCTCAGAGAGCTGATGACGGCATGGCGAGGCAACGAGACGTCGTTCGGGATCGTCATGACCGTCTGGCTCCTGGCCGGAGGAGTCGGCAGCGCCGCATACGGCCTGGTCGCCAGGAGGGTCGCCCCCACGCGCGGTGCGCTGGCCCGCGGGCTCGTTGCCCTGGGCGTCTTGGCTCCCGCTGCACTTCTCACGGCGCGCGCCCTTCGAGGCGCAATGGGACTGACAACCGGCGAGGTTTCGGGGTTCGCCCCTCTGGTCCTGGCGTCTCTGATCTCTCTGGCCCCGTTCACCGTCGTCGCCGGACTGATCTTCGCCCTATCGACATCGATCGTCCACGCCGAGTCAGGATCGCAAACTGCCGCCGGGAAGGTGTACCTGGTCGAGGCGGCGGGCGCCGCTTGCGCCGGACTTCTGGTCAGTCTTCTTTTCCTCCCAAGGTTCGACCCCGTATCGATAGCACTCATGGTGACGCTTCTCGTCTGCGCCGTCTCCGTCTGGCTGCTCGTCGCCGCACCGCGCGGCGATCGCCGCCGCCCGCTGGGTGCGCTTGTGACCGGGATCGTTCTCGCTGCCGCGTCGGCGGCTCTGCTCGGCCCGGCGGCGGGCCGGCTCGACGACGCGTCGGTCGGAGCACAGTGGCGAGACGTCGGCTTCCTTGCGCAGACGAATTCCATCTACGGCAGGATCGTCGCCGCGAGCATGGGCAGCCAGATGAGCATCTACGAGAGCGGCGTTCTGGCGGCCTCGGCGCCGGACCGGAAGACCGCCGAGGAGACGGTGCATCTGCCGATGCTCTCCCACCCGGGGCCGTCCCGGGTGCTTCTTCTGGGTGGCGGCCTCGGCGGCGCCGTCCGTGAGGTGCTGAAGCACCCGAGCGTCAGCGTGGTGGACTACGTCGAACTGGATCCCGAGCTGATCCACACGGCGAGACGGGCCTTCGGAGAGGCGATGACGGAAGGCTTCGAGGATTCCCGAGTGAGCGTTCATTTTGCGGACGCGCGCTTCTTCGTCAAGCGGGTCGAGACCCCTTACGACGTCGTTATCGTCGGGGTCCCCGACCCGACGACGGCCCAGCTCAACAGGTTCTACACGGCGGAGTTCATGGAGGAGGTCAGCCGCGCACTTGCGGACGAGGGGGTGCTGGGGTTCTCCGTCCAGTCGGCCGAGAACTACATCGGAGCCGAGCTGGCGGCCTTGCTCGCGTGCCTGAGGTCGACCGCCGAATCCGTCTTCCCCGCGGTGTCCTTGTACCCCGGCGACCCGTGTCACATCGTGGCCTCGCCGTCCGGAAGCTCGTTCACACGCGACGCTCACGTGTTGAGCGAACGCGTCCGCGACCGAGGGCTGGACGTCGCATACGTGCGCGACTACTACCTCGCCGACCGGCTCTCCCCCGAGCGCATCGCGCATCTCGACTCGACACTCGAGGGCGTGCCCACGCTGACGAACACGGACCTGTCGCCCGCGGCCTGCTACCTGAGCATGGTGCTGTGGAACAGACAGTTCTCGAGTGCCCCCCACGTTCTCCTGGCCGCGCGGGGCTACGTAACGGAGAGAAACGCTCTGCTCGTTGCCCTTGCGCTCGTTGTCGTCCTGGCCGTGCCTTCTCTCGCCCGCGGGCGATCGCGGCGCTCGCGATCGCGTGTGATCGTGGCGGCTGTCTTCCTGGTCGGAGCGACCGAGATCAGTCTGGAGCTGACGGCGCTGCTCGCGTTTCAGAGCATCTACGGCTACGTCTACCAGGAACTCGCGCTCATCGTGGCTGCGTTCATGGCCGGCCTCGCGTTCGGAGGCTGGCTCGGCACGAAGGCCGCGGCGCGGGGAGCCGGCGCCGGGTCGTTCCTGGTCCTGCAGCTCTTCATCTCCGCGGTGCCGCTGGCACTCGGAGCCGCGCTGGCTCGCGTGGCGGCGCTGCCGCCGCACCATCTCCTCACCTGGGCGGCGCTCTTCCCCGCGATCGTTGTGGGAGCCGCGCTTCTGGCCGGACTGCAGTTCCCGCTGGCGGCGAAGCTCGTTTCCCAGGGCCGTTCCGATATCGGCGCGATCGGGGGCAGGCTTTACGGCGCGGACCTCCTGGGCGCCGCGGTCGGGGCAACCGGCACGGCGGTCTTCCTGCTGCCGATAATGGGCACGCTTGGGGCGATGCGCGCGCTCGCGATCATGAACGCCGCGGTGCTCGTGTCCCTGCTGCCCACGATGCTCCCGGGGAGACGCGGTCGGGACGATTGATCGCCGCGCGGCCGCTTCGGGAGTGACGGGAGCCCGCGGCCCTGACCTCCGGACAGCGACCCGGGTACGATAAGAGGCCCCCGACTCTCAAAGTCGGGGGCCTCCTCAAGTTCGTCTTCCACCTGTTTCGCATCCGGCGTCCCGCGGGTTGCCTAATTCCTGTACAGCGCCTTGATGGCGCCCCAGGACGACGCTTCGACGGGAGACGACTGGCAACCGCTGCAGGCAGCAGGAAGCGCACCGATCGTCACGCCCCCCTCACCCGCCAGGATGTGCGGCGACGGCTCGGTGTCCAGGCACACGTGGTAGTCGTACCCGGCCGAGCCGTAGAAGTCGCAGTAGTACGGTTCCATGGATATGTTCCCGTCGACGCCCGTGAGATCGCCAAGAGACCCACCGTAATTCAGAGGTCCGGTTTGCTCGTCAGGGAACATCCGGTCGTTCCAGTAGACGTTGCAGTACCTGACGGACGGCGTCGCGAGATAGCCGTAGATGCCGTTCTTGCCGTTGTTCGTCAGCGCCGAGCTTGTCACCTCGACGCTGCCGCCGCTGACGTAGATCCCGTAGTCGAAGTTGGCGACCAGCGTGCACCTGTCGATGGTGACAGGCGTGGACCCGTTCTCGAAGATGAAGATCCCGTGGTGCGAGCCGCGCGCCACGACGACACCCTCGATGACGGGCGCGGAATCCGCGCTGCCCGTCTCGGTCCGGATGATGATCCCGGTGGCGCCGTTCTCGATGTCCACGTCCCTTATGGTCGGGCTCGCGGCATCGACGCAGCAGATACCCGCAGAGAGAAGCCTGCCGTCTCCATCATCCAGAAGTCCCTTGTCCCTCGATGCACCTCCCAGGATCGTCAGGTTCGAGACCAGCGCGTCCTCGCTGACGTTCTGGACTAGAATGCCGTACGTGGCCTGCGAGTGGTCGATCTTGACCCCACTCCTGTTCTTTCCCAGGAGAACGATGTCGCTCGAAATCGAAACGACAGCATCACGTCGACCCAGCGGCGTCTCGAACGAGCGGACGCTGTCATACGTGCCGCTCATCACGAGGACGGTGTCACCCGGAGCGGCCAGGTCCACCGCTTGCTGGATGGCCCTGATCCCCTGTTCGTAGTTCGGTACCTCGATGGTGACCGCTCCGGCCGCGGCAGTTAGCAGACCGACCAGAAGCGTCAAGAGGACGAAACGCATCAGCATCCTCCTTCTTGTTCCAGAGAGGGGGTACAATCCTAGTCGCGGGCAACTCTCAACGAGCCGCCTACAGCCAACGACTGTAGAGCATACACCGGCGGCTGTCAATACCCCGTGCGTCAGTCCCAGACCCCGTCAATGACCGCTCCGCACTCCGAGCACCGCCCGTCCACCACGCCCCGCACCTCCACGGAGTAGCCTATCCTGTGGATGAGCTCCGCCGAACAGGCGGGGCAGTAGGTGCTGTTCGCCTCGTGTCCGGGCACGTTCCCTATGTAGACGTACTCCAAACCCTCGCCGAGGGCGATATTCCGTGCGGCCTCAAGTCTCTCGACCGGCGTCGGGGGCAGATTCTGCAATCGGTGCTGCGGATGGAATCGGGAGAAGTGGACCGGAACCGACGCTCCCAGGTTGTCCCGGACCCAGCTGCACATTTCCCGCAGCGTCTCGGGGTCGTCGTTCCTGCCGGGAACAAGGAGCGTGGTTATCTCCAGGTGAACGCCCTCCTCCTTCAGTATCTTGAGCGAGCGCAGGACGGGCTCGAGCGAGCCGTCGGACATCTCCTCATAGTATCCCTCGGTGAAGCCCTTGAGGTCGATGTTCGCGGCGTCCAGATAGGCGCACAGCTCGCGCAACGGTTCCGGCTGAATGAACCCGTTCGAGTGATAGACGTTCCTCAGTCCCTGAGCGCGCGCGAGCTTCGCGCAATCGAGCATGTACTCGAAGAAGATCGTCGGCTCGGAGTAGGTGTAGGCGATCGACCTGCAGCCGCTGGCGAGGGCGGCCGCGACGAGGTCGGCGGGCGGAAGGTCGTAGTTGGCCAACTCCTCAGGGCGCGCCTGCGAGATGTGCCAGTTCTGGCAGAACTTGCAGTCCAGATTGCATCCGGCCGTAGCGAACGAGTACGCGGTGGTCGTGGGCAGGAAATGGTAGAAGGGCTTCTTCTCTATCGGGTCCACGTGGATGGCACAGGGATTGCCGTAGGTCAGCGTGTAGTAGACGCCGTCCCTGTTCTCCCGGACCTCGCAGTAGCCGCGGCCGCCCGGAGGCACGACGCACCGCCTCGGGCACAGGCCGCACTTCACCAGCTTCCCGTCGAGGCTCTCCCAGTACGACGCCACCCGGGGACGCGTGAAGCCGATCCGGCCGGCGGACGACCCTCCGGCCGCGAGACCGACGATGCCCGACACCGCTATGAGAACGGCCCCCACGATCAGCAGGACCGCCAGAGACCCGCCCCTCTTTCTCAAGGCTGTTCCTCTCCGAAGACCTCCGCGGTGAACTTCAGAATGGAGACTCCCTCTTGCTTCCAGGCATCCGGCGGCAGTCCCGCCTTCGCGCAGGTGTGCTGGAGGAAAGTCTCGCGGTCCCAACCGTAGTCGGTCGCCACCTGAGGCAGGAGCAGGCCGCTCCGTCCTCCGTCCCGGATGACCAGGCCGTGAGCCCCCACCTCGATCTCGGACACGTCCTCGACCGCGGTGAGAGGTGACATCACTGAGATCTCTATGGTGAGCTCATCGAGCTCGTCGGCCGTCACCGGAGGAAATCGTGGATCGTGGAGCGCCGCCTGGACAGCCATCTCCATTACGGTCTGTTCGAGCGGCTTGTACGCGAGCACGTGACCGATGCAACCCCGGAGAGCGCCTCGCTTCTCGAGAGTGACGAACGCGCCGCGCTCGGTCCTGAGCGTCTTCGAACTGAATTCCAAGGGCGGAGGCCAGTGCCCGGCAAGCTCAGCGGCTATCGAGCGTCTGGCGAGCGACACGAGTGCGCTCCGCTCACGCTCCGTCAGCCCCCCGTAGGGAGCGCCGGCCGCGTCCGCGTGGACATCCTCCGGCGAGTCGTCGGCGGCTCCCGCGACGCGCTCCTCCGTGCGCTTTGCCGGGGGCGCGCCATGAAGCACGGCGGCCATGTAGCCAACCACGCGGCTCTTGTCTCCCGCGACGTCTCCGGACGTCGCGTAGCCGACGACCGTGGATTCCCGCGCTCCCAGCTCCCGCGCCGCCATCATCACGACCGCGGCGGGTCCTCCCCCGCACGCCTCGCATTCACCCCGCGCCAGCGAGGCCAGGAGCCCCTCCGGATCGAAGTCCTCCACGGCCTCGAGCACGTGCGAGTCGAGTTCGACCGCCGTGTCCTGATCGTGGAAATGCGAGAGGTCGGTGCTGGCAACGAGAAGCACGCGCTTCCCCGGCGCATCCTTCACGGCCTTGGCGATTCGCGACGCAAGCAGCCTGGTCGCCGTCTCGGTCTGCTCGCCCATCACGATCGGCACGATCCGGAACTCACCAAGAGCGCGCTGGAGAAACGGCACCTGGACCTCGAGCGAGTGCTCTTCCGAGTGGGCCCTGGGCTCGTATCCGAACCCGTTCGACGGGTCCGAGATGGCGTCGGCCAGCTCGCGGTCAACGGGGACCACTCCGAGCGGCGTCGCGTACCCGTCGCCGCCGTATACCGATGCGATCCTGAACGCGAACCTGTGCGACGGCGCCACTACGATGGCGGCGTCGAACGGCACGTCGCGCACGTGCGCGTACGCCTTCGCCGCGACCTGTCCCGAGTAGCGGTACCCGGCGTGCGGGCATATCAGAGCCACTATCTCGCCGGCGAGCTCGGGCGTCTCCGCGGCGGCCAGGTAGCCGTCGATGTCTCGGGCGAGGACCTCCGGGTCGGACGGGTAGAAGGCATTGGGCCCCGCCCAGACCGGGCGCCTGACGACCCCTGCCGCTTCCTGTCTGTCCGAGTTCACGTTTCCATCGCCTCCTTCTTCGGCGCCACAGCCCGCGGCGCACATGAGAAGCGTCAGCAAAGCCACCGCGACGTTCAGGCACGCTCTGCTCATCATCGTAAGCCCCCGTCCAGGACGGTGTCCCTGAGGCAGTGCTCGTCGTCTCGCTCCGGGAAGTCCTCCATCCAGTGAAGCCCCCTCGATTCCTTCCGAAGCAGCGCGCTCGCGATTATCAGCTCGCCCACCAGCGAGATGTTCCTGAGTTCCAGCAGGTCCCGGCTGACAGGATAGCGCGAGAAGTAGTCCGCGATCTCAGCCCCGATGGCGGACATCCGCCTGCTGGCAAAGTCCAGCCTCCGCTCGGTCCTGACGATCCCGACGTAGTCCCACATGATCCTGCGAACGATGTCCCAGCTGTGGTCGATGAGCACGCCCTCCGGAACGGATCCCGCCTCGGGTCCCGACCACTCCATCTCGGCAGCTCCCCGGGTCACGGCGGCGCCGCCATCGAGCGCGTCCACTGCCGACCTGGCCGCTCGCTCGCTGAACACTACCGCTTCCAGAAGGGAGTTGGAGGCCAGCCTGTTCGCGCCGTGCATGCCGGTGTGAGCGACCTCGCCGATCGCGTAGAGCCCCGGCAGGCTCGTTCTGCCCTCGAGGTCGACGGCCACCCCGCCGCAGACGTAGTGAGCGGCGGGAACAACGGGCACGGGCTCCGTCGTCATGTCTATCTCTAAATCGAGCAGGCGCCTGTTTATGTTCGGAAATCGGGCTCTCACCTGGTCAGGGTCGAGATGGGTCAGGTCGAGATGGACGTGCTTGTCGCCGGTCTCCTTCATCGTCCGGTCGATGGCGCGGGCGACGACGTCCCTGGGAGCCAGGTCCTCCCTCGGATGCTTGCCCTCCATTATCCTCTCGCCGCTCAGGGCTCGGAGCACGGCGCCCTCGCCGCGTACCGCCTCGGAGATGAGGAACGACTTCACGTCGGGGTGATAGAGACAGGTAGGGTGGAACTGAATGAACTCCATGTTGCGGACGGGCACCCCGGCGCGGTACGCGATGGCGATGCCGTCACCGCTTGCGATGTCGGGGTTCGTCGTGTAGAGATAGACCTTGCCGCACCCGCCCGTCGCAAGCGCCGTCACCGGAGCTACTACGGTCGTCACCCGACCGGCCACGACGTCCAGCACGTGAACGCCCGCGCACCTCCGCCCCTCGGCGGACTCGTCGACGACGATGTCGATAGCGACGTGGTCTTCCCACACCTCGATGTTCGGAGACGAACCGACCGCCGAGAGGAGCGCCGTCTCGATCTCCTCGCCGGTCATGTCGGCCGCGTGCACGATGCGTCGGGCCGAGTGGCCGCCCTCCTGTCCGAGAGAAAAGTGCTCGTCGCCGTCGTCCGCGATCTCGGTGGAGAAACGGGCCCCCCAGGATATCAGCCTGCCGACGGCGCCGGGCCCGCTCCGGACGGCGATCTCCACGGCCTCGCGGTTGCAGAGGCCGACGCCCGCGGTCATCGTGTCGCGCACGTGCTGTTCGAACGAGTCGGCCCCCTCGACGACGGCCGCGATCCCGCCCTGGGCCATGTTGGTCGCCGATTCCGCGTCGTCCTTCTTGGTGACGACGATAACGCGGCCCCGCTTCGCGACCGAGAGCGCGAACGTCAGGCCGGCTATGCCGCTTCCGACGACGATGAAGTCGGCGGATTCGTGAGTCCGTTCGGCGGGCAAGCGTCCCTCCTTCAGGCCGGACCCGGATGCTACCGCGGTCCGTTCACACGATTCGGGCCGTCAGCACTCCAGCATACGCGCCAGTGCACTCTGCGCCCGGATGCGAACATCGTCCGGCACGGATATCTCGTGCTCCTCGTTGTCCAGGGACCAGACGACACGAGGCAGGTCGATCATCTTCATGTTCCGACACAGAGCGAACGGTGAGAGCGGATGGAACCGCTTGCCCGGGTGGTCGCGCTTGAGCCTGTCAATGAGCCCTATCTCCGTGCCAACAATCAGGCTGTCGTGCTCGGCCGCGAGTTTCACCATTCCCTCCGTGGACGCGACGAAGTCGGCCATCTTGACGACGTTCGGCGGACACTCCGGATGCACCACGACCGGGGAATCCGGGTGAGCGGCCGTAGCGACCACCACGTCCTCGGGAACGAACATGTTGTGCACGGTGCAGTAACCGTCCCACGGTATTATCGTCTTGCCGGTCTGCGAGGCTACGTACGCGGCCAGATTCCTGTCGGGAACGAAGAGTATCTCCGCAGCATCGAGCGACTCGACGACCCGCACGGCGTTCGAGGACGTGCAGCAGACGTCACTCTCGGCCTTCACGGCCGCGGAAGTGTTCACGTAGCAGACCACCGGCGCCCCCGGGTGCTCAGCCTTGAAGCCCCTGAGTTCGTCGGCCGTTATCATGTCGGCCATCGGGCAGCCCGCGGACAGCGAGGGAATAATGACCTTCCTGGAGGGGTTGAGTATCTTCGCGCTCTCGGCCATGAAGTGCACACCGCACAGAACGATGAGCTCGGCGTCGCTCGCGGCTCCGAGCTGCGCGAGAACGAGCGAGTCGCCGACGGAATCCGATACTCTCTGAACGGCGTCCACCTGGTAATTGTGCCCCAGGATGACGGCGTTCTTGACGCGCTTCAGCTCATCGCAACGGGCGATGAGCTCCGCCTCGGACATCCTCGCGTACTCCTCAAACCTCATGGCTTCCTCCGTCTCGAGAGGGCCTGGTCGAGTGCGTCCATCAGGAGTTCCTTCCCTCCGGTGACCTCGAGTTCGATACCCAGAGCCACGAGCGGCACGCGGGACCGCCAGGGCCTCAGCCTCACGGCGTCCTTCTCGGTGGTCAGTATCGTGTCCGCGCCGACCTCTCGCGCGGCCTCAAGGACGACATCGACGTCGTCCTCTGAGTAGTCGTGATGGTCGGGCAGCGCAAGACGCCCCAGTACGTTCATCTTGAGTCTGGCGAGCGTTCGCTCGAAGTCGGACGGGTCCGCGATGCTCGACAGGGCCAGGCAGCCTCGCGTCCGCAGCTCCGCGGCCTTGACCGTCTCCCCCGTGCCTGCGTCCCAGAACTCCACGGGCTTCATGCGGGTCTCGACTATCGGCGCCGCCGGCGCCAGCGGACCCAGCGCCCCGGCAACTCGCCCGGAGCCGCCGGCCCGATCGCACCTCGTCGCCACGAGAACGTCGGCGCGTCCGATCCCGGAGGGATGCTCCCTGAGCGGTCCCCCCGGAAGAAGGTGACCGTTCCCTACCGGGGCCGCAGCGTCAACGGCCACGATGTCCAGATCCCTGGCCAGCTGCACGTGCTGGAAGGCATCGTCAAGTAGTATAGCATCTGCGCCCAGCTCTTCCACAGCGTGTCGAACGCCCAGGCGGCGGCGCTCGGACACGACGATCGATACACCTTCCGTTAGAAGAGCCATCATGTAGGGTTCGTCGCCGGCCTCGCGCCATTTGACGAGCGGACCGTCACCCCGTGAGACCACGACCGTGCCCCTGGAACGTCGGCCGTACCCGCGGCTGACAACGGCGACCTTCCGCCCCTGACCCACCAGCCGCCGGGCCAGATAGATGGTCAGAGGGGTCTTTCCGGCGCCCCCGGCCACGATATTGCCTACCGATATGACGGGGACATCGCTCTTGGCCGGTCGCATCGCCCTGAACCACAGAGACACGACAGCGCCGACTCCGTACGGCACCGACAGCATGACCAGCAGGCCCGCGGCCGCTACGTTCAGTCCCTCGGGCTCGTCCCGCCCCATCGCGAGCCTTCGCCACCAGTCGGCGAACCTCGCGAGCCCCGTGAGGGTCGCGGGCTCCACGCTTTCGCCTCGGCACCGATCATCCGGACGCCGCATCGAGCACCCCTATCGATTCCAGGAACTCCACCGTGCGTGCGGTCGCCCCGCGCCCCGAGGCAACGGCCCGGAGAGCGCGCGCCCCGGCTTCCGCCCGGGCGTCATCATCTCTCAGGAGGTCCAGAAGCGTCTGCGCGAGTTCGTCGGATCCACCGACCTCGAACGCCGCGCCCTCCGACAGAAGCCGGCGCGCCGAGCCGCTGCACGTTTCGGTATGCGGACCCAGCACTACGGGCACTCCCTGTGCCGCAGGTTCCAGTGGATCGTGTCCGCCGTAGGGCGCGAGCGTTCCTCCCACGAACGCCACCGAGCCCGCGGCGTAGATGCGGGCCAGCTCGCCCGTGGTATCGACGACGATCGTTCGGTGCGCCGGGCCGTCGCCCCCGCGAGACGACCGCAGGGTCGATCCGACGCCGCGAGACGCGAGAGCCTCGACCACGCGCGGAACGCGCTCGAGATGGCGCGGCGCGACCACCGCATACGATTTCGGGAACTCGTCCGCCACCGCGGCCACTGCCGAGGCAACGGCGCTTTCTTCCTTCGGCCTGACGCTGCCGAACACGACCACGCGCGCGTCGCCGGGGATGCCGAGAGAAGACCTGAGCTCGACCCTCTCCGTTTCGCTCAGCGGGACCTCCAGCTTGTCGAACTTCATGTCGCCGACCACCGTCACGCGCGATCCGGCGATCCCCAGCTCGCGGAAGCGGAGGGCGTCGGCCTCGGAGCGGCAGGCGGCGAAGGAAACGCGCGATGCGACGCTTCGCAGCGGAGATCCGAGCATGACGTAGCGCCTTAGACTCCTCTCGGACAGCCTGCCGTTGACCATGCCGACGGGCACACCGGCCTCGGCGCTCTCGTAGATCGTGTTCGGCCAGAGCTCGGTCTCGGTGAGAAGGAGGGCGCGAGGACGCACCGAGCGGAGAACGCGCCGCACGGCGGTGACAAAATCGAGAGGGGCGAAGGAGACAGCCAGATCGCTGAGAGAACGTGCCGCCACGGCCCGACCGGTCGGCGTGACGACCGTGAGGAATACACCAGCCGGGGTGGTCGCAAGCGCCGTCGCGAGTGGCGTGACGGCGGCGACCTCCCCGACGGACGCCGCGTGCAGCCACACCGCACCTTCCGCCACGGGGGGCGTCCGACCCACGCGCTGCCCCCACTCCCGACTCCCGGTGGCACGTCTCAGGGCCGACGCCGAGACGGCCAGCGGCCACAGCAGGTTTGTCATGATCCTGTAGTAAGTGTACAACAATGTTCCGTCCTCCGGACGCCGGCCTCGCCCCGCGGGCAGCGGGCCCTCGTGCCTACCGCGCGGCGGATTCTGCGGCCTCCACGTTCAGGCGGTCGATCGCCGCCTTGAGCAGAGCCGCCCGTTCCTCGAACGGCGCGGACTCGTCCCATGAGAACGACTCACCGTAGACGACGGCGACGCGGGAGAAGGGCAACGGTATCAGGAAGCTGTCCCAGCTCGACAGCCGTCTGGCGCGAGCCGCACCGACCCCGACTGGAACCAGTCTTCCTCCCGACTTCTCAGCCAGGTAGAATATGCCTCGTTTGACGCTGCCGGCGGGCCCCGTGGGGCCGTCGGGCGTGATCGCGAGATCGAGCCCCTCGACCGCCCTCGCGAGCATGCGCACCAGCCCCCTCGCGGAGCCCCTGCTGGACGAGCCGCGCACGACTCCGTAGCCGAGCGCCGTCATCAACCGAGCACTCATCTCTCCGTCGCGATGCCACGACGACAGCACCTGGATGTTTCTGCCCCTGCATACGTACTCCAGCGGAAGCAGCACACCGTGCCAGAACGCGAACACCACCGGTCGCCCCGACTCGTGGATCTCGTCTACACGCTCGGTGTGGAGCTCCGCCACGCGCCACGTCGAGCCAAGCAACAGCAGCAGAAGAGGCCCGAGGCGCCCGACGACGCTCACGAGAACTCTGTCCCACGTGGACAACCTGGCTCGTCCGCCGCTCACTCCGCACCCCCGACCATTTCAAGGACCATCCGCGCCACCTTCTCGCTGGCCCCGGGATCGCCTAGCTCGCGCCTGACCTCGAGCAATCCCCGGGATGTCTCCTCGCGGAGCGCGGGATCTGAGAGGAACGGTAGTACCTCCTTCGCCATGCGGGCCGCGCTGGCTTCGCCCTGCACGAGTTCGGGCACGACCCTCCGTCCCGCTACTACGTTGACGAGTCCTATGTGAGGGATCCTGACGAGCGCCCGACCGACCACGTACGACAGCCACGCCAGCCTGTAGACTATGACCATTGGAACGCCCAGACAGGCGGCCTCCAGCGTCGCGGTTCCGGACGCTATCAGGAGAGCGGTCGACCCGCGCATCACCTCGTGGACGTCGTCGGGCGGAAGAACCTCGACACCCGCACGCGCCGGGTCGCCGTTCTCGACCAGGAACTCGTCACTGATCCCACGAGCGCGGCCGAGCCGCACCGTGAGGCCGTCGACCCGCTTGCGCAGAAGCTCGACGGCGCCGAGCATCGGCGGGAGATGCCGCTCTATCTCGTGCCTGCGACTACCGGGCAGGAGGCCCAGGACGGTGCCGCCGGGAGTGGAGGCGGCGGGCGCGGCGGCCACGGCCGGCTCCTCGAGAAGAGGGTGCCCCACGAACTCGACCTCGACGCCACGCTTCCGGTAGAACTCAACCTCGAAGGGAAGTATGACGGCCATCCGGTCCACGCGCGCAGCTATCTTCCTTACTCTGCCCTCGCCCCACGCCCAGACCTGTGGACTGACGTAGTAGAGGACGCGAACTCCGATCCGGCGGAGCCGACTTGCCAGCATGAGATTGAAACCGGGATAGTCGACGAGCACGGCCAGGCGCGTCTCTCTCTCTACAGCGAGAGCAACGAGACGCTCCATGGCGCTTCTCAGGCGAGGAACGTGGCGCAGCACCTCAACCAGACCCACGACGGCGAAGTCGTCGCTGCGGTATACGAGCTCACAACCCGCGTCCCGCATCCGGTCGCCGCCGACGCCGAAGACGGCGAGTTCGGGGTCGAGTTCGCGCAGCCGCGCGACGACCTTGGAGGCGTGAAGGTCACCTGAGGCCTCACCAGCGACGATGAGTACGGTGGATCGTCCGGCGGTCATCGCTGCTCCCGTTACGCTGGAAAGGCTCGCGCTCCGGCCCCGGGTCTCGAGGGCAGAGGGGGCGGCGGCGCTAACCTGTCTGCCGCAGGATCTCCAGCGCGACCTCGAGCGCCCGGAGACCGTCGTCCCCGCTCACCACAGGCGCCGAGCGCCCGGATGCGGCGTCGACGAAGGCGCCGAGTTCCAGCTCGAGAGAATCCTGTGAATCAAGCGGAAGGTCCTCGTAGTCGACGATGTCGCCGAGACCACCCTCTATCTCGCCCGAGGCGATCTGACGGAGCTTCTCCACGGACACTTCCTTCCTGCGGAACACCTGCGCTCTCGGCGCGAGCGTGTCGACGGTCACGTAGGCGTCGGGCTGGAAGAATCGGATCTTCCTCACCTTCTCCCTCGATACCCTGCTGGCCGTGATGTTCGCCACGCAGCCGTCCGCGAAGGTGAGTCGCGCGTTCGCGATGTCTATGGAAGGCGAGAGCACCGGAATGCCCACGGCCTCTATCGACGTGACGTCCGAGTTCACGGTTCCCAGGATGAGGTCGATGTCATGGATCATGAGGTCCAGCACGACCGCGACGTCCGTCCCTCTGGGGACGAAGACACCCAGCCTGTGCACCTCGATGAACTTGGGCGAGTCCAGCACGGCCATGGCCGCTCGGACGGCCGGATTGAAACGCTCGATGTGCCCGACCTGTACGATCAGACCTCTCTCGTGACCCAGCTCGACGAGTTCCCTCGCCTCCTCGACCGTCCTGGCGATGGGCTTCTCGACGAGCACTTGAACGCCGGACTCGAGACAGCGCCGCGCCACCTCGTGATGCGACACGGTCGGCGTGGCGATACTGACCGCGTCCACGCTCCCAAGAAGCTCTCCGAGGTCCGCGACCGCGGTCGTTCCGTACTCGCTCGCTATCCCGGCCGCCCTCGCGGCGTCGCTGTCGTGGATGCCGACGAGCTCGCAGGCGTTCAGCTCCGAGTAGACCCTCGTGTGAAACCTGCCCAGGTGCCCCACTCCCACCACTCCGACTCGGAGCATCTTGAACCCTCCGTAAGCCCGGCGCCCACCCTTCGCTCGGCGGGGCTCGAGGTGCGGTGTACGAAAAAGCAGGGGCTCCCCCCGCTTCTTCGGACGCGTCCAGTTCGGTCAGCTACTTGATGATGCCGCGCGTTGAGCCCTCAATGAACGCCACCAGTCTGGTTATCTCGTCGTTCGCGGGGAGTTCCGCGCGGATTCTCTCGACCGCCTGCGTCGTGTTCAGGTCCGAGAGGTAGAGATGCCTGTAGGCCTTGCGTAGCTGATTCAGGGCTTCCTCGGAGTATCCGCGGCGCATGAGACCCACCGTGTTCATCTCAATGGGTCGCGTGGGAACGCCGCCGATCTTGAGATAGGGGGGCACGTCCTTGGTCACGCGACACGCCCCACCGACGTAGCTGTGCGCGCCGATGTGAACGAACTGCTGCACGGCTGTCATGCCGCCTATGATCGCGTAGTCCTCCACGATCACATGCCCGGCGAGGTTGACGGCGTTCGTGATGACGACGTGATCGCCGATGACGCAGTTGTGCGCCACGTGAGCGTAGGCCATTATGAGCGTGTCGCTGCCGACGCGCGTCGGCTCGTCGTCTTCGCCGCGGGTCGCGCGGTTGACCGTCGCGAACTCGCGGATCGTGGTGCGGTCGCCGATGACCAGACGTGTTGTCTCGCCGTGGTACTTCAGGTCCTGCGGGTCGGTACCCACGACCGCCGAGTGACCGAGCACGCAGTCCTCGCCGATGACCGTGTCCTTCTCCACCAGCGCCATGCCCGCCAGGACAGTACCGCGGCCGATCACCACGTTCGGACCGACGATGGCAAACGGACCGATGGTAACGTCCTCGCCGATGCGGGCGCTCGCGTGGACTACGGCTCTCTCGTCTATGGAATTCATTAAGCTCTAGGGCTCTCTTTCTACGACCTGTGACAACAGATCGCCGTCGGCCACAAGCTCGCCTTCGACGTACGCGCACGCGTGCATCTTGCACGTGCCGCCGCGCAGCCGGACGAGATTGAGTTCGAAGCGCACGGAGTCGCCGGGACGCACCGGCCTTCTGAACCTCGCGTTGTCGATGCCCATGAAGTAAACGAGCTTCTTCTCGCGTTCCTCAAGTCTGGAGAGGAGCAGAAAACCTCCGACCTGCGCCATGGCCTCAACAAGGAGTACGGCGGGGACGATCGGATGGCCGGGGAAATGCCCGACGAAGAACCACTCGTTCATGGTGAAGTTCTTTACACCGACCACGCGCCTGTCGTCGAGTTCGAGTATCCTGTCGACCAGCAGGAACGGGTATCGGTGCGGAAGGATCTTCTCGATGGCGCCGATGTCCCAGCCGGTCGTGCCGCTGTACGTTACCCTTCCCTCCCGGATCGCGTCCCGCAGGCGCTCCACGAACTTGACGTTCGTCGAGTGTCCCGACTTGGACGCGTAGACGTGACCGCGCAACGGCATTCCCAGCAGCGCGAGGTCGCCCAGGAGGTCGAGAATCTTGTGACGGACGAACTCGTCGGGGAACCTCAGATCGCTCTGGTTCACGATGCCGTCCTTGCCGACGACGATGGCGTTCTCCAGGCTGCCTCCCTTGATGAGGCCCATCTTCTGGAGTTCCTCGACGTCGCTCTGCAACGCGAACGTCCTGGCCACGGCGATCTCCTTGAGAAACGTCTTTTCGTTGATCTCGAAGCTGGCGTGCTGGGTCCCGATCGTGGGGTTGTCGTAGTCGATGGTGAACGAGAGCCTGAATCCGTCGTACGGGCTGGCGGAGATGTGAACGTCGCCGTCGTCGAACGTCACCGGTTCCGTGATCACAAGATGCTGGAGAGGAGCATCTTGTTGAACGATCCCGGCCTCCGCAAGGATGTTGACGAACGATTCGCAGCTGCCGTCGGTGGGCTCGGCAGGCTCGTCCGCGTCCAGCTCCACGACGGCGTTGTCTATGCCCAGACCCGCGAGCGCGGCGAGCACGTGCTCGACCGTGTAGATCTTCACGCCGTTGTGGGAGAGCGTCGTGCGCCGTGGGTTGTCGCTGCTCGGCGCGACGTACTTGATGGACGCCGGCACCTCCGGGGCGCCCGGCAGGTCGGTCCTGACGAAGACGATGCCGTGATCGGGAGGAGCCGGCTCGAACGAGACCGTCACCTGCTGTCCGGTGTGGATGCCGATGCCCGTGTATGAACAGCCTCGCTTGAGTGTTCTCTGCTGCGTCCTGAGCATCAAACCTCCTCGTCCGAACGCTCGCGCCCGTCTCCGCTCCCGCGCGCCGCCCCTTCAGCGCTCGCGGTGCCCGCGGCGTCCTCGAGCCTGCTCACACGGGACTCCAGCCCCTTGACCTTCCCGACCAGCTTCGGAAGATGCTCGACGAAAGCGTGAAGTCGCCTGGCGGCGGAGTGCCTCCGGGCGGGGTACCCGGACACCCGCTCGCCCGCCGGGACCGACTTGGTCACGCCCGCCTGCGCCGCCACTACCGCGCCGTCCCCGATCTCGATGTGGCCGATGATCCCGGCCTGGCCGGCGATAACGACGCCCCTGCCGACCCGCGTGCTTCCGGAGATACCGACCTGGGCGACGACTATCGAACCCTCCCCGATCTCTACGTTGTGGGCTATCTGAACCAGATTGTCTATCTTGCAGCCGCGACACACG
The DNA here is from genome assembly GCA_043819135.1 of Candidatus Eiseniibacteriota bacterium. Classification (GTDB taxonomy): domain Bacteria; phylum Joyebacterota; class Joyebacteria; order Joyebacterales; family Joyebacteraceae; genus JALGZG01. The sequence goes on along the minus strand of JBDRFG010000130.1, from coordinate 17,115 downwards.
CGAGTCGAGCCTAGCGTGGCTCTGTCTATGCAGACGTTGGCCCCGACCTCGACATCGTCCTCGATGACGACATTCCCGATCTGAGGCACCTTCGTGTGCGAGCACTCCGACAGCGCGAATCCGAAGCCGTCGCTGCCGATGACCGTCCCGGAATGGACGATGACGCGGTCCCCCAACACGCAACCGTTGCGTATCGTGACGTTGGGGTAGATGGTCGTGTCGCGCCCCACGGAAACCAGCCTGCCCACGAACGAGCCCGCATGGATCGTGGTCCCGTCACCAATCGACGCTCCGTCCATCACGACAACGTTGGCGCCGATCGAGACTCCCTCGCCCATGACCGCCGAATCGGAAACGACCGCCGACGGGTGGACACCCTCGGTGACGATGTCGCCTTCCGTGGCGAAGAGCATCATGGCCCTCGCGAAGGCGCCGTACGGATCGTCGACTACTATCAGGGCGGTTCCGTCGGGACGCGCGTCCACGGCGTAGTCCCGCGACACGACGATCGCCGACGCGGACGTGTCCGCCACGTGCTTCTCGTACCTGGGATTGGAAACAAAGGTCAGCTCGCCCTCGCGCGCTTCCCTGATCCCGGCAACGCCGACGAGCTCGGTGGAGCCGTCACCGACGACCTCACCCCCGACGAGCTTCGCTACCTCCGCGAGGGTCATGCTCATTCCCGCTCCGGACAGTGACGGAAGAAGATGGGAAGACGTGCTATTCCTCCGTCCCGTTAAGCCTGTCGAGCACCTGCTGAGTGAGGTCGGTCGATGGAGCGGCGTAGACGATGCCCATGCGCGCCGCGTCGAAGATCATCTGATACTCACCTGCGGCGCCTATCTCTTCCAATATCCCGTTGATCCTTTCGAAGACCGGCTGCCACAGATCCGCTTCGCGCTGCGCGGCCAGACCGCCCGCGCCCCACACGCCGTTCAGGAACTCCTCGAACTCGAACTGCTTCTGCTGGATGGCCGTCTCTTTCTCGCGGGCCGCGTCCTGAGACAGCAGGAGCCTCTGGCTCTGGAGCTCGCTGATGAGGCCTTCGATCGCCTGTTCCTTCTCGCGGGCCTGAGCCCGCCAGTCGGCCACGCTTGCCTCGAGCTGAATGTCCAGGTCTCTCGCGCCGACGTACTCGCGCCTGAGCTGGTCGGAGTTGACGTACGCCACGGCGTCCGCGCACCAGGCGGCCGCCGAGGCCAGGATGACAAGCGCCGTCGCGACGGCGATGATGAGCAAGTAACGTTTCAAGAGAACCTCCGAGTGCCCCCGGCACGGGGGGCAGTTCAGGATGAGCTCGCTAGAAGTCAAGGCCGAACTGGTAGTGGATCACCCAGTTGCTCTCCCCCTCCCTCCATCTCTCCTCCCGTGTCTCCTCATCGAACCCGTAGCCGAAATCCACTCCCAGATTGCCGAGCACGGGGACCTCGATACGAACCCCGGCGCCGGCGCCCCAGTAGAGCTCGGACGGGTCGGTGTCCTCACCCGATTCCCACGTGTTCCCCGCTTCAACAAAGAAGAGCCCGTGCACCGGCAACTGGCTCCCCTCGCCGGTTATCGGGAACTTGAGCTCCGCCGTACCGAGGAGCATGGTGCGCCCGCCGTAGAGGTCTCTTCCCTCAGGAAGGATGGACCTGTTGTCGTAGCCTCGGACGCCGTTCAATCCGACGCCGCCGAGTTCAAACCGAGTGTCGTCGGGTACGTCAGGATCGCCGCCGCCGTACCCCGTGACCAGACCGCCGCGGCCGCGGAGCATCAGGACCGAGGTCCAGAGTGCCGGGACATATTTCCTGACGTCGAGAATATAGCGCTGGTACTCCACGTCACCGCCGAAAGCCCACCCGAAGAGGTCCGCGGAGAAGCGCGTGTAGCTGCCCATCCGCGGGTGGAACCGCCTGTCGGTCGTCCGCCTGACGAGCGTGTTGGTCAGTCCGCTGCGCCACTCCCAGCCCTCATTCCCGCCCGCGGGGAGGACGGTCAACGCTGTCACGGTTTCCTCGTCATTGTTGAGGGGGTCGACCCAGACGGAGTCGACGACAACGGACTCCCCCAGCCTGAACTGCTCCAGCGTGTACTTCGTGTACACCATCGTGTAGCGTGAGCCCAGGAAGGGCAGCCCCACGCGCAGGTCACCGCCGCGCCTCTCGCGCTCGACGATGTAGCTGGGCGTCTCATGGGCAGTGATTCTCTCGTAGTTCGCCGGGGAAAAGGCGCCCTCGTAGAAGTCGTCCGGCAGGGAGGAGTAGACTCGCTTGTCGTTCGTGTCGTAGAGGTCGAAACCGACGGAGAGCGGGCGGTTCATGAACCACGGCTCCGTGAAGCCCAGTACGACTTCGCTGTTCTTCTTGCCGAATTCCCACTTGAGGTCCAGATACTGCCCGTTGCCCAGGAAGTTACCCTGAGTCAGCTCGATGAAACCCGTGTAGCCCTTCTCGCTGGTGTGCGATATACCTACTCCGGCACGGCCGGTCTCCCGTTCCTCGACCGTGAACACGAGGTCGATGTCGTTAGGATCCAAGCTGTCGGTGAACTCGACCACGGGCCCGTTGAAGAAACCCAGGTTGGCTATCTTCCGCTGACTCGCGATAATCTCGGAGGTCTGATAGAGATCGCCGGGACTCACTACGAGTTCGCGACGGATGACCTTCTCTTTGGTCCGCTTGTTCCCGACGATGTGGATCTGCCCGATGTGGGCCGGATCGGCCTCCTCAACGTAGAATTTGAGTCTCAGTTGGTTGTCGTCCTCGACGTCTTCTACCTTGAAGATGCGGGCGTGGATGTACCCGCGCTCGCCGTACCAGTCGTACGCCGAACGGATGGTCCCTTCAGCCCGCGGCGGTTCGTACACGTCGCCAACGCTGACGTCCGTCAGCTCGTCCAGCGCGTCTACCGCAAACTCAGAGACGCCTATCCACTCTATCCCGGCGACCGTGTAGAGCCCGCCCTCGTCCACTTTGATCGTCAGCGTGACCCTCTCGCCGCTCTCGTCGTACTCTGTGTCGTATCCGTCAGTCACGGCGTCTATGAAACCCGCCTCACGGTAGCGCGCCGCTATCAGCGTCAGGTCGTCCTCGAGGACGCCGCGGTCGAAGAAAGCGTCGGTCCGCCACCAGCGGTCCTCCTTGGTCTCCATCACCTTCTTGAGATCGGAGGCGTCGAGCGACTCGTTCCCCTCGAAGCGGATCTCCTTCACCACCACCCGCATCTGCTCCTCGATCTCGAACTCAACGTCGATCCTGTTGCCGGAGACATCCTCGGTGGTCGCCGTGATCTTCGCGTAAGGGAACCCCTTGCGCTCGTACAGCTCCAGAACGGCGACGCGGGAATCCTCGAGCCTGCTGGCTTCGTAGGGCGCCCCCGCCTCCATTCTGAGCACCGCCTCAATGTCCGACTCGGACACGCGGTCGCTGCCGACTATGTCGATGGACGCGATCTTCGGACGCTCCTCAACGATCACGATCAGACGGACGCTGCCCTCACCCGTGGGCTCCGCTTCCACGCTGATGTCCGAAAAATGGCCCATGTCGTAGAGCCTGCGAATCCCCTCGCGGACACTCTCGGGCGTCAGCTCGTCTCCGATCCTGATGCCGAAGCCCAGGAGGATCCTGTCGCGGCTCAGATGCTGATTGCCCTGAGGCTCCACCGCGCTGACGACGTCGGCCGAGGCGAACTCGCACAGGTAGACGACGGCCACAAGGACCAGAACAGCCGCAATAACCGATCGCGTTACGTGCATTAGTGTGCTCCTCCATACTCCCGCTCAAACCGGCATGCTAGCACAGCACCCCCGCCTTGTAAACGAAAACCTCGGGGGCCGAACGTGTTTGGAGAACGTCAGTTACGGTCGCTCAGCGGGTCAGAACTCGTACCTGTTCTCGATTGAGACTCTTCTGTCCCATCCGGCGAGAGTCGGGTCGTAGACAGCCCTTAGGGAGAGTGACGTGTTGCGGGATACCTCGTATTCAATCCCAAGTTCGGAGCGCAGACCCAGAGTGGACCCGCCTGCGTCCTCCTCGTAGGGCTCAACCACCCCGAGGTATGAGACCAGCCAGTCCCTCGCGATGTACTTGCCCAGCGTCATGCGCGTGTTGGTCGTGAACGGGACGTACTGAGCCGAACCCTCGGAAGCGGTCCACATGTCGAGCTGCGACAGGAAATGCTCCACGAAGTCGATGTCGATGCGCACCAGGTCCAGGTTGAGACTGCGCCGTATTCGGGACTCTATGGGCGCAAGCAGGGGTCTGGCGACTCTGAGACCGATCTGCGTCCCTATGAGCTCCACGGCTCTTCTGCGCTCCAATGCCGCCTGCTCCTCGGCCTCCAGGAGGTCGTAGCTCACCCCGTACTGGAGCCTGGACATGATCTTCTCGGGTGTGTTGTCTTCGGGGGAATCCGAGCTCAGGACCAGGGCGCTCTCGTCGAGCGTGACTCCTGACATTGCCAGCGCCGGCACGCCCTCTGTCGCGTGCATCGACAGGCTGATGGTCGTTCCGTCCGCGACCCTGGCCTCGGCGGCAATGTGGAAACGCGGCTGCTCGCAGAAGGCGGGGAACTCGACCGAGACCTCACGCACGTTGAACTCCGTGTGGAGATACGTCACGATGCCACGTGTCGAGGTCACGCGTCCCGACACGCACATGGTATGCTCGGAAGGAACGCCCGCGAAATCCAGACCGCTGCCACGCTCGACGTTCAGGTTGGCATCGGGACGCCAGTACCAGAGGTTGCGGCCCGCCGTCATTCGCAGCGACCACTCGGCGTCAGACATGATATCGCCTATCCCCTCGCCCTCGGACCCGACGAACGGGTAGGTGAAGGACAGATCCGAGAATTCGATCTCGCCCCACAGGAACGGGCTCCCGGACGGCCCCGCAACCAGCAGTTCGGGATCGCCGTCCTTGCCGCTCAGGGCGACCCGCCCGAACTCGTCCGGCAGCATCAGCCCCGGCACGTTGGCCGTGACACCGCGGGAGTCGGTCGAGAGCGCCAGAACGCCCAGGTCGACTCCTCCGGCCGTCAGCGTGGGCAGTTCTCGGCCGTCGACGACCCTGTCGCGAACGCTCCTGACCCTCATGGCGCTTCCGTCTATGCGCCCGGTCATCTCGCCGGACACCACCGCTCCGTCCAGGATGCTGACGCTCGCAGTCACGTCATCGACCCTCTCGAACAACCCCGCCGGCATGATCCGGTCAGCCCGAGCCTCCAGGCGCGCGCTCGCGAGAGTGACCGATTCTCCGTCGGTGACGAGCACGGCGTTCAAAGTGCCGCTTCCGGAGCCGCTCTCCGCAGAATCCGTGAACTCCGCCAGGAAGGCCAGGGGGTTGCCATCCACGTCGACGGTCAGAGTCCCGTCGGCGGCGGCGGGCTCTCGTCGGAGCACGCCGTACGGCACGGTTCCCCCGATCGTCGCTCTGTAGTGGCCTCGCCGCTCCAGAACGAGCGGGTCGATGCGGACAACACCATCGGCGCCGGTCACGCGCGCCGAGAATTCGTTGAACGGTACGCCGAGGAACTCGCCGTCAGCGGACACCACGCGTCCGTCGACGGCCGGGCTCCCCGTGGTACCGCCGACGCCGACCGTGGCGTCGAACCTGGTTCCCGGGGCGCCTCCCAGCATGGGTCCCGGTATGCCCTCACCTGTCACCGACAGCTGGAGTGATCCGCCGGGCTCGGCGTGCCCACGTGCCGTGACAACGGGGCGACCGGACTCGCGCAGCGTGAACTCCGACAGCGTGACGATGCCTTCCTCGAATCTGCCGACGGCCGAGGCGTCCAGACCGCTCACGCCGGCCAGGCTCGCCGCGCCCACGGTGACCTGCGCGGTGGCCACGGGCGCAGGCACCGTCCCGTGCACGGACACCGACGCGAAGACCAGCCCGCTCACACCGTCCGGAGCCTCTCCCAGAACGCCGGTAAGGATGCTCGAGAGACCTGCCTCCGAGACGACGAGACCGGCGTTCAGACTCCGCTCGCCCGTAAGGCCTACTCGCACGTTTGCCTCCGCGAAGTCGCCGAGCCGCGCGTCACGCAGGGACAGCTCGGACCCGTCCACGGAGAGGTGGGCCGTCAGAGGCGTGGCGATGCCCCTGACCGCCGCGTCGGGCGAGTCGAGCGCCAGCCTGAGACCGCCTCCCCCGCCAGCCTTCGTGGGCGTGAGACTTCCGGCCAGGCGCACCGTCGCGTGAGCGAAGTCGCACTCGGTGGAGACCTCCCCGGCGATCGACAGTGAGTCGGCGGGGCCGGCGACATCCACGACTCCGGTAAGCGTGATCGGGAACAGCGCGGTCTGGAGCGTCGGGAGCAGCGACTCTACGGACACGCCCGAGAGCACGACCTCGCCGCCCACGGCGGGCGCGTCGAACAGGTTCTCGACCAGGCAGGAGGCCACGCATGTTCTGTCCGATGAACCCAGCGAGGCGCTGAGGTCTCCGCTGGACAGAATGAAGCCTCCCGCGCCTGAGCCCAGGCGAACCGTCCCGAGCGATACGTCCTCCCACGACATCAGCGATTCCAGATCTGGGCGATCGAGCGTCCCGTTCCCCGCGATGTCCGTCAGCGAGATCCTGCCTCTCGCGGTCGTGTCACCCGACGAGGCCGCCATGAGCAGACCGACGTCCAGCCCCCGCGCATCCGCGCCGAATTCAAATCGCCACTGTTCGCCTGGCCCGTCTCGCTCGAGCGCGCCGGCGATGGAGGCCGACCCGCCGAAGACGCGCGCCTCGAGACCCTCCGTCGCAACGCCGTCGCGCGTAAGCGTGACGACGCCCGACGCGTCGGTCAGCGCGATATCGCCGACCCCCACATCACCCGCGGAGATCTCGACGACCGCGACGGGATCCTCGAAGCGCCCTGTGACCCGCGCGGACACGTCAACGTTTCCGTCGATTCGCGCCTCCGACAGTTCCAGCAGATCCGCCACCTGGGCAAGCGGCACTCCGCTGGCGGTGAGCCGAATGTCCTCCATCACTCCGGCGTCGGACGCCGAGCCGCTCACCGACCAGGACGCCGACCGCCAGCTGCCGCTCGCGCTCTCGAGCGTAGCAGCACCACCGCGAAGCCTGCCCCGCGCGTCAACGCCCCTGAGCGTCTCTCCGAGGGTCGTGACGGACACGACAGCGCCGTCGACGGCGAAGCCGAGATCGAGCCCACGCACGGTGTCGGGAGACACCGACGCTTGGAAGGTCGCCGACATGGCCCCGTGCCGGAACTCCAGTGGCACGGACGGCGGAACGGGCAGGCGCTCGTCGAGGAGCACGTCGGACAGCGTCCCATCGACCGCCAGAGTCTGGAGCGAGCCGTTCCAGGTGAACTGCGCCTCGAAGTTGCCCTCTCCCCCGCAGCAGTTGCCCGACGCTCCGCCCACGACGGGGCCCTCCCCGTCCCGCTCCAGCAGGAGGTCTATCGAATCGATGGTGAGCGTCCGCGTCGTCCTCTCGTCACGGAAGACGACGGACGCGCCCGAAACGCCCAGATAGTCGGGCAGGTAGCCCTCGAGCGTGGTCACGTCGAACGGCGAGCCGGGCGACGTCTCTTCCGCTCCGTCCCGTCCGTAGCTGATGACGACCGTGGGATCACTGATGATGATGGTGGAGAGAGAGCGCTGAGGAATGAGCCCCCCGGCGATGAGCCTGGGCAGGCTGACGCTGACGGCCGCCGACGGAATCAGCACGTAGCAGCCCCCCTCGAGCCGGAGCACGATGTCGGTGAAATGAAGAGAGGCGAGCCCCATTTCGAGCCCGCCTATCGTCAGTTCGCCCGCGACCTCGGGCATGATCCTGGAAAGCACTACGCGCTTGACCGCGGGGCGTCGCGACGCGACCTTGAGCCCCAGAAACGACAGGGGCAGCACGGCGATGATCAGGATGGCCAGGACGACGACCCACCTGCGATGGCGCATCTTAGAGAGAACTCCCCCGCCCCACCGCAGGGCGGCGCGTCGAGTCGAGGCGGTCGCGCGGCCGGGCTCCCGAGGGGCGCTACGGCCGCGGGAACTCGACTCTACTTCGCCGCCGAGACCTTCTTCCGCGCCGTTCGGAACGCCAGCTCGTCGCCCTTGCGCTCAATTGCTATCCGGCTGCCGCCGCACTTGCCCTTGAGGATCTCCTCGGAGAGGGGATCCTCGAGGTACCGCTGAATCGCCCTCCGGAGCGGCCTCGCTCCGAAGGCCGGATCGAATCCCTTCTCGATCAGAAGCTCCTTGGCCTCTGAGCTTATCTCGAGGCTCACGCCCGCCTCGTTCACGCGCTTCTCGACATCGCGAAGCAGGATGTCGATGATCTCGCGCATCTCGTCCATGCCGAGCGCGTGGAAGACGACAGTTCCGTCGACCCTGTTCAGGAACTCGGGATTGAACACGCGCTTGAGAGCTTCGGTGGCCTTGCCCTTCATCTGGGAGTGCGTATCCTCGCTGCTCTCCTCCTGGGCGAAGCCTATACCTCTGTGCTGCGCGATATCACGGGCGCCAACGTTAGATGTCATTATGACAACCGTGTTGCGGAAGTCAACAGTCCGACCGAAGCTGTCCGTCAGCTGCCCGTCCTCGAGCACCTGCAGCAGGATGTTAAACACGTCCGGGTGCGCTTTCTCTATCTCGTCGAACAGCACGACGCTGTAGGGACGCCTTCTCACCTTCTCGGTCAGCTGGCCGCCCTCCTCGTATCCCACGTAGCCGGGAGGCGCGCCCACGAGCCTTGAGACGGCAAAGCGCTCCATGTATTCGGACATGTCGAGCCTGACGAGCGCGTTCTCGTCCTCGAACAGGAACCCCGCCAGCGTCCGGGCGAGTTCGGTCTTCCCGACGCCCGTCGGACCCAGGAAGATGAACGAACCGATCGGGCGCCTGGGGTCCCGGAGCCCGGCTCGATTGCGCCGGACCGCCTTGGCCACAACGGTCAGCGCCTCCTCCTGCCCGACGATGTACTTGCGAAGTTCGTCCTCCATCCGGAGGAGCTTCTCGCTCTCCTCCTGCGCAAGCTTCTTCACGGGGATGCCGGTCATGCCCGCCACGACGGCGGCGACGTCGTCGGCTTCTACCTTGGCCCGCCGCTGGTTCTTCGACTGCACGAGGTCTTTGCGGGCGGTCTCCAGCTTCTGCTGGTACTCGCGCTCCTTGTCCCGCAGCTCCGCGGCCCGCTCGAACTCCTGGTTCTCGCTCGCGGACCTCTTCTCGCAGGACACGTTCTCCAGATCCTGCTCGAGTTCCTTCACCTCGATCGGGATCGTGCTTATCTCGAGCCGGGCGCGCGCTCCGGCCTCATCGATCACGTCGATGGCCTTGTCGGGCAGGAACCTGTCGGATATGTACCGGTCGGCCAGCTTGACCGCGGCGACGATCGCTTCATCCGAGATGTCGGCCGAGTGGTGTTCTTCGTACCTGCATCTCAGTCCCTTCAGGATCTCGATGGTCTCGTCGACCGATGGCGGGTCGACGATGATGGGCTGGAAGCGCCTCTCGAGCGCCCCGTCCTTCTCGATGTGCTTCCGGTACTCGTCCAGTGTGGTCGCGCCGATGGCCTGGAGCTCGCCCCGCGCCAGCGCGGGCTTCAGCATGTTGGCGGCGTCGATCGCCCCTTCGGCCCCACCCGCTCCGACTATGGTATGCAGCTCATCGATGAAGATGATGACGTTCTCGCTCTCGTGGATCTCATTGATGAGGGTCTTGAGCCGCTCCTCGAACTGGCCCCTGTACTTCGTACCGGCGACGGTCGAAGACAGGTCCAGCATGATCAGCTTCTTGTCCTTGAGCGTCGCGGGCACCTCGTTCGCGACTATCTTCTGAGCCAGGCCCTCGACGATCGCGGTCTTGCACACTCCGGGCTCGCCGATCAGGACCGGGTTGTTCTTCTTCCTGCGCGAAAGCACCTGAAGCACCCGCTCCATCTCCTGCTGTCGCCCGATGACCGGGTCCAGCTGGCCCTTCCTGGCAAGTTCGGTGAGGTCTCGCCCGAACTGGTCGAGCGTGGGCGTCTCGGCAGCGCGGACGGTCCCCTCGTCGGAGGCCTCCCCGGCGTTGCCCAGGACCTTCATCACCTGCTCGCGCGTCCCCCTGAGATCGACGTCGATGTCCCGAAGGACCTTCGCCGCCACGCCCTCCCCCTCCCGGATCAACGCAAGCAGAAGATGCTCCGTTCCGATGTACTGATGATGGAGGATCCTCGCCTCCTCGCGGGCCAGCTCAAGCACCGTCTTGGCGCGCGGTGTCCACTGCGTCTCCTTCATCGTCGACGTATAGGTCCCGCGAGGGACGTACGACTCGACCATCTCGCGTATTGTGTCGAGGTCGATGGCGAGTTCGCGCAGCACGGTCGCCGCGACGCCCTCCCCTTCGCGCACGACACCGAGAAGAAGATGCTCGGTCCCGAGGTAGTCGTGGTGGAGCCGAGTCGCTTCCTCTCGAGCGAAGTAGAGGACGCGTCTGACCCGTGGTGTGAAGTCCCTCTGTCTCTGCATGAGCGCCTCCATTTGGGCGACGGCCACCGTGCTAGTTCAGCCCGGCCAAGCTTCTGCGCACGAGATCGGCCCTGGCGATGTCACGTTCGCGCGCGGACGTACCGCCTCCGCACGTGCGGCTGAGATGCCCCGGTTGTGTGGCCACCAGCAACCGGTTGAGGGCGGCCAGGTCCGGAGCGTCGATGATCCCGAGCGCTACTCCGAGCCTCAGCGACGAGGCGAGTTCCATGAACTCGGCCGATGATATCAACCTGGCGTTGGCGACGGTACCGCGCGCGCGCCAGACCTCGTCCTCCAGGCGATGCTCGTCCGTCCGCACGAGTTCGGCTCTGGCCTCGTGCTCGATCTTGACCAGTCGAGCGGCAACCCGCTCGATCGTGTTCGCGATGTCCTCTTCCGACTGGCCGAGGGTCGTCTGGTTCGAGACCTGGAAGAAACCACCCTGCGCCGTACTCCCCTCACCGTAGCAGCCTCTGACAGACAGCCCGAGCTTGCCGATACTCTTGAGTACCTGAGAGATCCTCCCGGTCCTGGACAGTCCCGCTAGATGAATCAGCACAGACACGCGCATCCCGGTCCCCACATTCGTGGGGCAAGCTGTCAAGTACCCCCAGTCGCTGCAGAAGGCATAATGCAAGTTCCGCTCCAGTTCGGAATCGATACGCTCGACCAGACGCCAGGCGTCCACGGGGGTAAGACCCGAGCGGATGCACTGCAGGCGCAGGTGGTCCTCCTCGTTGACCATGGCCGAGACCAGCTCGCCCTCACCAGCGACGGCGGCCCTGCCTGCGCCGTCCTCGGCGAAGGCGGCGGACACGAGGTGCCGCTCGACGAGCACTCGGCGCGTGAGGGGATCGACGTCCTCCATCCGGAGAACCAGAGCGTTCGTCATGTAGTTGCTCTTCGACATCGCGGCGAGGACGCGCTCCCTGACGGAATTCGCTTCCTCGTCGCTCGAGCAGCACGGGAACTTCTCGCCGGCCAGATTCCTGGCGAGCCTCACGCGAGTGGAGAGCACGACGTCCGACTCGCGCCCCGAGGCATCGAGCCAGCCTGCCGACCTACTCATCATTGTTTCGGGTGTCCACATCGACCGTCTCCGCGCCCACGACTTCGCACTCCCTGGCCCTGATGGCATCCCTTAGCTCCGCGGCCAGTTCGTAGTCCTCGGCAGCCACGGCCCGGGTCAGCTTGCCCTTCAGCTTCAGGATCTCCCTGCGGCGGAAGTGGTCGCCCGAAATCTCACTGGGCACACATCCCGCGTGCTCCGCGCTCCCGTGGATGCGCCGCAGGAGCGGCAGAAGCTGAGTCCCGAAGGTCTCGTAGCAGGTTCCGCATCCCAGCCGGCCTACTCGCCTGAACTCCCCGAAGGTCAGTCCGCACCTGGGACAGGGCGGCATGGTGTCGGAGACCCCGGCCTCGCCGCCACCCTCGAGAAGCCCCCTCAATATGTTGACCGGAGGACCGACGAGCACCGTCAGGGAGCCCGTGACTCCGCGTTCGCTCGCGCACTCCTCGCAGAGATTCCAGGTGGTCAGCGAACCGTCGACGACCTCGGCGTAGCGCACGGTGGCTGTTCTGCTTCCGCATCGCTCGCACGTCATCGCTGTGCGCCCTCCTCCCACTCGGTGGCCAGTCCTCCCTTGAGGGCGACGACGCGGTCCGCGCGTCCGTAGAGGTCCGGATTGTGCGTCACTATCACGAACGTCTGACCGATCGAATCCCTGAGTCCCCAGATGAGATCGTGGAGCTCGTCGCTCGAGACCTTGTCGAGGTTCCCGGACGGCTCGTCCGCGAGGACCATCAGTGGCCGGGTGGCGAGCGCCCTCGCGACCGCCGCGCGCTGTTCCTCGCCTCCGGAGAGTTCGCCGGGCCTGTGGCTGGCCCTGTCCGAAAGCCGGACGGCCGCCAGAAGTTCCTCCGCCCGCGCGGCGGCCTCGTCCCGCTCCATGCCGCCGATGAGACAGGGCATCATGACGTTCTCGAGCGCGGTGAGTTCTCTCAACAGGTGGTGAAACTGGAAAACGAAACCTACGGTCCGATTCCTGAAGGCGGCGCGCGCGGTCTCGGGCATGGCGAACACGTCCGTGTCGCGGACGTAGACCTTGCCCGTCGTCGGGGTGTCGAGCGCGCCCATGATGTGCAGAAGCGTGCTCTTGCCGACGCCCGAAGGACCGACGATGGCGACGATCTCACCTTCCCCGACGGTCAGGTCTATGCCCCTGAGCACGTCCAGATGGTCCGGGCCGGCGTTGAAGCTCTTCGTGATGTTCTCGAGCCGAAGCATGAATCACTCCCGACTACGGTTGCACCGCCCACTACTCTCGCCGGATGGCCTCGACGGGCGCGAGCCTTGAAGCCGACGACGCCGGATAGATGGCCGCGAGAAAGCTGATGACCATGGCCGCGGCGGCGACGATGATGAAGTCGAGCCCGTGCATCTGCACCGGCAGAGTCTCGATCGGATACACGTCTCCCGGAAGCGTGACGAACTGGTAACGATCCAGAAGTATAGCGAGGGAATACCCCGCCGCGGTCCCGGCGATCGTGCCCAACGCCCCGATCACAAGCCCTTCAAGAACGAAGATGCGAAGGATCGAGCGCGGCGTCGCGCCCATCGATTTCATGATCCCGATGTCCCTGGTCTTCTCCATGACCACCATGATCAGAGTGCTCGCTATGTTGAAGGCGGCGACCATGACGATGAGCGAGAGTATCCAGAACATCACCATCTTCTCCGTCTTCATCCACTTGAAGAGATTGTGATTGAGCTCGATCCAGTTGTTGGCCCTGTAGGGAAACCCGCCGACCGCCTCCACGACCTTCTGCGCGACTTCGGGCGCCGCGTAGGGATCGACGATCTTGACGGCCACACCGATCACGCCGTCGTCGAGTCCGAAGAGCGACTGCGCTACCGGAAGATCGATGTAGACGAGCGACTGGTCGTATTCGTACATGCCCGAGCTGAAAAGACTCTTCACCTTGAACCGCGCGACGGCCGGCATCGGTCCCATCACCGTCAGCACGTAGTCGAACGGCGACGAAACGGCGACCGTGTCGCCGACGGTGGTACCGAGCCGCCGCGCCAGTTCGGCGCCGATGATGGCGCCCGGCGCCTCGCCGGGTAGAGTCGCGAGCGAGGAGAGCGGCGGGTCTATGTTGTCGAGGATGTCCGTGACGGCCGACTCGAGCGCGAGGTTTATGCCCCTCACAACTATCCCGTCCGAACTGCCGTGCCCCTGCAGGACCGCTTTCGTGTACGTGAAGGGCGCCGCCGCGACGACCTCGGGAAGTTCCTCGACCGTCTCTGCCAGCTCGTCGTAGTTCCTGAGCGGCTCGTCCCCGTAGCGAAGCAGGATGACGTGCGCGTTGATTCCCATTATGCGGCTGTGGATCTCGTTCTCGAAGCCGTTCATCACGGCCAGCACCACGACGAGCGCCATCACGCCGACCGCGACGCCGGCGACGGAGATGAACGTTATTATCGAGATGAACCTGGTCTTACGCTTTGCTCTCAGATACCGCCAGGCGATGAACCACTCGAACGACACTGGCTTCTTTCTCCTTCTCGAGGCCCCGGGTTTGCCGGCGCGCACAGCCGCCTGCGCCAGAAAGGCCGGTGCACTACACCTCCGGACGCATGGACGGGAACAGTATGACGTCGCGGATGTTCCAGGAATTCGTGAGCAGCATGACCAGCCGGTCGAGACCTATGCCCAGACCCCCGGTCGGCGGCATGCCGTGCTCGAGCGCGCGAATGAAGTCCTCGTCCATCCCGTGCGCCTCGGCGTTGCCGCCCTCGCGTTCCTGCACCTGCGCCTCCAGACGCCGCACCTGCTCGACGGGATCGTTCAGTTCGGTGAAGGAGTTCCCCAGCTCAAGTCCACCGATGAAAAACTCGAAGCGCTCGACGATCTCGGGGTCCTCCGGCGTCTGCTTCGCCAGCGGCGAGATCGACTTGGGGTAGTCGATGAGGAACGTCGGCACATCGAGTCCAGGCTCCACAAGCTCGTCGAGAATTCTCTCGATCACGTCTCCGCGCGAGGCGCCGTCGCGAATGTCGAGGCCGGCCGCGCGCGCGGCCGACAGGAGCGCCGCGTCGCTCGCGAGCGCCTCCGCCCCCACCACGCCCTCCACGGCGTCCATCACCTTGAGCCTCCGCCAGGGCGGTGCGACGTCTATCTCCGCTTCGGCCCAGGGGAAGCGCGTGCCGCCGTGCACCTCGGTCGCCAAGCGGGCGACCAGTGTCTCCGTAATGTCCATCATGTCGTGGTAGTCACCGTACGCCTGGTAGAGCTCCAGCTGAGTGAACTCGGGGCTGTGGGTCCTGTCCATGCCCTCGTTCCGGAAGTCTTTGCCGATCTCATAGACGCGCTCCATCCCGCCGACTATCAGCCGCTTGAGATACAGCTCGTCGGCTATGCGCAGGTAGAGCGGCATGTCGAGCGCGTGGTGATGGGTCTCGAAGGGACGCGCGAAGGCCCCTCCGTACATCGGCTGGAGCACGGGGGTCTCCACCTCGACGAAGCCGCGCTCGTGCAGAAAGTCCCTCGCGATCCGGAGCATCGTGCTTCTGACCTCGAACGTCCGGCGAGAGTCTTCGTTCGCAAGGAGGTCTAGGTAGCGATGCCGGTACCTCAGTTCCTTGTCTTTGAGACCGTGCCACTTCTCGGGCAGCGGGAGCAGGGCCTTGGCGAGAACGGTCAGGCCCGCCACCTTGACGCTCGGCTCACCGCTCCGCGTCCGGAAGGCCTCGCCGGTGGCCCCGACGATATCGCCCACGTCCAGCAGCTTCCAGATCTCGAAGAGCTGCTCGCCGACGTCGTCCTTCTTGACGTAGATCTGTATCTTCCCCGTCCCGTCCACCAGGTCCGCGAACCCGGCCTTGCCGTGGCCGCGGATCGCCATCAGTCGTCCGGCGACCGTGATCTCCCTGTTCTCGAGCGCCTCGAAGCCGCTCACGACGGCCTCGGCCGTGTGCGTGCGCGCCGATCTGCGAGGGTACGGCTCGACGCCAAGTTCTCTCAGCCGGTCCAGGTTCTCGCGCATCCGCGCGGGCAGGCTCTTCTCCGTGTTCTCCAACGCCGCTCCCCCGGGGTGATGCCCACTGTTGAGTCCGAATACCGCAGAGACCCTTATACCATCTTGTCGGCGCCAGTCAAGCAAACGCGGCCGCTTGACGCCGCCCGCCCGTTCGGGCTCCAGAGTGCGGCCGGCACGGCGCGCGAGACCCCCGTGCCACGCCCGCCGGGCTATTCCGTGGCCTTGAGATAGGCCTCAATGAAGCCGTCGAGGTCGCCGTTGAGCACGCCGCCGACGTCGGAAGTCTCCACGCCCGTCCTGTTGTCCTTGACCAGCTGGTACGGGTGCATGACGTACGACCGTATCTGGCTTCCCCAGGCGATCTCCATCTTCTGCCCCTCGGCCTCCGCCTGCTCCTCGCGCCGTTCCACCTCGCGGAGAGCGTAGATCCTGGCCCGGAGGACCTTCATCGCGTTCACGCGGTTCCGGTACTGCGAGCGCTCGTTCTGGCAGGTGACGACGATCCCGGATGGCTCGTGCGTCAGTCGCACGGCCGTCGAGCTCTTGTTGACGTGCTGTCCCCCGGGACCGCTCGCCTTGTAGAAATCGACTCGGATGTCGGACTCGTCGATCTCGACCTCAACGTCGTCGTCGACCTCGGGATAGGCGGCGACGGAGGCGAACGACGTGTGACGCCGGTGAGCCGCGTCGAAGGGTGACAGCCTCACCAGCCTGTGCACGCCCACTTCCGCGCGCATGTAGCCGAAGGCGAACGGCCCCTTGACGAGCACCGTCGCGCTCTTGATGCCGGCCTCGTCCCCGGGCTGGACGTCCATCGTTTTGACCTCGTAGCCGCGACGCTCGGCCCACGCGAGGTACATCCTCAGGAGCATCTGCGCCCAGTCCGCGGAGTCCGTGCCGCCGGCGCCCGGGTGAATGGCAAGGATGGCGTTCCCCTCGTCGTCAGTACCCGAGAGCATCTTCCTGAGTTCGAGTTCCCGGAGCTTCCCCTCGAGCGCCTCGAGTCCCGCCGAGGCCGCGTCGGCCGCCTCGCCGTCCTCCTCCTCGGCCATCTCGATCAGCGCCGACAGGTCCTCGCACTCCGAACGGAACTCGGCGAGCGGCCGGGTCCACGCCTTGAGGGCGTTCAGCTCGCCGAAGACCTCCTTGGCGGCGGCCGCGTCGGACCAGAAATCCGGCGACGAGGTAACCTTCTCAAGTTCATTCTGGCGGTTGGTCTTGGTCGCTACGTCAAAGATACTCCTCGAGCTCGGCGACCCTGCTGACCAGTTCCTGGAGAGTTCTCTCTAGCTCGCTCATCTTATGTCCTCCCGTATGTGTCCGGGCAGCGCCCCCCAGAACCCCTCCACCGCGGCGCGGAGTTCCGCAAGCGTGCCCTCGTTCTCTATCACCGTATCGGCAGCCGCGAGCATTGCATCGTCCGGCAGCTGAGATCTCATCCTCCGTCTGACGTCGTCCTCTTCGAACCCCCCGTCCACCAGCCTTCGGGTCCTGAGCTCGCCCGGAGCGTGAACGACCAGCACGACATCGAACATGTCCAGCACGTCCCACTGCACCAGGAGCGCCGCGTCGACCACGAGGACGCCCCCGGGGTGGCGCCTCTCGAGTTCCTCCACCCGCCGC
>JBDRFG010000129.1:0-3651 GCA_043819135.1 Candidatus Eiseniibacteriota bacterium | reverse complement strand
GAGAGTTGTAGCGAAGCGGGCAGCTTCTCCTCTCCTATTCGGTCTCGCTCCGGGTGGGGTTTACCTAGCTGCTCCCGTCACCGGGAGCACTGGTGAGCTCTTACCTCACCTTTTCACCCTTGCCGGGACCCCGTCGCCGGGATCCTTAGGCGGTTTCCCTTTCTGCGGCACTTTCCTTAGGATCGCTCCCACTGGGAGTTACCCAGCACCCTGCCCTGTGGAGCTCGGACTTTCCTCAGGTGGGCCCGAGGGCCCCCCGCGACCGCCTGGTCTACTCCGTCCGCTCTCTGTTTCCCCCTGACGATGCGCGACCTCCGTGTCACGCCGAAAGGGTCAGCGCCCCATTCGGGCGCCGGTCTGGGCCAGCCTGTCGGCCCTGTCGTTCTTCTCCCTCGGTATCGTCTCGAACCTGACCGAGTCGAGCCGGGAGAGCAGCTGCACTACCTCGAGGTACCGGTCGAGAAGTTTCGCGTCCTTGACCTTATACCGTCCGGTGAGCTGATTTGACACCAGTTCGCTGTCGAGCCGCACCGTGACGCGACGCGCGCCCAGAGCCAGAGCCCTGACGAGCCCGATCCTGACCGCCTCATACTCCGCCACGTTGTTCGTCGTTTGGCCGAGGTGCTCGCGGAACTCCTCGATGGTCTCGCCCGAGGGTGTAAGGATGACCCCACCGGCCCCCGCGGGGCCCGGATTCCCTTTGGACGCGCCATCCGTGTAGATGACGACCTCATCGTGCCGGGGCGCTGTGGCCGCGCCGGCGTCGGCGCGGTCGGCGCCGCCCCCATCGGGCAGGCCGAACTCCATCGGCGCGCTCACCGAGCCTGCGAACGTGGCGACGCTCTCGAGGAAGGCGGCGGCTCGCTTCTCGGGAAGGCCGACTTCACGCGCGGCGTCCTTCCAGGTCGCTCCGGCGGCTATGGCCCTGACGAAGCCCTCTTCTTTCCTACCCAACGTCCGTCTCCCGCCGCCAGTAGAGGATTCGCCCGCAGCCGTCGCACTCGATGAACCGGCTGGACCGTTTGACCTCGATCACGGTCTGAGGGGGCAGACTCTTGTAACAACCGGAGCAGGCGCCGTCCGCCACCTGCACCAGGGCACAGTCGCCCTTGCTCCTCATTATGCCCTCGTAGCGGCTGAGCAGGGGGCCGTCGACCCGCATCGCGACGCGGAGCCTCTCGTCCCTCTTCA
The DNA here is from genome assembly GCA_043819135.1 of Candidatus Eiseniibacteriota bacterium. Lineage (GTDB taxonomy): Bacteria > Joyebacterota > Joyebacteria > Joyebacterales > Joyebacteraceae > JALGZG01. The sequence continues at coordinate 2,460 of JBDRFG010000129.1, read as the reverse complement.
CCGCCAACGCGTCGTTCAGTTCGCCGAGCCTGGCCTGAAGCTCCTTCACCCTCTCGTCGACGGCACGCTCGGACTCGGCCAAATCGGACCCGGTCTGCTCGGCGTTCGCGGTCAGCTGCTCCATCTCCTCCAGCAACTTGAGAATGCCGTCCTCGATATCCGAGATGCCCTGCGTGGCGAACCCGATCTCGCGTGTGAGCGCGGCGTATTCCTCGTTGGTCTTGATGACCAGCTGCTTGGACTTCAGGTCGTTGATCCGGACAGTCGCGTCTTCGAGCTCGCGCTCCCTGTGCTGGTGTTCCTTCTTCGCCTCCTCCAGCGCAAGGACGGCCTCCTTCTGCGCGGAACGAACTCGCTCCCTCTCGTTCTCAGACTCGCCGATGCGAACGGGAAGCAACTCGCTCTGCCTCACCAGATCGGCGACGTCCGAGTCAATCTCCTGAAGCTGGAGCAGGAGTTCGAGCTGCTCAAACACTGGTCCCCTCCCTCAGAGACGATGCTCGCGGCCGCGGGTGGATACAAACAACAGGTGCACCCGGCCGGGCACACCTGCGTCGACCAGCGTGTTCCCACAGGATGTCGTCCGACCGACGAACTCCGTGGCGCAACCTCGCGTCCGTGAGCTGGTATGGTGGGCGATACTGGATTCGAACCAGTGACCTCCGGTATGTGAGACCGGCGCTCTAACCGACTGAGCTAATCGCCCCCATGGCCTGGTGTATTTGGTGGGCCCACTCGGATTCGAACCAAGGACCTACGGATTATGAGTCCGCTGCTCTACCGCTGAGCTATGGGCCCGCCGGAAGCTCGACAGAACCCCTTCCGACTGAACGGGGAGTCTAGCACGCCGGCCCGTGGGATGTCAACGGAACCGCCGGCCGCGGACAGGCGCCGGAGAGATATCAGGGAAGGTCTATGTATCCCCTGAGTCGGCTTCTCCGCTTGTAGTGCCTGAGCTTGCCGATGGCCTTCTTCTCTATCTGCCGCACGCGCTCTCGCGTCACGCCGAAGATCGCGCCGACCTCCTCGAGGGTCATCGGAGCCCGATCCTTCTCGAGACCGAAGCGCAGTCTGATGATCTTCTCCTCGCGCGGGTCGAGTTCCGCGAGGACGTTGTTGATCTCGCCCTGCAGAAGCTTGAACGACGCGTACTGAGCGGGCGAGACGACCTTCGTGTCCTCGACGAAGTCGCCGAGGCTCGAGTCCTCGTCCTCTCCTATCGGACGGTCGAGCGATATGGGCTGCTGGGCAGCCTTGAGGATGCCCTTTACCTTGTCCTCTGTGAGATCGAGCTTGTCGGCGATCTCGTCCACCGACGGGTCCCTGCCCTCTTCCTGCACCAGCTGACGCGTCGTGCGCACGACCTTGTTGATGGCCTCGATCATGTGGACGGGAACGCGGATGGTCCTCGCCTGGTCCGCGATGGCCCGCGTTATCGCCTGCCTGATCCACCAGGTGGCGTACGTGGAAAACTTGTAACCCCGCCTGTAGTCGAACTTCTCGACAGCGCGCATCAGGCCGGTGTTGCCCTCCTGGATGAGATCGAGGAAGTCCAGCCCTCTGTGCGTGTAGCGCTTCGCTATCGAGATGACCAGTCGCACGTTGGCCTCGACCATCTCGGTCTTGGCTATGCTGGCTTCGATCTCGCCCTTCCGGATGCTGTTGGCGGTGTCGGAGAGATCTCCGGCCCGGATCCCGCACTCGCGCTCGATGCGCTTGATGGCCCTTTTCTTGTTCCTGACCTCGTTGAGGACGAGAGCCGCTTCCTTCTTCAGGGCGGCCGGGGTATTCGTCCGCGTGGCGGCCTTCGTCGCGGTCTTCTGCTTCTTCGACGCGGCGCCCTTCCCGGAAACCGTCTTCCTGGCCTTCTTCTTTTTCGCCTCTTCGCGCTCCGCCCTACGGAGTAGCGAATCGTACCCGTCCGTCAGGCTCGCGATCTCGTCCTCCAGGGCCCTGCACTTGTCAACGAGTTCACCGATGCGTGCGGCCATCTTGGTGACCTGAGCGGGATGGAGCGCCAGACGTTTGGTCTCCGTTACCAGGCTCTTGCGTCGCCTCTCTATGGCCTTCTTCGTCTGGGTGGCGTGCTGTGGCTGTGCCTTTCTGAGCTTCTGTTCGAGTTCGCGCCGCTCCTCGTCGAGTCTGACGATCTTCTCCATGCGCAGGACGACGCGTCGACGCTCCTCTTTGCTCGTGGCGTTCTTCTTCTTGCGGTCTACCTTGACGACCTTGTCCAGTCTCACCTTCTCGGACTTGAGACGCTCCGTCAGATTCAACAGCCTCTTCATCGTCGTCAGGGACTCGAAGATCGAGCTGTACGTCATGTCCTCGGCGCTCTCTATCCGCTTGCAGATCTCCACCTCGCCCTCGCGGTCAAGAAGCTTGACCTGCCCCATCTCCCGGAGATACATGCGCACCGGATCGTCGAACCGCAGCCTCGGCTGGACCTTCGCCCGCTTC
>JBDRFG010000128.1:0-5378 GCA_043819135.1 Candidatus Eiseniibacteriota bacterium | reverse complement strand
TGGCCTCGCCAGCATCGGGGCGGAGGCTCAGCGCAGCACACGCCACAGGCCAACTCCGCAATCCAGAAAACACTTCCAAGAAAACCGAGCGGCAAACTACGGGCCAGCACAAGCGGTCAAAGTAGCTCCAGCGTCGAAGCCTGTGGCCCGTGGCGCTACCGCCAGTCCATGGTGAGCCTGCGCTCGTGGACTACGCAGTCCCGGAGGTACAGGTTGATCAGGTTCTGGTAGGGGATGCCCGTCTCCTCGGCCATCTGCTTGAAGTACTCGACCACGTCCTCGCTGTATCCTGGTGTGGAACGAGAGGCAGCTTCGCACAACTCTCGAAGATTTGAACTCGCGACGTCGACCTTGGCAATGACGCCGAACACAACACTTAACACACTGAAATTATTTATTTATTGACCACGGCCGGCGGGGCTCATGTACACTAGTTTCGCAAGCCTGGACAAGCGCAGAACAGCAGGGGCAAGCCGGCAAATGTATACCCGCGGGTATACCCAAGGCGTCGTGACGAAATCGCATGTATACCCCACCAGGTTTGGTAGATGAACTATTGACGGAGCGGCGAACGATAGCAGCATGAGCGCTTCTGCGAGGTGCTTCGATTTCTCCCTCTGGAAGGGAGCCCAGACCTGAAAGGAAATCACCCAACTACCCACCCCATCCATTACCCACAGCAGTGGCAGTTGCTGCGTTTCGTGCCGATCTGTTGTGACATCTGGAATCAGGTCGACATGTGGCGCTGCACCCACTCCCGGGCGATCGTAAAGGTTCCCGCCAGCATCTCGGCGAGGTGCTCGGGCGACGGAGGGGGAGTCCCCTTGTCTGAAGGGTCGTGGACAAGGACGTACAGCTGGTCGTCGTCGTGTTCCGGTTCCTGAGCGGACGGAAAGGCACTGGACAGGGCTTTGCTCAGGTCCCCGTGAGGCTGGGAGTCGAGGTTGACACAGGTGTACAAGCACCCATCCTTCGGGTCTTCCCAGAGGAACGTACTGGTCCCCTCAGCGCCCTTTTCCGGGTTGAGTTGTATGTAATGTCCATGAGCCCACATCCCGACCTTGCTCTTCGGGGGATATAGAACCGAGCCGTCAGGGATACCTCCGTCCTCGAGCTGTCGCCGGGCGTCGAGCAGGGCGTCGTACCAAACAGGTTCATGAATCTTTCGTTTCGATGCCCGGTAGACGGACGCAGAGCCATGGAGCACCGGAACGATGATACTCCGATCTGCGTCATGATAGCGCCGCATCTCCAATACGCAGAGGTTGACACCCCCACCCTCCGCTCCAGCGAGGAAGCTGACGATCCGGCTCAGGCTCGGCCTGAGACCATCTGCAAGGATGACTAGACGGAAAGTCCCAAGCCGAAGGGTCTCGTCAAGGTGCTTCCGAAGCTCATCACGGTCCTGCAGAGAAATAACCGCTCCCTGTGCCTTGAGAATTACGTCCACGATCTCCGCGCCTTGGTCGGAGACGCATCGGTCATTCAGTTCGTCGTACCGAATCCCCTTCAGCGCGGCGGCGTAATCAAGGACTTGGCCGATGACGACACGCCGGATCTCGTCATTCCTGGCGAGCTTGCATTCAATGATCGTGATCCCGCCGTCGGCGTCGAAGCCGAGCACATCGATCGGCCCGGCGGCGGACTGGACCTCTCGGAAGGCCGTAACGATGGGGCTGTCCCCGAGGCCGAACTCAACGACCGGCAGCAGGCCCGGATGCTCGACGATCAACCGCTGCAGTTCGTCTTCGTTCTTGAACCCGGCTGGCTCGACCATCTGCCATCCTGACGTCTGCTCAATCAACAACATGTTCGTACCCCCCTTCACCAAATATCGCTCGTTGACTTTCGCGTGACCTTCCTGACAGTCCTCTGTATCAAACGCCCTCGTCGGTCAGTCGATTCTGTGTATGGTAGACTGAATCGCGTCTGTCTACCACCAACTCCTCCAGTTGAGCGTGTCCCTCTTCTTGGAGTATTTCGTTGAAACACTCCTCGGCCAATCAACGGAGAAGGGACATGCACCATAAACCCGGTTGGGTTCGACCTCAGTCAACCGTTGGTTCCAACCATAAAGAAGGCTGGCATCGGACACTGTCTGTCCTATGCGGTTGTATATATTGACAGGCGCGCAGGAGGTGCCCATGACCCAGAGAAAATACTCCAGCATCGGCTCTCCCTACATTCGCAGCCGGATCGTCTCGACCCCCTTCGAGGATCGGGGTTTCATCAACACTCTCGTCAGCCTCCATGGCTGGATCCGGAATCCGCCGACGACTGCGTCTTCCGCTCGAGCCTATAGCATCACGAGGCAGCGCCACAACGATGCGTGGGTGGCGCTATTTCTGGAGTACAGCGAGGACGCGTACGCTGCGTGGATCGCTGAAAGTGAGCGTGCAGAACAAGAGCGCCAAATGATCGCCGAGCGCGAAGCCCACAAGAGGCAAGCCCAGGAGCGAGCAGAACTCGAGGATTGGCTTCGCGCCGGAGGCCTTCCGGACAATCCTGAGTCGGGAGAATAGTCATGCTCACGGACAGAGCATTGGCCCCGAGACAGCAGCGACTGGCCCACATGGCGGCACGCAGAAGAGGTGGCTGCCGCGGTAGAGGATGTCTACGCCCTCTTCCCTGCGGAGGAGCTTCAGTTCTGGCAAGGGGTCGGCTGGCTGCACGACGTCCTCGACCTTGCCATGTCAAGACGGGACGGGCCATAGCCTAAGTCCACGAACCAACGGGGGAAAGATGAGCTTCGTCCACCTGCACCTGCACACCCATTTCAGTCTCCTGGACAGCACGATCAGGATCGGTGACCTCATCGAGCGCGCGAAGCAATATCAGATGCCTGCGGTAGCCATCACCGACCACGGCAACATGTTCGGGGCGATCAGGTTCTACCAGGCCGCGACCCGGGCGGGGATCAAGCCGATCATTGGCAGCGAGGTGTACGTCGCGCCCAAGGGCCGCGGGGACAGGACCCAGAGAAAGTCCTATCACCTGATCCTCCTCGCGAAGGATCTGGAGGGCTACCACAACCTCTGCCGGCTCTCCAGCATCGGGTACCTCGAGGGGTTCTACTGCGTCCCCCGCATCGACTGGGAGGTCCTCCAGGCGCATTCGAAGGGGCTCCTCTGCACCACCGCGTGCATGGGGGGGGAGCTGGGCCAGGCGATTCTCCGGGGCGACACCGACCACGCGATGAAGACCGCGAGGGAGTACGACGCCCTCTTCGGGCGCGGGAACTACTACCTGGAGCTGCAGCACAACGGCTACCCGGAACAGGAGAAGGTCAACGCGGAGCTGCTCAATATCAGTGACCTCACCGGGATCCCGGTGGTGGCGACCAACGATTGCCACTACCTGGATCAGGCCCATGCGGACGCCCACGAGGTCCTGATGGCGATCCAGACAGGCAAGACCATGGACGCGGAGGACCGCCTCTCCCACGACGCGCAGGAGCTCTATTTCAAGTCCCCGGAGATCATGTGTCAGCAGTTCAAGGGGCTCGAGCGTGCGCTGGAGGCCACGGAGGAGATCGCGTCGAGGATCAACCTGCACCTCCCGGACCTCGGCGTGCCCAAGCTGCCCCACTTCGTGCCCCCCCGAGGCCAGGGCCTCGATAACCACCTGCGTGAGCTCACCAACCAAGGGCTCCAGGGGCGGCTGGAGAAGCTGCAGATCACGGACCCAGAGGAGAGGCAGCGATACCAGGACCGCCTGGATCTCGAGGTCCGGGTCATCATCGAGGAGGGCTTCGCCGGCTACTTCCTCATCGTCTCGGACTTCATCGGCTGGGCCAAGGCGAACAGCATACCCGTGGGCCCGGGCCGTGGCTCCGGCGCCGGCTCCCTCGCCGCGTTTTCCCTTGGCATCACAGATATCGATCCCCTCCGTTACGGCCTGCTCTTCGAGCGCTTCCTCAATCCCGAGCGCGTGAGCATGCCCGACTTCGACATCGACTTCTGCGAGGACAAGCGGGACAAGGTCATCGAGTACGTGGTCGACAAGTATGGCCGCGATCGCGTGGGCCAGATCATCACCTTCTCCAGCTTCAACACGCGGGAGGTACTCAAAGACGTGGGACGGGCCCTGGGCATGTCCTTCGTGGACACAGACCGGGTCACCAAGCTGGTGCCCGAAGAGCTCGGCATCGACCTCTGGACCGCCCTCAGGAATGAGCCGAAGCTCCGCGCCCTGCGAGACAGCGAGCCGCTCTACACCCGCCTCTTCGGGGTCTCCCACGTCCTGGAGGACCTCTACCGGCATGCGGGCGTGCACGCGACGGGCATCGTCATCGGCCAGGAGCCTCTCACCGAGATCTGCCCCCTGCTCAAGACCAACGACGGAGACGTGGTCACCCAATACGCCAGGGACGAGGCCGAGGCCGTGGGGCTGGTCAAGTTCGACTTCCTGGGCCTCAAGACCCTGACGGTCATCGACGTCGCCCTGCGCCTGATCCGGGAGACCACCGGGCGGCCCCTGGACCTCGACACCATCCCCATAAACGACCCTGCGGTCTATGACCTGATCTCGTCCGGCGAGACCACGGGGGTATTCCAGTTGGAATCCTCGGGCTTCCGTGACCTCCTGCGGTGGCTCCGTCCGGACACCTTCGAGGACATCATCGCGGTCCTCGCGCTCTATCGACCGGGGCCCCTGGACGCAGGCATGGTGGACCAGTACGTCCGGCGTAAGCGGAGTGAGGAGCCCGTCACCTACTTCCACCCAAGCGTGAAGGAGATCCTCAAGGAGACTTACGGCGTCGTTGTGTACCAGGAGCAGATCATGCAGATCTCCTCCGCCATCGCTGGGTACTCCGTCGGCCGCGCGGGCATCCTTCGCAAAGCCATGATCAAGCAGAACAAGGCGGGCATCGACGCGGAGCGGACGCCGTTCATCGAAGCCTCCGTCGAGCGCGGGCACAAGAGAGCGGAGATGGAGACCCTCTTCGATACCCTGAGCGTCTTCGCCCGGTACGGCTTCAACAAGGCCCACTCCGCAGCCTACGCGCTGGTCACCTTCCACACCGCGTACATCAAGGCGCACTTCCCGGTGGAGTTCATCTGCGCGCGGATGACGTGCAACATGGACCGCACCGACGAGATGATCCTGTACCTGTCCGAGGCGAAGCGCCTGGGAATCCAGGTGCGGGTGCCCGACATCAACCGCTCCCGCAAGGAATTCTCCGTCGTGGACGGGGAGATCCTCATGGGCCTCGGCGGGCTCAAGAACGTCGGTGGGTCCGCGATCGATGTCATCGTCGAGGAGCGGGAGGCCGAGGGCCCCTTCAAGTCCTTCCATGACTTCTGCATGCGCGTGGATCTCCGCCGAGTGAACCGTCGGGTCATCGAGTCCCTGGTCCATGGGGGCGCGTTCGACCA
>JBDRFG010000127.1:0-2342 GCA_043819135.1 Candidatus Eiseniibacteriota bacterium | reverse complement strand
CCCGATCGCACTACTCCAGCGGGTCGCCGTGACCATGCGCTTCTTCTCAGCCTCTTCAACACCGGAGCGCGCGTACAGGAAATCGTCGATCTCCGGCCGTGTGACCTCCAACTTCTGCGCCCGTTCCAGGTTCGACTGCTCCAGAGTTCCGACGCCTAGGTGTCGGAACTACGTATTGACTGGTGTTTCCGATGCGCGAGCAATCCATTAAACATTTACGTTTTCATGACATATTCCCCGCCACATGATGGCAAACTCCAGTCATCATCATGACTACACAAGAGTTGTTCCCCGAGTCGATGTTCACCGAAGACGGAGTCCGCTGGTTCAGTGAGCGGGGATGCGTCGTGAACCAAGGCGACCACTTCGAGGTGTTCGTCGGTGGCACGCTGATCGGCGCGTTCGAGCCTTCGGAGCGGTTGCTTCGCAACATCCTGCTGGTCCAGCTCTCGGAAGACCCCGACATCAAAAAAGGCCAGCTTGCCACGGCCTTCGGCGTCAGCGACGCCCGACTCCGCCAGTTGCGCAAGATCGCGCGGGAATGGGGGAAAGAGGCCCTGCCGTCTCGCGGCCCTGGCGGCAAGGGGCGCCCCGCGAAGGTCACCCCCGCCTTGCGGCGCCGCCTGTACCGTCTGTTCGACCAAGGGGTGAGCATCCAGGAGGCCAATCGGCGCGTGGATGACCTGGGATATGGCTCGATCTGGCGAGTCCACCAGGCGTGGACCGAGCTTCGCGAGAACACCCCGGCGGTGCCGGAGCAGCTGTCGCTGGAGGGCCAAGATGCTTCGGTCGATTCCGCGACGAGCGTGGCCGCCGCCGAGGAGACATCCGATGAGGAGTCATTCCCCACGGCGGATGAGGCTGTCCAGGTCAAGGCGCTTCGCGGTGGGCGTTCCATCCAGCATGTGGGCAGCTGGCTGATGCTGGGGATGCTCGAACAGTACGGTGTGTACGCACTCATCGAGCAGCTGTGGGGTAGCCGTCATGGATGGGGGATGCTTCGCGTCGCCCTCGACGCGGTGGTGATCTCACTTTGTATCGGCCAGCGGTGTGTGGAGGGGGTCCGCCGCGTGGCGACCTCCACGGCGACGGTGCTGCTACGTGCCGACGGCGCGCCGTCGGAGAGCTGGACGAGACGGGTACTCAAGGGCTTCGTCGTGCGAGCGGGCAGCGCGCCGCTCCACCTGGCCTTTGGCGCGAGCTTGCTGAAGATGAGCCACACGGAGGGGGACACCCCGGCGGTGTTCTACGTGGACAACCACACCCGTCCGTACACGGGCAAGTACACGATCCGCAAGGGCTGGCGGATGCAGGACAAGCGGTCCGTACCGGGGACGACGGACTACTACGTCCACGACGAGGACGGCCGGCCGGTGCTGCGAGTCGACGTGCCGTCTCACGACTCGCTGACGGCATGGCTGCGACCCCTCGGCGAGCTGCTGCGCAAGGCGCTGGGCAAGGAGCAACGTATCTTGCTGGCGTTTGACCGGGCCGGCGCCTACGCCGAGTCGATGGCGGAGCTACGCGATGCGGAATTCGAGGCCGTCACCTACGAACGCCGTCCGTATCCGACGCTCCCGGACTCCACCTTCGATCGGTCGATGGAACTGGGCGAGGAAACGGTCCGATACCACGAGAAGCGCCAGAAAAACCTGGGCAAGGGCCGAGGTCGGGTACGCCGCATCGCGGTGAAGATGGAGAACGGCGCCCAGGTGAACCTGCTGGCGGTCGCCAAGAAGGACGTCACCGCGCCCCAACTCATCGAGACCATGAAAGGCCGCTGGTGCCAGGAGAATGGCTTCAAGCACGGCAATGAACGCTGGGGGATCAACCAGCTGGACCAGCGCAAGATCGAGGACGTGCCACCCTGGACGTTGATCCCGAACCCGGCCCGCCGCCGGCTCGATCGCGCATTGAAGATCGCACGGACGCGGGAGGGCGAGGCCCGACGGCTGCTGGCCCACCTCGACGAGGTGAAGAGCGAGGCAACTCGGGAGAAGAAGCGCCTCGAGTACGAAGAGGAACTGGAGGAGTCCCATCGCCAGCAACGGGAGCTGATCGCCCTGCGTCCCTCCATCCCGACGCACGCCCCCGTGGAGGAGACCGAACTCGCGGGCAAGCTGGCCCGCCACCCAGGTCACGTCAAGACCGTGCTGGACACCTTGCGCATCGCGTGCGCCAACGCCGAGAGTGATCTCGCCGGCGAACTCGCTCCCGCGATGAAACGCCCGGCCGAAGCCAAGAAGGCGCTGGCCAACCTGCTGCGAGCGCCAGGACATGTCCGGGTCAACGGTAACAGCGTGAGCGTCACGCTGTTGCCGGCGGCGACTCCCGAAGAAGCC
>JBDRFG010000126.1:0-8806 GCA_043819135.1 Candidatus Eiseniibacteriota bacterium | reverse complement strand
ACAGCAGATGACTCAGCAGATCAGGTGCGCGGGTTTCGGAGGGCAGGGCATCGTCCTGATGGGACGGCTCATCGCCTACTCCGCAATGGTCGAAGACAAGCACACCACGTTCTTTCCTCAGTACGGGGCGGCGATGCGGGGTGGAACGGCCAACTGCTCGGTGATCGTTGCGGACGGCGAGATAGCCGCACCGACCGTCGATACGCCGGACGTGGTCCTCATCATGAACGGACCTTCGCTGGACAAGTTCGAGGACACGGTCAAGCCCGGGGGATGGATCTTCTACAACACGTCTCTCATCAGCCGCGAGGTCAAGCGGGACGACGTCAACGTCTTCAAGGTCCCCGCGAACGAGCTCGCCGAAGAGGTCGGGTCGACGAAGGCGGCGAACATGGTGATGCTGGGCGCGTTCGCCCAGAAGCTGGGCACGATCGAACTCGATACGTTGATGACCCGCTCGCTCGGCGCCCAGATGCACGGCAAGAGCGAGCAGGTGATGGAATTCAACCGCAAAGCGCTCAAGCGAGGCGCTTCACTCGCCGAGTAGCCTACGCGGCGCGGCAAGGACAACGGCAAGGCTGGTCGATGCACATGAGCGAGCTCCTGGAGAGGCTCGAGCGTGAGGTCCTGCCGCTGGTTGCGAGGCCGAGCCGCTACACCGGCGGGGAGAGGAACGTCCCGCGGAAGGATCCAGCGGACGTCGACCTCAGCTTCCTTCTGGCATTTCCTGACGTCTACGAGATCGGGATGTCCCATCTGGGCATCCGCATGCTCTACGATATTCTCAATCGGCGCCCCGACGTTGTGGCCGAGCGCACCTTCGCGCCCTGGATCGACATGGAAGCGCTGATGCGGGAGAAGAACGTCCCACTCTTCTCCATCGAGGGCCACCGGGCCGCGCGGGACTTCGACGTCATAGGCTTCACCCTCCAGTACGAACTTCACTACACGAACCTGTTGATGATGCTCGACCTCGCGTCTGTGCCGCTCCACGCCGCGAACAGGGGAGAGGACGACCCGCTCATCATCGGCGGTGGCCCGTCGGCACTGAACCCCGAGCCCGTGGCCGCTTTCTTCGATCTCCTGGTCGTGGGGGACGGCGAGAGCGCCGTCCTGGACATCGCCGATCTCGTGATCGGGGCGAAGCGGGAGAGGTTGAACCGCGCCGAGCTTCTGAGGCGGGCCGCTGCGCTTCCCGGCGTGTACGTCCCGTTGCTCTACGAGGAGCGCTACGAGAGCGGGCGGTATGCGGGGACCTTCCCGGCGGACGAGACTCCCACCCCGGGCGACGGCGGCGCCGTCCCCGCGCGCATTCAGCGCAGGGCCGAGCACTCCATCGACTACGCCGGGCATCCCGCGGCGCCCATCGTACCTGTCACGGAGACTACGCACGACCGTCTCGCCGTGGAGATCATGCGGGGGTGCACACGGGGGTGCAGATTTTGCCAGCCGGGCATGATAACCAGGCCCGTGCGTCCACGTCCGACCGAGGACGTGGTCCGTTTGGTCGACGAGGGGCTTGCGGCTTCCGGGTACGACGAGGTGTCGCTCGTGTCGCTGTCCACGTCGGACTACGACGAACTGCCCGAGCTGATCTCGTGCCTGAACGAGCGGCTGTTCGACAGGAAGGTCAGCATAGCTCTTCCGTCACTCCGAGTGGACCGGTTCGGACTCGAGCTAGCCGACGCCATCGGGAAGGTGCGGCGCTCCGGCCTCACGTTCGCCCCGGAGGCGGGGACGCAGCGTCTGCGCGACGTCGTCAACAAGAACGAGACGGAGGAGAGCATACTCGAGACCGTGGATGTCGCGTTCGCGTCCGGATGGAACAGGATCAAGCTCTACTTCATGATCGGCCTTCCGACCGAGACCGAGGACGACCTCGAGGGTATCGTGAGGCTCGTGTCGAAGGTCAGGGCCGCGGCGAAGAAGAGGAGGAAGGGCGCGCGCATCAACGTGTCGGTGTCGCCGTTCGTGCCCCGCGCACACACACCGTTCCAGTGGGAGCGGCAGGATTCAGCTGAGGAGACCAGGAGCAAGGAGAGGTTCCTCCGGGACAGGTTCCGTCAGGAACGTGGCGTGAAGCTCGCTACGCGGGACCCCGAGGTTTCGTTCCTCGAGGGAGTCATGTCCAGAGGCGACCGCTCGCTCTCCAGGGTCATCGAGGTCGCGTTCCGGGCGGGCGCCAGGTTCGATGGCTGGACGGAGACGTTCGACTTCGGGGTGTGGCGCGCGGCGTTTGAGGAGGCCGGAGTGCAGGCCGCAGGCTTCCTCAGGGCGCGTGACCCGGACGCACCGTTGCCGTGGGATCACATCGACGGAGGGCCCTCCAGGGAGTTTCTGCTGGCCGAACGGGAGAAGGCGCGGCTGGGGGAGCTGACGCCCGACTGCAGAGAGGCGGGATGCTTCGACTGCGGGGCGTGCGCCGCCGGGGGAGTCGCCCGTGGGGCGGCCGGGCGCGGGATGCCCGAGAGGCAGGCAGCGTCAACGCCGGCGCAGGGACCCGCCCGGACACACGGACGGCGAGGGCGCAAGGTGCGGCCGGGCGACGCCAACGGGACCAGGTGGCGCGTCCGATACGCGAAGGGCGACGCCGTCAGGTTCGTTTCTCATCTGGACGTTGTGCGGGCAGTGCTCCGGTCGCTCGCGCTGTCGGGCCTGCCGGTGGTCTTCACCCAGGGCTTTAGTCCGCACCCCAAGCTTTCTTTCGGTCCGCCACTGCCCGTTGGATCGACGGGGGAGGCCGAGTTCTTCGATCTCGAGTTCACGCGCGCACTGGCCGTGGAGGAGATAGAGCCCGGGCTGAGCGAGGGACTGCCCGAGGGACTGGGGATCATCTCTGTGACGCCCTTGACCTCGAAGCGTTCTCCGAGTGCGGTCGCGGAGGGCGCGGAGTACCTTGTCAGCAACGTGCCGGGGCTCGACGGGCTGTCGGCAGAGGGAATAGGGTCGCGCATCGACGCTCTCAGGCGCATGCGTGAGGCGGAGGTGCCGAAGGGCGGTGGGGTCAAGACGGTCAGGCCGAGCGAGCAGATCCTGGAACTGGCGGTCGTCGAGGAGGGGATCGCGCCGGAACTCCGGCCGCCCGTTCTCCGCATGGTGCTCGCCCTCGGCAAGGAGGGGGCCATTCGCCCGGTCGACGTCGTCAGACTCCTGAGTCCGGAAGGTGCTGCTCCACCGGTACTTGCACGAATCCACCGGACGGCTCTCCTTCGCAGGACCACCAACGGCGGGCCGGGACTTGAACCGGTCCGCTAGCGCGACTATACTTGAGAGCAGACGGAAACGGGCGCAACGCCTGTGCCCTTGAGAGATTGCGGGCTCCTTCGACCCCGACCACGGGGCGGGGTTCGCCATACAGAGGAGTGATGTGCATAAGGAAATCGTTGTCAACGTGGCGAGCGGTGAGACTCGGATAGCCATTCTCGAAGACCGCCAGCTGGTGGAGATCCTCGTGGATCGCGGGGAAGGCGGCCGCATCGTCGGCGACATCTACAAAGGGGTGGTGGGCGCGGTACTGCCGGGCATGCAGGCCGCGTTCGTGGATATCGGGATGGAGAAGAGCGCGTTCCTGCATGTTTCCGACATGCGCGACGCCACCGCGGAGTTCGCGGACCTTCTCGGCGACGACTCATACGAGGTTGAAGAGGGGCAGCGGATGGGTTCTCCGAACGTCCCCATCCAGGACCTGCTCCAGAAGGGCCAGGAGATCCTCGTTCAGGTGACGAAGGAGCCCATCAGCACGAAGGGCCCCAGGGTCACGACGCAGATCTCGATGCCCGGACGCTTTCTGGTGCTGGTGCCTTTCTCGGGGTCGGTGGGCGTTTCGCGCAAGATCGAGAAGTCGCCGGAGCGCGACCGGCTCAAGGAGATCGCACGCGAGATCCGGCCACCGTGGGGCGGCCTGATCGTGCGCACAGCGGCGGCGAACGCGAGCAAGCGGCAGATCAAGCGCGACCTCAAGTTCCTCGTCAAGGCGTGGAAGAAGACCAACAGCATCGCCGAATCACGCCGGGCACCATCACTCATCCAGAGCGAGATGGGCCTGACCGCAGGGCTCGTGCGCGACGTCTTCACCGACGACGTCGACAGGCTCATCGTCGATTCGCGCCGGGGCTACAGAGAGATCTCAGGGTACCTCAGGAACGTGGCGCCCGAGCTCAAGGGGCGCGTCGAGTACCACAGCGACAGCACCCCGGTGTTCGACGCCTACGACATCGAGGGCGAGATCGAGAAAAGCCTCAGACGAAAGGTCTACTTCAAGAAGGGCGGCTACATCGTCATCGACCACTCCGAGGCGCTCACCGCGATCGACGTCAACACCGGCAGATATACGGGGAAGAAGGACCAGGAGGAGACGATCCTCAAGACCAACATGAGCGCGGCGCGCGAGATCGGCCGACAGCTGCGCTTGAGGGACATCGGCGGCATCATCGTCATCGATTTCATCGATATGGTCAGCGATGGGAGCCGGCAGAAGGTGGTTCAGGAACTGAAGAAGCTCCTGTCGAACGACCGCGCGCGCAACAAGGTGTATCCGATAAGCGAACTCGGCCTGGTAGAGATGACCAGGCAGCGCGTGAGGCCCAGCCTTCTGCACCAGTACACCGACGCCTGTCCCGAGTGCGAGGGAACCGGGAAGGTGCTCTCGATGGATTCGATCGTGCTCTTCATCGAGCGAGCGATGCGCAGAGTCGCGTCGTCGACGCGCGAGAGAAGGTTCAAGCTCGTCGTGTCGCCCGGCATGGCGATCCACCTCGTGACCGAGGAGGGATCGAGGCTTCGGGCGCTCGAGAAGGACATCAGGCGCTCGATAGAGGTGACGGACGACCGGGAGCTTGCTCGCGAGGAGTTCCGCGTGCTGTCCAGCAAGACCGGCAGAGAACTCGCCTCAGAGAAGCAGAACTAGGCGAGGGCAGTGTGCTCTGAGAACATGTGGCTGCGCCGTCGGGTCGAACTCGCCTGACGGCGCAGTGCGTTGGACCGGGCGGATTTCTACTGGCGCTTGCGACGTCTGAAAGATAGAATGTCTGCGTCCGGGGCATCGGAGCCGCGTGGGCGGCGCCCGTGGTTCTCCCGGGAACCCGAATGCCGGCAATGCGTCCGAATGCGGAATGCGATCTCTGGAGGAACTTGTGGCGAACAGAAGACTCGTGGTCGTGAACAGCGAGACAGTTGGGGATGGGTCGGAAGAGCTTGGCGCCAAGCTCATGGGATCGTTCCTGCGCAAGTTGTGCACGGCGTCACCGAAGCCCGAGGTGATGCTGTTCTACAACGCGGGGGTGAAGCTCCTTGCCGAGGGGTCGCATGTGCTTGACGCCGTGACCATCCTGTCCGAGGCGGGCGTTGATCTTGTCGTCTGCGGAACGTGTGCGGGATACTACGGGGTGACCGACAAGTTGGTCGTTGGGCGAATCAGTGACATGGCGGAGGTCGTCGGGCAGATGCTGGAGTCCGAGGTCGTCGTGACGGTCTAGGGGGAAGTTGATGAGCGAGATGATCTCCATCTGCGGTCTGAAGTGCCACGAGTGCGGGGCGTTCCTGGCCACCAGAGACGACGACAACGAGAAGAGAGCCGAGGTCGCCGGGATATGGTCTGAGATGTACGGGGCCCGGATTCAGCCGTCCGACATCAACTGCGAGGGCTGCAGGTCGGACGGAGGCGTTCTCTTCCAGCACTGCACGGTCTGCGAGATCAGGAAGTGCGGAGTTGAGAGGGGCGTTGTGAACTGCGCGCACTGCGATGACTACGCGTGCGCGAAACTGGAGGAGTTCTTTGAAATGGCGCCCGATTGCCGGACGCAGCTGGACGCCATCAGGGCGGGTCTGTAGGAGCGTGACCGCGGAGACCGTGCACGCGCACAGCCACCTGCGCGCTTGGTGTCATCGGCACGACCGAGGAGAACCTCAAGGACGCCATCGCGGGCGAGACGCACGAGTTCAAGAGCATGTACCCCGAGATGATCGAGCACGCGAAGGCCGAGGGGAACAACGAGGCGCTGCGTTCGTTCTGGCCAACACTGTCGAGAAGACGCACGCGGAGATGTACGAGGGACTGCTCAACACGCTGGGCTCGGACCAGGGCGACTTCTCGTACTGCGTGTGCCCGGTGTGCGGCCACACGGTCGGCAAGAGCGCTCCGGACATCTGCCCTGTCTGCGGTACCGCCGGCAGCGCGTTCTTCAAGATCGACTAGGGGAGCAGCATGAGACGGAATTCCAGCGACGACCGCAGGTTCGCATCGAAGGCGCTGACCGCCACGGCCATTGTGGTTGTGGTGGTGTTGATCCTCCTGCTGGTCCGGCAAGTCGCGAGCGTGCTGCTCGTCGTCTTCGCGGGGATCCTCCTCGCCGTCTTCCTCGACGGTATCGCAATGGTGATCGAGCGGATCACGGGAATGCGGCGGGCAGGGGCGCTTGCGATCGCCATCGTGCTTTTCTTCGGGTCGTTCGCGGCGGCCGTGTGGCTGGTCGGGCCGCCGGTCGGAAGTCAGATCGCAAAGCTCGCTGAGCATCTGCCGAGCGCCATGCAGCGCCTGCGGGGGTACCTGAGCGAGTGGGAGTGGGGGAAGCAGCTGGTGGAGTGGATGCCGGATTCCAACCAGTTCCTCCCGATGGGCACGGACGTGTTGAAGGGAGTCGGCGGCTTCTTCTGGACCACGGCGGGCGTGTTCCTCAACGTGATGCTGATGCTCTTCATGGGTATCTACATGGCGGTGTGCCCGAGCCTGTACGTCGACAACGCCGTGCGACTGTTCCCGATCCCCCGGCGCAGGCGGATGCGAGAGGTGTTCGCCGCGCTGGGCGTGGCTCTCAGATGGTGGCTCGTGGGCCGCGCCGCATCGATGGCGGTCGTGGGAGTGCTGACCGCGCTCGGGCTCTGGATAGCCGGCGTGCCCGTGCCCCTTGCACTGGCGCTCATCGCCGCGCTTCTCGCGTTCGTGCCGTTCCTCGGGCCGGTGCTGGGCGCGATACCCGCGATGCTCGTCGCGCTGGTCGAGAGCCCGGCGCAGATGCTCTACGTCGTCTTCGTGTTCACCGTGGTCCAGCTGCTCGAGAGCTACTTCATCACGCCGCTCATCCAGCAGCGTGCCGTTTCGATGGCGCCTGCACTGCTCATAACGGTGCAGATCGTGATGGCCATGCTGTTCGGGGCGATGGGCGTCCTCCTGGCGACACCGCTGGCGGTTGTCTTCATCGTCCTCGTTCAGATGCTCTACATCCACGACGTCCTCGGTGACCGGATGAAGGTCCTGGGGGAGCGCTAGGCGACGGGGACGGGTTCCCCGTGCCGTTCCGCGCGCTCCCCGGGCGAGACTCAGCAGCGAAATCCCCCTGAAAAACCGTCCCTTGACCGGCGACCTCCGCGCAGTCACCGCATCATATGGGGTGACAGAAGAGTTGACCACCGTGCGGAACGGCCCAAGGGCCTGCCGGCACACCTTCAGGAAGGGGTGGAATCATGAACGCGAACGTAATGTCACTCGAGAAGGTCCAGCGTGACCTGTCACAGTGCGAATCCAGGATGAATGAACTCGTCGCCGCCGGGAAGGGCAGCGACATGGGCGCCAATCTCGACGCTCTGGGCGGCGAACTCAAGAGCTGCAAGCTCGAGCTCAACCAGCTGGAGAACAAGTCGGGAGACGACTGGGAAGAGGCGAAGCACGGAGTCGTTCGGCGGCTGAATGAGGTGAAGAAGTCGCTGGGTCTGTCTGCACGGAAAATGATCTAGGTTCGTTCCGGCGGAGGGCGGGCTCGTCTCTCGGGCCCGGGAACGGCCGAAAGCGCGAAACGTGTCTCGGGCCGGGGTGAGAAGTTGGCGGATTGCCAGGGCAGGCTTCTGTGAGCGCTCCGGCCCGATTCCTATTCCGTCCGCAGGATAACCCCCGGCGTCACCGGAATCCCCCCGCAGCATAACTACCGAAACAGTGGGCCAGACAACCCGCGTAGCCCCCACCATAGAGCATTCTGCCTTGACAGTCCCCTCTCAGACCAATATAGTGTAGGAAGCAACCCCTGAGAACGAAGCCCCTTGCAGCCCCGTGGATCGAGGTGGTTGCATGCGTGCACATGAAGTCCAGAGCGGGCATGAGTCACTCACGGGCTACGCCTCACGGGGCGAGTCCGGTACTCTCCTTCTGGCCGAACCCCCTGCCAAACCAGCACCTCCGAAGCTGCTGCAGCGCGTGCGGAACGCCTGCAGGGCGCGGCACTACAGCCCGCGGACCGAGCAGGCCTACGTCTCGTGGACCAGGCGATTCGTTGCCTTTCACGGCATGAGGCACCCGCGGACGATGGGAGCCGACGAGGTACGTGAGTTCCTGACCTACCTGGCTGTCGACCGCTGTGTCAGTTCGTCCACACAGTCGCAGGCGCTCAGCGGGATACTCTTCCTGTACCGTGACGTGCTGGATATTGACATTGGCTGGGTGTCGGACGTGGAGCGTGCGAAGAAGCCGAAGAAGCTCCCGGTCGTGCTGTCGAAGGAAGAGGTGAAGGCCATCTTCCGGCGAATGAGGGGAGTGCCTCTGCTGATGGCGTCGCTGCTCTATGGGTCCGGCCTGCGGCTGAACGAGTGCACGAAACTCCGAGTGAAGGACGTGGACTTCGAGAGGGGATATCTGCTCATTCGCGCGGGCAAGGGTGCGAAGGACCGTGCGGCGCTGCTCCCGGACTCGATCGTGGCCTCGCTGCGGGCGCAGGTGGCACGGGTGCGGACGCTGTACGAGAGCGATCTCGAGAAGCCAGCGGTCGGGGCGTCGTTGCCGGACGCCCTCGCGCGCAAGTACCCGAACGGTGGGCGAGAGTGG
>JBDRFG010000125.1:0-2464 GCA_043819135.1 Candidatus Eiseniibacteriota bacterium | reverse complement strand
CAGAGTGGCGGGGCCCTCGACTTTTGGCGCCCGGAGTTCGAAATGAACAACCGCACCGCATACGGCCACGCGGCATTGGGTGACCAGTTGTACGCCTTTGGCGGCCGAGCTGGTAACCCGAACAGGACCGCCGACTCCGTGAAGGTCTGTATCGGCGACTCCACTGACCCGGACGCTCCACTTTGCCCCACGTTGGACAATTGGAACAACATGGAGGAACAACTCAACGAGGAGCGCGTGTGGATGGGCAGCACCGTCCACTCTGCCCGGATCTTCATCGTCGGAGGAAACAATGACGACGGTCCCACCAACACCGTCGAGAGCGTCATTTGGTGAGTGTGTTCCTAGAGACAACCAGGTAGTAACACGTCGCTGAAGCCGTCCCCGTCGAAATCGGCGAAGGTGAGGTCATCAACGCGAATGCATGACCGCGGAGCCGCTCTCCCGCAGATTGGAGCAATCGGTTACTTCTGGTAGGATGAGCACCAGGCAGGGAACAATGGGCGCCAAAGCAATGAGACGACAGGGCTCTCGGCTCATCCTCGGCCAACTCCGTCTACTGGTGGTGGCCTGGGCGGCCGGTTCGTTCGCGAGTTGCCCGGACAACTCAGGTCCCGAGCCCACCCCGCCCGGCCAAGATTGGGAGAGCATCGAGCAGCTGGTTGATCCCATCACCACCCCCGTTTTGACGGGCGACGAGCTCGAGGCGGGGCAGGTCGCGCTGACCTTCGATGATGGACCGGACCCAGTGACGACGTTGGCGATCCTGGAGATCCTCGAAGCGCACGGGGTCCGGGCCACCTTCTTCCAGATCGGCCAGCATGCGGAGGCCTACCCCGAGATCACCGAGGAAATCGCAAGACGTGGCCACGCGTTGGGGAGCCACTCCTGGGACCATACGGACCTGGCGCAGCTATCGCTGAGCGACGCCGTCGCCAACCTGGAGCGGGGACATGCCGCCGTTGAGGAAGCGGCCGGGGTTGGCGCCTACCTGCCGTTCTTTCGGTTTCCCCACCTGTCGTCGAACGACGACCTGCTCGAGGCGGCCCAGCGGCGCGGTTTGGTTGTTTTTCAGGCCAACATCATCAACCAGGATTGGATGACACAGGACGTCGACGAGCTGTTGGACAATGCGCTCGACGCAGTGGAGGCGACCGGGAGCGGGATTGTCCTGTTTCACGAATATCAACCCCAAACCGTGGAGATGCTCGACCCTTTTCTAGACGAGATCGAGGCACGCGGCTATCAGACCGTCGTCTTCCAACCCCGACCGAGCCTGGCATCTCGGGCGCGGGCGCACGGAATTCGCATCGGGACCACCCTCTGGTTTCTCGACGAGGCCACCAACGCACCCTACCGCGAGACGGCGCTGAGGGAGTTCAATCTGTACACGCTGCCGGCCTTCTTTCGCATCGTCCAGCCGGAGCGAGGCCGGTTCGATTTCACCATTCCCGACGATGTCGCAGACGCGGCGCTCGTCCCTGCCACCTTCTTCGTCCACAGCCCGGTTGACTGCGATCTGCTGCCCGACTGGATTGAAGGGGCCGACCTGTCGGCGGACGAGCTCGAGCAGATCCTGATCGAGCACGTCTCGACGGTGGTCGAGCACTACGAAGCCGTCTATCCGGGACGGATTCTCGGCTACAACATCATCAACGAGCCGTTTTCCTATCGCGGCGATGCCTGCCCGTGGAACCGGATCGGCCTGGAGTCGAGCGACGATGAGCTCGCCTACGTTGCCATCGCCTTGACGGCGGCCCGAGAGGCGGGGCCGGATGCGCTGCTGTTCATCAACGACTTCCACATCGAAGGGCTCGGCGACCGGTCCGACGACATGTACGAGTTGGCCTCCGAGCTGGTCGCCGATGCGGTTCCGCTTGGTGGTGTTGGGCTCCAGTCTCACTTCATGGTCGACTCCGACGCATACTTCGGCCCCATGCCGGCATTCGAGGAGATCACACAGAATATGGCCCGCCTCAACGCGTTGGGGCTAGTCACGATAATCAGCGAGGCGGACTTCTCCATCTACAACGCCGACCTCTCCGCGGTCACCCTCGAGCACCAGGCTCAGCGTTTCAGCGACCTGATGCACGTCTGTCTGATGGCGGCGAGCTGTCCGGCATTCTTGACCTGGGGCGTTGGGGACGCGGACTCCTGGATTCCCGAGACCTTCGAGGGCTGGGGGAGCGCCCTCCTTTTCGACCACCAGTATCAGCCCAAGCCGGCCTACCATGCGCTGATGGAGGAGCTGGCGAGATAAGCGTCCGCAACGCCCGTCGATGCCCATCATTCCTTGGCCGAACTCGAAAAACGCGCTTCATACGTCCCAACCCGGACAAGCCGGAACCAAACAGGGCCGCTAAGGAAAGCAAGAAAGCAGGAAAGACGAAAGGGACTTTCCTGCCTTCCTGCCTTCCTGGCTTCCTTAGCGGTTTTGCAGCTCTCGTTCATACGAGTCTTGCCA
>JBDRFG010000124.1:0-2832 GCA_043819135.1 Candidatus Eiseniibacteriota bacterium | reverse complement strand
CTCGGCCTGTATCCTGCCCTCGACGAGCTGCTTGAGCTGCTCCCTGGCTCCGGCGCTTATCTCATCCTCCGCATGGTCCTTTACTTCCGTCCACAGCTTGGCTATCATCGGCTTTGAGAGGCCTTGGTCTCTCACGGGCACATCCCCCTTTCCATCGCGAGTGGGTAGGACTATGGATGTGCCCACTTTCTATCCTCCTCAACAACCTCTCAACCCCTTTCTACACACTGACTGATACACCACCTTATCGCAGGGTAGGTTGATTTGTCGCTGACTATGTGGTATCGTACACGGCGTCCCGACATCATAGCGTAGTGACAACCTTCCATAGGTCGGCGGTGAGGTGGACTTGCCCACTGTGTGCGACTGGGGACCATTCACCTTCGAGCACACAACTGGAGCACCAGGTCACGGTCAGACCCCAGCAGACAGGAGGTGCGGTCGTGACACGTCGATGGAACGTCGCGAAAGTGGCTGCGGTCGTGTTCGCTCTCGTCGCGTCGCATCTGGTTCTCGCATCGACGGCTGAGGCTGGATGGGCAGCTATGATTGATCCCACGCGCCTCGACACGTGCGAGCTTTCGTGGGTGCATGTTGGCGCGGAAGAAACGCATCTATGTGAAGCGCTGGCCCTTCCTCAGGGCACGGTGCAGCTTGGCGAGGGCACGAATCGGGCGGTTCATCGGGAGAGTGACGGCGCGGTCCTCAATGGCAGGGCACCAGTTGTCTTGACCTCGGACGACTTCTTCGATGACATCGGTGACTATTACCGTTCCTGGTGCAATTCGTACAACGTGTCGGTAGGCGGGTTGCTTGGTTTTATCGGTGGGCCACAGACGTGGGACTTCTCCACCGGTCCGACCGACGAAGTCAAACGGTTCGACTACGTACCACCCGACGACGGAGACAATCCAGGGGCAGGTTTCCACGCCGCCACTCGTTTCCCGGACGCCGACTTCTCACAGCGAATGACAGAGGAAACAGGAGGCGGTCAGGCCTGGATGTACCTCGATCAGGTGTCCAGCGTGGGGCGCACCAACTATGGTTTCTACTGGCCTGACGCGAACTCGCAGACCGACGATTGGAGTGTCTTCAGTCCAGCCATCCTGGACTTCCCCGATCCGATCACGTATGCGGACAGCTGGTTCGTGTCTACGACGTACTACTTCCAGATGTACGACCTGGGCGAAGTCTATGACGTCAAAGTAGACCTTTCTGTGAACTCAGAGGCTGACGCCTGGGGTACGGTGATCCTGCCAGACCTGGGTCCTGTGGACTGCCTCAGAGTCAATGGGCAGCAGACGAGCGCCATCTACATCTGGATGGGCGATCAGTGGCTCCCTGCCGGCACGCAGTGCGTCCGGAGCTACTACTGGGTGGGAGTCGGTTCTGATGTGATGGTCGAGATCAGCTCACCTGTGTCCGCTGGGTCCATGCCCAGCCCGGACTTCGCTACGGCCGCCAACTTCCTGAGGCAGTTCGAGAACAGCAGCCCGACGGACCCTCCGGAGATTGCCGAGGTTCTCGACCAGACCGTCTTCGAGACCTACGCTGAGTTCACATACGACATCGAGGCATCGGGTACTCCCGCCCCGGTATTCTCGCTCCTTTCGGCACCGGGTGGTATGACCATCGAGGAGACCACAGGTCTCATCGAGTGGACGCCGACGAGCGCCGATGCGGGACGGGACACTGTCACGGTGCTCGCGGAGAACGGCGGGGGGACTGACACGGAGACGTTCGTGATCACCGTGGTCAATCTCAACGAGCCGCCGGAAAACATGATGACCGAGCTCTTCAACAGCGGGCCGACCGAACTGGCGTGGGATGCACCAGCGAGCGCGTACTGGTTGTCCGGGTACAACGTGCACCATTCCACGACCGCAGGTGGGCCCTACGACTTGATAGCCCAAGTTGGGCCGTACGAGATCTCAGTCTTGCTGGATGCGTCGGGCTTCAGCGAATCCAACTACTACGTCGTTACTGCCGAGTTGGAGGTTGGCCGGGAGATCTACGAGTCCGCTTCCTCGAACGAAGTGCTCGCGTACTCCCTGGCCGCTTGGGAGACAGGACTCTGGAACGACGACGGCTCTGCGGAATCCGGTCAGCAGGCCGGTGGTGCCAACGGCGAGATGGCAGCCAAGCTCGAGCTTGAGGGCGTCGACGAAGTCACGCTGACGAAGGTCGCGGTGTTCCTGGCGGAGTTTGTCGGCGCACCGGTAACGATGAAGGTCTCTGCAGACGATGCGGGCGGCTACCCGGGCTCGTCGGTGGCGCAGGCGCAGTATCCCGCGAGCATGCTGAGGGAAGGGTGGAACATCTTGGAGATCCCCGAATTCATGCAGCCGTCCTTCGCCGGCGGCGGGTTCTTCGTTGGGGTCGTGGAAGGGGCAACGAACAACACGGTGGGGTTGGACGACGGGACCTACGGCCACAGCTTCACCAAAGCGCCCGCAGGCGCGTGGTCCTTCATGTTCTCCGGAGAGCTCATGTTCCGCGCAATCGTGAGCGGTGACGAAATAGGTGTGCCCGAGACGGAGGAGTCAGGTCGCTTGTGTCTCATGGGTTCGTATCCCAATCCCACTTCATCCGGCGTGCACATCGCCTTCCGAATCCCCGAATCGTGCAGTGTGGTTCTCCGGGTGTTCGACGCTTCAGGCAGGGAGGTTGCTCATCCCCTCGACAAGGTCCTTGCTGGAGGAGTTCACCACATACGATGGGACGGGCGTAGTGCGGAAAACAGAAGCGTGGCTTCAGGGGTGTACTTCTACGAGCTTGAAGCTGGAGGGGATCTGGCGCGTGGACGGATTCTTGTGGTGCGGTAGTGAACTT
>JBDRFG010000123.1:0-9491 GCA_043819135.1 Candidatus Eiseniibacteriota bacterium | reverse complement strand
GAGCGGGCGCAGATGTTGAAGGTAGATGACGACCGGCGCCTTGTTCTCGATGGTGTCGCGGCCGAGTTCGATGTCGGCGGTTATCGCCCAGCTCTTGCTGTGGTGCGCTCCGATGTCGCACGTGCAGTAGGAGAGGAGCTGTGCGGGATACCACCGCGTGTCGTATCCGCTGAACTCCATGCCCTTGGCCTGCGATGCGAAGTGGATGCTGTTCTTGCCGATCCGCTCTGCCGCGCCCTTCGTGCCGTGAGCCAGCGCGTCGCCGATGCCCCGGCGGTTGACGATCATGCCGACGACGTGCTCGAAGTCGTCGATGTTGCCCCAGCGGAGTTCGTGCCCCTCGAGGTCATCCTTCGTGATGATCCCGCGCTGGTAGCACTCCATGGCGAAAGCGACCGTGCTGCCGCCGCTCATCGTGTCCATGCCGAGGTTGTCGCACAGGTGATTGGCGTAGGCGACCTCGTGGATGGACTTGAACGCGCAGCTGCCTCCGATGAGCGCGATGGTCTCGTACTCCGGGCCCTCGACGTAGACGTCGGGCTTGCCAGGCACGCTGGCCTTCGAGTATTTGCCACAGTTCATCCAGCAACCGAAGCACGCCTTGTCGATTATCAGGCACTCCTCGACCAGCTTCTCGCCGTCGATGCCCTTCCAGTCCTCGAAGTACGTCTGCTGGAAGTTGCGAGTGGGGAAGCAGCCCCGCTCGTTCGACCAACCGACGAAGAAGGCGGTGCCGTATTTCTGCCACGGCGCCATGTTGGGATGGGTCTTCGTGCGCTCGATGATGTCGCAGGTGAACTTCGTCATGCTCTTGAGGTCGTGCGCTTTGAGTCCCTTGGACCCGCGCACCGCGATGGCCTTGATCTTCTTCGAGCCCATCACGGCCCCGACGCCGCACCTGCCCGCCTGCCGCCCGAAGTCGTGGGTGATGCACGAAAAGACAATGCCGTTCTCTCCCGCGGGGCCGATGGTCGCGATCTGGAAGTCCTCGCCCAGGTCGTCCTTCATGCGCTTCTCGAGCTCGAGCGAGCCCATGCCCCAGTAGTTGCCCGCCGGCCGGAGCTCGACGGTGTCATCGTCGATGTACAGATACTGAGGTCCTGCAGCGACCTTCTCGAAGATGATGAGGTCGTAGCCCGCGTACTTGAGCTCGGGTCCGAAGTGGCCGCCCATGCTCGAGTCGGCGTGGCCGTTCGTGGCGGGGGAGATGCAGCCGAACCCGACCTTGGAGCCGACCGGGCAGAACGAGCCCGTCATCACGCCGGTCGCAACGATGAAGAGGTTGTCCGGTCCCAGCGGGTCCGCGTCTCTTGGAACCTCGTCGTAGAGGATCTTCGAGACGAAGCCGCGCGCCCCCATCCACTCGCGCGCCAGCGTGGGGTCGGTCGCCGCCTTCCGAATGTTCCCGGTGGCGAGGTTGATGCGAAGAGTCGTGCCTCCAAATCCGTCCATTTTCGTCCTCGGTTTCTTCTTGGTGTTCCGTTCCTTCGCGCCCTCTCGGTCACGGTCGGCGCGGCACGACCCTACTCCACAGGCGTGAGCGCCCCGGTGTTGCAGACCTCAGTGCACTTCATGCAGAAGTTGCAGATGATGGGCGTCGGCGCGTCAGCGTGTGTGAATATCACTCCGGTCGGGCAGGCGTCCACGCAGATGCCGCAGTCGGTGCACTCGTCCTCGTGAATGACATAGGCGTCGCCCTCGTGGTGGATGGCGCCGACGGGACAGGCCTCCTCACAGACCCCGCACTGCACGCAGAGCTTCGGCACGAAGTAGCCCGGCTTCGGGAACTGGGCGTCGATACCGATGGCCGCCTTCTTCGGATTGATCTCGTCGAAGTGGGTGATGGCGCAGATCTGCTGGCAGAGCTTGCAGCCGGTGCACTTCTCCTTGGTAACCTTGATCTTCATCCGGCCTCCATGGTGCGTCAGGCGTTCTTCCGTATCTTCCTGGTGCGGAGTTCCAGCGTCGTGACTTCCGGCACATCGCGCATCACCTCGGTCATACCCTCGAGGGCCGAGGCCATCACGTCCTGCACGAACGCGTTGAGCGGGACCTCCTCGCCGTTGACAAGGAGGCGGGTGGCCCAGGTCTGGTCTGAGGGCGGCGCGGACAGCTTCTCGACAAGATCGCAGAGTTCTGACGTCTGGCCGGGGGTGAACGCCGGCCCCTCGAACCCGTCGGGAGGGTCTCCGACTACCGCGACCACGCCGTCCAGCGATCCGAAGTCGAGGTCGCCGCCGGCGATCGCGATCTTCTTGCCCCGGGAGTTCTTGAACCCCTCCACGAGTACGATGTCGCCGGGCGCTGCCACGCGGAACGAGAGTTCCTCCACGCCGCGGCCGGACGAGCGGGCCGCGATCGTGTAGTCGAGACCTGTGAGCGCCGTGACGGCGGCGCCGGCCTCGCGCAGCCTGGACGTGTCGGTGTCCTCGGCCTCGAGCGAGGGTTCGACGTGCGTGTGCTTGATGTATGCGACCGTGCGGCCTCGCCGCACGAGTTCGCGCGTGATCCCTTCGAGAAGTGAGGTCTTGCCGGTGTCCTTCGTGCCCACTACCTGTATCCAGAAGCTCGCCATGTCGCTTCTCCTCGTCAGTAGCGGCTAGTAGCGCAGCGCGAGCGCGGCGGCGATGCCCGCGACGCCGGAGCCCGCTGCGGCGATGCGGTAGGCCATCAGGCGCCCATCGCTCCAGGTTGTGACAGTCCGCGTCAGGTACGAGGACAATCGGAGGCCCGCCAGTGCAGCTGGTATGGCAAGGACGGCCGCGATCGGTCCCTGGACGAACATGTAGTTGGTCATCTTCTCTGGCATGCCCCAGTATGGGTTGTTCAGGACGTCGCGGGCGAAGTACGAGAAGGCGATGAACGAGACGAACGTCAGTACCGGCGAGAGCACGAGCGCGGCACGCGTGTCGACTCGCGCGAAGCTCGGTGACTTCCTGCGCTGCCCGGCCTCGTGAAGGCTGAAGCCGACATCGAAGATGGCGCCCACCATGAGCACCGCCGCTATCTTGCACTCCCACACCGGGTGCTGTAGGAACTTGAACGCCGACGCGACCGCAGCGAGAGCGAGCGAACTGCCGGGTGCGGCCCACACGCGCCGTCCGAGCACGAGGAAGATGACTCCGATGGCGGTGAGTACGGGCGCCCTCGGGATGTCGCGGGCCCACATGACCTCGCCCAGGCCGAGCTCCGCGAGGCCCCAGAGCGAGCCGAACAGGACGATGCTGGCGATGACTAGGTGTTTCGAACTCATCGGTGGTCTCCCGGTGTCAACGTGAATGCGGGTCCGTACGCGTGGGGGGCGGGGACTGCGCCACGCCGCCGTGCGGGGCCGTGGCGGCCCCCGACCACTTCATATTATCAGAAGAGAACCGAGCCGTAAAGGAGGAGGGCAGAGGACCGCGCCCCGGCGTCCGGGGCGCGGCTCTCGTTCGGACTACCTGAACATCGCCTTGATGCTGCCCCACGACGCGCGCTCGACTGGCGAGTCGCAGGCATCGCAGCCCCAGCCGAAGGCGCCGATCTGAACTCCCCAGTCGTTGTTGGGAACCAGACACGGTGAGTTCAGGCACAGCGTGAAGTCACCGGCGTAGAGACTACAGAACAGCGGGTCCTCCAGGACCAGGGTCTCCGGGTCGTAGGGCTCGCACATCGCCGCCGGGTCGCCCGATTCGTAGAAGCAGCAGGACGATATCGTTGGCAGCGTACCCGCGCACGCGATCGGGACCGTGCAGTCGTTGAAGGCGAGCACGCACGAAGTGAGGGACGCGCCGGTGCGCGGACTCTGGGCGACGGAGATGGCCCCCTCTCCTCCCGTGTTGTCGGCAAGGGTGCACTTGTCGATCAGTACGTCAGCTACATCGCTTAATGTTATGCACGAGGTGAGCATCTCGTTTCCCACGAACGAGCACAAACGCACGGTTGCCGAGTTCACGCCGCTCATATGAAGCAGGCCCTCGGTCGCGGTGTGGCTCCATACGGGCGTGTTTCCCGCGAATGTGCAGTACGTGATGTTGACCGTCGCGTTCCCCCGGATCGACAGAACGCAATCCTCCACCTCGTTGTCGATGAACGAGCATCCTTCGAGCGTTGCGGAGCACGTGCCGCCAATAACGAGGGTTCCACTGGCCACGTTATAGATGTTGCTGCTTCCCTCGTCGTTCCCCTGGAAGACGCAGTTCCTGACGGTTACGTCGCAGTCGTTGGCTGTGATAGTGGAGCCCACCGAGCGACACCAGTTGTCGTCGAAGATGCAGTCCTCAAGGAGCAGCGACCCTCCGTTCGCTCTGCCCACCACTGTTCCTTGCGCCCAGATCGGGTCGCCGGCGTACGCCGTCATGCCCGTGAACCGGCAGCCGCGGACCGTCACGTCTGAGAGATTGCACATCAGCGCCAGCGCGGACGTCTCTCCAACAGTGAATCCCTCAATGGTCGCTTCCGCTCCGTGCTCGAGCTTGAACACATTCGAGAACATGTACCCGTTGATGACCGTGGAGCCGTAACCGTCCACCGAGCGAAGCTCGAGATGCTTGCCGTCGAAGTCTATGGAACTGTTCTCCGGACCCTCGTAGTAGCCGGGATGGACCAGGACGATGTCGCCCTCCTCCGCGGCAGCGACGGCCTCAGCGATGGCGGTATAGTCGGCGCCGCCGTTCAGATTGACGGTGATGGTGTCGGCTTCTGCCGGGAGCGTGTAGAGGGAACACAGGAGAACAGCGATCAGTGAGGTGCGCCGCATATCGGCTTCCTCCTAGAGCGGGAGCGCCTCGCAGGGGAGCAACATCTACCAGACTACACGATGGGCGCCACGACCATCAATGGGGAAGCAGTCAGGGGAGTGAGGGCGCAGGGAAGCGGAACCGCGAAAGAGAGCCGCTGGTGGGAGCGGCGAATGAGAACCACGAACGGAAACCTGCAAGGGGTCCGTCGCTACTCGCACCCCTCGTCGAACGCGCCGATCTGGATGCCCCAGCTATTGTTCTCGGGCAGGCACTGCGAGACGGCCCGGAGCGTCAGATCTCCGGCATCGAGGTTGCAGAAGAGCGGGTCTGTGTAGAGCATGCTCGTGGTGTAGGTGCCGCACAGGTCATTGGAGTAACCGTTATCGAAGATGCAGGAGAGAGTCGTGTAGGGCGTGCTGTCGTCGCAGTAGAGCGCCTCGTCGGGCTTGTTGTAGGCGATGATCGTGTACCTGATCTCGGGAGACGAGCCGCCGGTGCAGCAGATGCAGCTGCCCTCGTATCCTTCATTCCCGACGAACGTGCACGACCTGATATCCGGGCTGGACTGTCCGCAGTAGAGGGCGCCGCCGAAGTACGACTCGTTTTCCTCGAAGACGCACCCGATGAGCAAGGGCGAGGAGAATACGCAGGTCATGCCGCCTCCGGAGCCGCCCGCTTCGTTCCAGAAGAGCGTCACGTTGTTGAGCGTAGGGGAAGAGTTCACGCACAGCATGCCACCACCCAGGTCGGCCGCGGTGTTGAAGTCGAAGAGAACATCTTCGAGAGTTGGCGACCCGTTGCGGCAGTAGAGGCCTCCTCCGTCGATCGCCGCGTTCCCGACGAACCGCACGTTCCTGATTGTCGGCGACGTGCCCTCCAGGTACATGCCGCCGCCCCTGACGGTGTCCCCGTTGGCTATCGCAAGGTTCTCGATGACCGGCGCGGCGCCGCCTCCGATGTAGAACCCGCGCCCGACGCCGTCGCAATGGATGATCACTTCGTCGCGTTCGCCGGCGCCCCTGAGGACGACGCTCGCGCCCCCGAACACGAGGTTCCTGTTGCCCGGGCCCTCGTAGGTACCGGGCGCGACCAGAACGGTGTCGCCGTCGCTCGACGCGTTCAGAGCTTCTTGAATGGTCAGGAAGTCGCCGCCGCCGTCGACGTCGACCAGGAACGTCTGGCTCGGTGACGGACCCGCGGGGTTGGACGTCGAGCAGCCGGGGAGCGCAAGCGCGGCGGCAAGGGCGGCAGTCGTGATGCTCATCGTCAGGATCAGCCGGAGACGGCTTGCGGCGTCATCTCTCAAGGTCATGGGGTCAGTCTCCTAAGGGTCTTTCTCCTCGCGGAGGGATTTCGGAGGGGCGATATCAGCCTATTCCCGATAGCGGCGCCTGTCAATGGAGGAGGACATGCCCCTTCACGTCACGAACGAGGGCAACAGACATCTTGACACGATCGGGGTGGCGGCATCGCGCCCGTCTGCCCCGGCCCGGTGGTTGGTCTCAGAGAGCACGAGTGCTATACTCACCGGGACACCGATTGGTCGGGGTCCGGGAAGGGTCGGCAGCGACCGGCGTGCTCGAGTCGCGAGGGAGCAGAAACGCATATGGGCAACGAGAGGGACGGTCTTATCCGGGCGGCGGTTGCCGAGGCTCTGATCAAGTTCGAGAAGGAGTACATGGGGCGCGGCCCGAAGGACGCCAAGGTCTATCTCGCTGACAACCTCGTCATCGTGCGACTCCAGGGCGTTCTCACGCAGGCGGAGCTCAAGCTTGTCGGAAGCTCCGAGCCGTCCAAAGGCAGGGATCTCATCAAGCGCGTGCGAACAGAGCTCATCGAAGTTGGGCGCCCGCTCCTTGAGGCGGCGATCGAGGAGATCACCGGCAGCGAAGTAGAGAGCATCCACACGGACATAAGCACGGTCACCGGAGAGAGGATAGTCATATTCACTCTTCTCGAAGCACCCGAGAAGAGCTGAATTTCCCGGAACCGCGTCGGTGGCAGCTATCGCACCGCAGGTGGGAATCAAACTCCGCCGATCTGAATTCATGGCTTGACTAGCCGGCGGAGTGTCGGCAGTATGGTGAATGTGGCACGGTGCGGCGGCCGCGGGGCGACGTCCGGAGTCGAGCCCGGCCGAGCGAACTGCGCGTGAGCACGGACGGCAGGAACAGAGGCGTCCGCAGTGCCAGACTACGGCGACCAAGCCCGTCCGGGCTTCTCCTGCGAGGAGTGCGGTTTCGGGAGTGAGGGCCGATGGACCACCGAGCGAGGTGGGCGTCGGCCCGTTTTTTTGGCCCCTGTGTTGCAGGACGCGTGCGAACCGGCGCAGCGAGGGGAGAGGAATGGAACTCAGAAGGAACCTCCGTCTGATCCACGTTTTCAGCATCGCGACGGGAGCGATGATCAGCTCCGGCCTGTTCGTGCTGCCCGGACTCGCGCACGCGCGCGCAGGACCGGCGGTCATCGTCTCTTACTTTCTGGCCGGGCTCCTTGCCGCGACCGGGCTTCTGAGTATGGCCGAACTCACGACCGCCATGCCAAAGGCCGGGGCCGACTACTTCTTCGTGTCGCGCAGCATGGGCGTGGCCGCCGGGACCATCGCCGGGCTGCTCACATGGTTCTCTCTCTCACTCAAGAGCGCGTTCGCGCTCGTGGGGTTGGCCGCCTTCGCCCAGTTCGTTCTACCGGTCGACCCGCGCCTGGCCGGCGCCGTGTTCTGTGTCTTCTTCGTCGTGATGAACGTGATCGGCGTCAGGGAAGCGGCGCGGCTCCAGGTCGGCCTCGTGTGCGTGCTGCTTGCTCTCATGGCCGTGTACGTTTTCCGGGGCCTCCCGGCGGTCGACATCCGGAATCTCCAACCGTTTGCGCCCGGAGGACTTCGGGCGGTCTTCGCGACGGCCGGCTTCGTGTTCGTGTCGTACGGCGGTCTTCTGAAGGTCGCGAGCATCGCGGAGGAAGTCGAGGACCCGGGGCGCGTAATCCCGCTTGCCATGATCATGTCGCTCGTGATCACGGGCATCGCGTACGTCCTGATGGTCTTCGTCACCAGCGGGGTTCTGAGCGCCGATGTTCTTGACGGGTCGCTGACGCCGATATCCGACGGGGCTGCCGCGTTCATGGGCGCCGGTGGAAGGACGGCGCTCAGCATCGCCGCGATCCTGGCTTTCCTCACGACGGCGAACGGCGGCATCATGGCGGCCTCTCGGTATCTGCTCGCGCTCGGCCGCGACGGTCTGGTACCAGAGCCGCTCGGCAGGGTCGGGGCGAGATTCGGGACCCCACACGTTTCGCTCATGGTCACCGGGGTTCTCGTGGCCGCCGCCCTTCTCGTGAGGCTGGACGCGCTGGTTCAAGCGGCGTCCGTCGTGTTCATGATGACGTACGTTCTTTCGAACGCGGCCGTCATTGTTCTGAGAGAGAGTGGTCTCCAGAACTATCGCCCGCGCTTCCGCGCGCCCGGCTACCCATGGATACAGATAGTCGGCATCGTGGGTCTTCTGTTCGTTGTGCTGGAGATGGGCGAAGGCTCCTTCGCCACGGTCGCGCTGCTGGTCGTTGCCGGGTTCTGTGTCTACTGGTTCTACGGGCGAACAAGGCCGAACAGAGAGTCCGCCCTGCTTCACGTCATTCACAGGATCGCGGCCAAGGAACTCGTGACGGGATCGCTGGAGGAGGAGCTCAAGGGCATCATCCGCGAGCGAGACGGTATCGTTCGGGATCGCTTCGACGGACTCATCGAGGACAGCATCGTCCTCGACATCGACGGCGCCATGACGTCCGATGAGTTTTTCGACCTCGTCGCGAGCGCGCTGGCGCCCCGGGTTGGGGTGAGCCCGCCGGTTCTTCTCGAGGCCCTGCGTGCCAGGGAGCGTGAGAGCAGCACCGTGCTGGCGCCGGGCCTGGCCATTCCGCATGTGGTCATCGAAGGCAAAGGAGCCTTCGGCGTTCTCCTGGCTCGTTCACGGGAGGGGATCGCGCTGGCCGAGGGGAAGCCCCCGGTCCATGTAGCGTTCGTTCTGGTCGGGTCGGGGGACGAGCGCAGCCTTCATCTCTGGGCCCTGTCGGCGATCGCGCAGGTCGTCAGCGCCGCCGACTTCGAGGAGCGCTGGATGGCGGCGAAAACCGAGCAGTCGCTGAAGGACATAGTGCTTCTGACCGACAGGAGGAGGGTCCCGGGTCGCTGAAGCCGGGCATCGCCCGAGCGGCCCGGGTTGGGTGGGGCAGGTTCTGAAGATTGACCCGAGGCTTGGGGCGCGATACAGTCACTTACTGCGGTCAGCGTTTCACCACAACAGGAGGGAACGGATGGCGAAGATGACGATCGTTACAATGCCCGGAGACGGTATCGGGCGGACCGTTCTGCCCGAGGCCCTGAGGGTCATCGAGGCCGCGGGATTCGAGGCGAAATACGTACACGGCGACATCGGATGGGAGTTCTGGAAAAACGAGGGGAACGCGCTGCCCGACAGGACCATCGCGCTTCTCCAAAAACACCGGCTGGGTCTCTTCGGCGCCATCACTTCGAAGCCCAAGGACAAGGCCGCGGCCGAGATCTCGCCCAAGTTGAAGGACAAGGGCTTCGTCTACTACAGCCCGATCGTGGGCATGCGGCAGCACTTCAACCTTGACGTCTGCATCCGGCCGTGCCGGTCGTTCGCCGGCAACCCGCTGAACTTCATCCGCAGGAAGGGCGGGGGGTTCGAGGAGCCGAACGTCGACGTCGTCATCTTCCGACAGAACACCGAGGGTCTCTACGCTGGAGTCGAG
>JBDRFG010000122.1:0-8510 GCA_043819135.1 Candidatus Eiseniibacteriota bacterium | reverse complement strand
TCCGCGAAGAGGTCCTGCTGGTGCCCGCCCTGGATGGTGAACCCGTCGATGACGCACGTCGTGTCCTGGCCCGACTTCGGGAAGTCGAAGATGCGGTGGACGCCGACCCCCGGGTCGATGATCGTCACGTCCGCGCCGTCCCTGCTCCTCAGGACCAGGTTCTTTGTTCCGAACGTGATGTCGCGGTTGCCGTCGCCCGTGTAGGTCCCGGGCCACACCTCGATCTCGCCGCCATCCGCCGCCGCGTCGACGGCCGCCTGTATCGTCGTGTGATCGCCGCCGCCTGAGACGTCGACGATGATGGGGACGGTCGCCGCACCGGTGGCATGAGCCGCGGAGAGGACGAAGACGAGTAGGGAAAGGCGGACCATGAAGGTTCTCTCTGAGACGGATGTCCATGAGCAACGAGTCCCGGGGGCGGTGACTGCTGCCCCCGGGACCTTATGGTGCCCGAACTGCTACCTGAGGACAACCAGTTTCTCGCCCCGGCTCCGGTCGCCGACCATGAGCCTGGCGAAGTAGATGCCCGATGAGACCTGCCGTCCCGCGTCATCGCGCCCGTCCCAAAGACACGTGTGACGTCCGCGTTCCACGGCCCTGTCAATGAGCGTGCGGACAACCTGCCCGCGCGCGTTGTAGATGCCAAGGGACACGGGCCCCGCATGGTCCGGGACGTCCAGATGGATGCTGGTCGCGGCAGCGAATGGGTTGGGAGCCGCCGGGTGAAGCACGAGCCCCAGATGCCCTGCGGTGGTCGCCTCGGCGAGCGACGGGCCGACGACATCCTCCGTGCCATCATCTAGGAAGGCCCGAAGCTCGTACCAGAACGTCGTCTCCGGCCAGACGGTGGAGTCCTCATACTCGCCGGGCGAGGTCGGAGGGATCGGCCACGCGTTGACCTTGGCGAACGGCCCGGCGCTTGATGCGGCCCGGTACACATCGAACCGCTCGATGTCCTCCAGCGATTCGACGGTCCATCGAAGGACGACGCTCTCCGGAGAGGTCGCGTGGGCGTAGAAGGAGCCCTCCACGGGCGTCGACCCGCACCCACCTGCGCCGTGGGCCCCGACGAGCTCTCCCCACGTGTTGTTCTCGGGGAGGCACGGTGAATCGTCGGAGAGCGTGAGCTCGCCCGTACAGAAGAGCGGATCGACGAACATGTTGTCGTAGTAACTGCCGCAAAGACTGTCGCCGCCCGCGTTTCCGAAGATGCAGGAGTGGGTGGTCGTCGGGTCGTACGGGTCCGTGCAATAGAGTCCCTCACCTTGGCTGCTGAAGGCGATAATCGTGTTGGTGATATCGAACCCGAATCCGCTGACGCAGTGAATGCCGGCGCCGGATGCCGCCGCGTTCTCAGAAAGGGTGGAGCGTGTCATGCTCCCGGCCGAGTACTCATCAAGGAAGATCGCGCCGCCGTCGGCAGCGCTGTTCCCGAAGAGTGTGACCCGGTCAAGCGCGAGCATCGTTCCGCCGCTGAACCAGGATCCCGTTGCGAAGACTCCGCCACCGCGTGCGTCCGACGAGTTGTCTTCGAACGTGACGTCGGTGAGAGTGACATCGGCCACCATGCAGTAGAGCCCGCCACCGTCTCCGGCGGAGTGATTACCGCTGAAGATGGCGTCCGTTAGCGTCGCAGAGGAGTGAGACACCATCATGCCGCCGTCTCGATTGCCGGAGATCGTGACGTTCGTGAGTGAGACGTCGCAGCTGTCTTCGCACGAGAACCCGCGGGATGCGCTGGAGTCCACCACCACGTTCGTGAGGATCGGATTGCACCAGTGCGCGCAACGCATCCCAGTTCCTTCGCTGTTCGAAACCGCCACGTCATTGAGCACGGGGTGCGCCCCGTTGAAGCAGTAGATCCCGGCTCCTTGCCCCCCGGAGTTTCCATCGAAGTCGACGCCCGTGATCAAGGGCGACGACTGCTTGCAGTACATCCCTCCTGCACTGGAGCCTGAGTTCCCCCGGAACGTGACATCGGTGAGCGAGGCCGAGCAGCCGGACAAACAGGCCATTCCTCCCGCGTACTCCCCGCGGTTCCCTGTGAAGGTGACGTTCTCGAGGATCGGTGAGCCGCTGGTGCAGTACATGCCTCCGGCCGGATACTCGCCGTTCCCGTTATCGCGGAACGTGACGTGCGAAAGCGTCGGAGAGGCCCCGTTGCAGTAGAGGCCGCCTTGATCGTTCCGCTCGAACGTGACGTTCGTAAGCACCGCGTCGGAACTGCCCGTGCAGGACATGGCGCAGCCCCAGTCGGGGTGGTCCTCGAAAACGACGTCGGTCAGAGTCGGTGACGAATCGAAGCAGACGAGCCCGCCGTCGAAGTTGCCGGCGAATCTCGCCCCACTGAGCGCGGGCGAGGAATTATTGACGCAGCGCATGCCCGAGTACCAGTAATTGGTGTCGAAGTCGACGGCCGCAACTGATGGCGAGGCCTGGTCGCAGTAGAGGCCGCCCGTTCGGTACAGGACGAGATTCACAAGCGTCGGCGAGGAGCCCTGGCAGTAGATGCCGCTCCCCACGATGTCCGGGTCCGTGTTGCTGATGGTGAAGCCGTCGACAACGGACGATGGACCTTCTCCACTCTGGAAGAGAAACACCCTTCCGGAATCCGCGCAGTCGATGAGAGTCGAGTCGCGGCCGGCCGTACTCCGAAGCACCATGTTCGTTCCACCGAAGTCGAGATCCTGATTCTGTGGACCCGTGTAGGTGCCTGGTGCCACGAGTACCGTGTTGCCCTCGCCGGCCGCGGCCATCCCTTCGGCGATCGTGTCGAAGGGGTGCTCTTCTGAGCCGTCCTCAATGCCCGAGGTGTTGTCGCAGTCGACGTACCAGGTGTTCACTTCGGGACCGCAGCCTTGGCCGTAGGCTCCTATGGTCTCTAACCACGGGTTGCCCTCCGGGAGGCACGGCGAGTCCGCATGGACCATGTAGTCCCCGCCCTCAGCGTCGCAGAAGATCGGGTCCTCGAAGATATTGTCGTGGTAGTCGCCGCACAGGCTGTCGCCGCCGGCGTTTCCGAAGACGCAGCAGTGGGCAACCGTCGGAATGCTCCCGAGCATGCACTCGACCGCTCCGCCGGCATCGGAGAACGCCAGGACGGAGTTCGTGACCGTTACGCTGTTCGGGAAGCAGGAGGCGAGTGCTCCGGCGTTCGGGGAGCTGTTCCCGTAGAGGGTGCAACCGTCCAGGAGCAACACGGCACCGTCGGGGTTGCCGTCGGCGCAGACGCCTCCGCCGGCACCACCCGTTGCTGAGTTGCCCGCGAAGACGCAGTCGACGAACGTCGCATCCCCGGAGACGAACGCCCCGCCTCCGGATTCGACGGCTGTGTTTCCGGAGATGGCGCACCGGACGAGCGTCGCCCATCCATCCACGGCGATGCCACCGCCCGACTCAGCGTCGTTCCCAAGGAGCTGGCAGTCCGCGAGGTAGACGGACGAGTCGACGCATAGGACTGCCCCTCCGTAGTTGATCGTCGTGTTCCCCAGGAAGAGGCAGTCGGACAGCATCACCTCGTTCCCCCCACCATAGCAGTACAACGCCGCGCCTCCTCCATCGGCTTCGTTGTCCTGGAAGACGACGTCACGAATCGTCGGGAAGGCGGTATCGCAGCGCATACCACCACCACGACCGTCGTCGGAGGGGCTCCAGAATGCCCGCCCATTGACGACCGTGAAGCCCTCGACTACCGAGCCCCAATCCTCCCACAGGTCGAATCCGCGCCCCGCCTCCTGGCAGTCGATGGTTGTGGAGTCGGAGCCGGCCACACCCCTGAGGGTTATCCTCTTCATTTGGAAGTCGAGGTCGCGGTTGAGGGGCCCGGAGTAGGTGCCGGGTGCCACGAGAACCGTGTCCTGATTGTGGGCCGCCGCGTTGATGCCCTCCTGGATCGTGAGATAGTCTCCGCCGCCGCTCTCGTCGACGTAGATGACTGCAGGCAGGGCGGGAGCCGCAAGCAGGAGACACGCGACCACTGCTGCCGCGATCTGCCGCAACATGGTGGACTCCTTTGCTGAAGCGCTGGGATCGGATTGGCTGGGGGCCGTCGCTGACGGCTACCGGAAGGTGGGAGGCCACGGCGGCCTCGGCAGCCAGCGCATGCATCTGAATAGAGTATACCACGTCAGCCGGCGGGAGAGAAGCACCCGATGAAGCTCGCTCAGCGTTCCTGGGCGCCGCCCGTCCAGCATGGCGGACCCGCCGTGCCGGAGCACGCGACGAGCCCCACGCGCCGGGCCGAGGTGAGCGCCGGCTCAAGCCGTGGGACACCCTACCACCCACGAGCCTCCCTGAGCATCCGGTCGGTCTCCTCGACCCTGGCCTGCTCCCTGAACCAGAACTCCGGGTCGCGCTGGGCGTCCAGGTCCTCGACGCTCTTTCCCTGCTGCTCGACCCACGTGTAGTACTTGAGGTTGTGCCAGCACTGCTTCGCGTGCTCGGTGCCCTCACGGATCCAGTCCAGCTTGGCGCCGTGGAAGATCGAGCCGAGCCTGACGGCGGCCTCCATCTCATCCATCCTACCTTCGGCCTCGTCGAGCTGCCTCATCACCGAACCGTATCGGTCCATCGTGTCGGTGGCGATCGTGAAGACGTTTTCGCTCGACCCGAGCCGATAGTGCTTCGCGGTCTTGATGGCGCCCAGGACGTTACAGACGCCGGAGATCCCCATGACCTCGCTCATCTCTCTTATGCTCGACTCGGGCACGCCGTAGCGGTCCGACATCACCTTCCATCCGGGCTCCTCGGTCAGCATCTGGAGACCCTTCTTGCACTCGATGTCGTCGATGCACATGATGGCGTCCATGTTGAAGACGTTGTGGATCCACGTCACGTGCTTGTCGCCGATGCCCTGAATGTCGTGGCCGCCGTATCCGTTGGAGTAGAGGGTCGGGCACTGTATCGGCTCCAGGCCTATCGTGCGCGAGTCGTGGAAGGCGTGCTTCAGGCGCTCGCCCGCGGCGATCGTGCCCGACGAGCCCATCGACGAGATGAACGCCGCCGACCGGCCGTTACCGATGCCCCTGGATTCGAGCTCCTCCGCGACCTCGACGCACGAGTTGCCGGTGCAGTAGTAGTGGAAGCGGTAGTTCCCGAACTCCTCGAACTGGTTCATGACACGGATCGACGGGTCCTTCTTGAGTTCGTTGGCCTTGTCGTATATCTCCTTCACGTTGCTCTCGCATCCGGGCGTCTTCACGTAGCGCGCGCCGAAGCGCTCTATCTGCTCGAACCGCTCCGTGCTCATGAGTTCCGGCAGGAGCACGAGCGAGTCGAATCCCATCCTTGGACCGACGTACGCTCCGCCGATCCCGTAGTTACCGGTCGACGGCCACACGAGCGTGTGGACGCCCGGCTCGATGTCGCCCCTCAACTGGTGCTCCATACAGACCGAGTAGGTCGCGCCGACCTTGTGGCTCCGCGTCGGGAAGTCCTTGCTGTACAGCACCACGATGTTGGCGTCGACCCCTGTCAGCTCCTTCGGCAGCACGATGTGGTAGATCCGCCCGTCGGTGTTCCTCCACGTGATGTTGAAGAGGTTGTACTTCGAGAGCGGGTCGCTCTTGGCGACCTCGAGGGCCTTCTTCCGCATCTCCGGCTTGATCTTGTCCGGGTGGAGCATCTCTTCGAACGTCGGTCCGTAGACCATCTGCGCTGCGCTCATGTGTCCTCTTCTCTCGATCGCTCTCTTGTGTTCCGTATCGGCGGCCCGCCCTGCGGCGCCGGGCCTGCATCGATCACCCACGCCCTGCGGCTCGGATCTGCGTCGATCGCCCACGCCCCTCATCGCCGGGCCTACATGTCCACCTGTATCTCCAGGACGTCTCCGTCCTCCACGATGTGCTCGCTGTCGACGGTCTGCCCGTCGAACTTCCCCGACCCCCAGACCCGCGCCGACTTGAGCTTGTCTCCGAACTCCCTGTGGATCTTCCGCGCGACGTCCAGCACGTTGCTGCCTCGGGGGAGTATGAACGGCCTGTGCATGTCCGGGTCCTTGCCCGGCACCTTGCTGTATACGCGCACGATGTCCAGAAGCTCGACCAGGGCGCGCCTCAGGTCCCCGAGTCCCTGTCCCATCCCCGCGCAGACCGGCACGATTCTGAATTCGCCGTCCACGACCTCCCGCAGGAACGCGAGGTTCTCCGCCGCGTTCGGGCTGTCCGTCTTGTTCGCGACGACGATCGTCCTCTTGACGCTCCTCGGAAGCTCCGCCTCCTCCGGGTCGTGGACCGGAGAGAGCCTGATGCCCTTCTCGGTGAGCGTGGTTCTCACGAACTGGAACGAGTCAACGCAGTCGTCAGCGTCCAGGTCGACGACCAGCAGCACGGCGTCGGCGTTCCTGATGATCTCGGGGACCCAGGTGTCAACGTGGTCCGGCGACAGCGGAGGGATGTCCACGAGCTGGATGTGAATGTCCTCGTGGGGCATCATCGCCGGGAGCGGCGTCCGCGTCGTGAACGGGTAGTCCGCGACCTCCGGAGTGGCGTTCGTCGTCGCGGCGACGAGCTGGGACTTCCCGACGTTGGGCGTCCCGACGAGAACGACCTGAGGGGAGTCCTCCTTGGGGACGTGGTACGAAGGACCCGAGCGCCCCTTCTTGCGGCTCTGCTGCTGCTCTTCCTGGCGGAGCTTCGAGAGCTTCCTTCGGAGGTCGGCGCGTATGTGGTCGGTGCCCTTGTGCTTCGGGCAGAGCGCCATCATCTCCTGCAGGGCAGCGATCCTGTCGGGAACGGCCTTCGCCTCCCGGAAGCGCTTCTCCGCGGCCTTGTAGTCTGGTGGAAGGTTTGCCGGCATCTGTCGGTCGGGCCTCCGTCTCGTCAGTGAACCATACATGATAGCGCGTGCACGGTCCCACTGGCAAGCCGGGCCGACGGACGGGCCGACGGGCGCTACCCGACGGACGCGGACCGTCGGACGCGCCACGAGAAGACCGCCGCGGGCTGCCCCGCGGCGGTCTCCCTCGGAACCCATGTCGTGAAGCGTTGTGGTGCGTCCGGCAGGTCCTCCGGTGAATCCGGGTCAGCGGTAGATCGACTTGATGAACCCCCAGGACGTCGACTGAACCGGGCTCCCCGTCGTGCTCATGATGTAGTCCTGGTCTTCCTCGTCGCGGGGCCAGGCGCCCGCTTCCTCGAGAACGGCCTCCATGGCGTCGGTCGGGCCCATCTCGGTGACGGCCGGCGCCGGGTATCTCGTGCCCGTCGTGCCGCTCGCCGGGCAGGCCGGCGGGATGATGTTGGCGCTCATGTAGACGCCGCCGACGTCGCCGTCGATGATGACGGCGTCCGATTCGTCGCTCCGGGGACTCGCCAGGTAGTAGTTCTTCACGAGGTTGACCGTGGTACCGTTCCGGAAGCGCGAGCCGTAGTTGCCCGCCCAGTCGCAGATGACGTTGTTCACCATGTCGACGCCCAGGCAGTCGTCGAGCTGAGGATTCCGCTCGTCGCCTCCGACGTAGAGGTTGTGGTGAAGGGAGAGGTTCTCGACGTCCGTGCGGATGAGCGAGTTCTTCACGGTCTCGGCGATGATGCACCACTGGACCGTCACGTTGTTCGCGCGGTCCGAGATATCTAGCGCGCCGTCGCCCCCGCGCCTGACGGAACAGTGGTCGATGACGACGTTGTACGCGTCGTCCCAGATACGCATGTTGTCGCCCAAGCTCGTGTCCGGCGCGTCGCAGATGCGGATGTTCCTGACCACGATGTCGTGGCACTCCTTGAGGTCGAGGAGCGCGCCGCTGACCCCCGCGTGCGCGGCGGTGATCGTGATGCCCGGGTCGGGCGCGGTCGTTCCGTCTATCGTGATGAAGCTGCCCGAGATCCTGATGGTGCTCGCAAGTTCGATCGTCCCCGCAATGGAGAACGTCACCATCCGGTTGGACTGGGAGAGCGCGTCCCGGAGCGTGCCGGGCCCGCTGTCGGCCAGAGACGTGACCGCATAGGCGGAGCCGCCGGAGCCGCCCGGCGTGTCGGCGCCGAAGCCCTCGAGCGGACGGTCTCGAAACCCTGTTGCCCGGGCTGCCTCGGAGTCGGTCGCGGTCCCCATGACCACGGTGAGGAGAAGGAGTCCGGTCAGAGTCAGAATCGCAGTCGCAGTGCGCATGCCATCCCTCCTTCCTTTGGTGCGAGAACGTAGCATCATACGTGACAGGCTGCAAGAACTGTTCCGCGTGGTTCCGGACAGGATGGCTTCGATCCCCCGCGGCCCCATGTGAACGTCGTTCGCGAGAGACGCCCCCGGCGGCCGCACGGAACGGGGCCGCAGGGCGGCAGTGTCCATCGTCGTGGGCTGACTGACCTGAGTTTCTTCCTCTACTGAAATATCTGTGATAGAATGAGCCATTGTGAGAACCGTTCCCATGATAGGCTTGACGTTGCTGCTCGCCGGGGCCCCGGCGGCGGCCACCGTCGTCCGCGTCCCGGCCGACGTCGGCACGATCGAACTCGCCCTGGCCTCGTGCTCGCACAACGACACGATCCTGGTGGCTCCCGGCACCTACCACGTGAACC
>JBDRFG010000121.1:0-9621 GCA_043819135.1 Candidatus Eiseniibacteriota bacterium | reverse complement strand
GACCACACGACCGCACTACGTCTTCCGCGATCTGTCAGGCAACCCCATCAGCAAGACCGAGGCAAAAGCCATGATCACAGCCACATGGGGCGACGTCTCATACTCCAAGAAAGGACTGGCAACGGCTTAGAGGATGTTAGGTTGCACTAGCCCAAGAACACGTTCTCATTGTGCCACTGAAGCATCTCCGCGCTCGGCCGCTCCGCAGGGCTTGACGGAACGGCGATCTCGCGTCCGTGCAGAGGATAGTAACTCCTACCGTTCTGGTAGTCCTCCCGAAGCCTCCCACTCACCTCAAGCACATGATCAGTGGTGACCGTGACGTAGCCCTGCTCGAGCAGCCTGTGGATGTCCGCGCGGAGCAGGAGTCCGTTCGAAACATCGTGCGGTCCGTCAAGCGAGTAGGGCCGTATGTGTGCGGCCTCCAGCGCTGGCAGCGAGTGCTCCCTCGTGGCAGCGCATGCTCTACCATATGCGTCTGTGACGGCCACACGGAACACCCCTTGGCCCAAGCGCGGCCGCACAAGCGTGGGCTCTCCGTAGCGGCGCTCTGTCTCTAGAATTCCTGTGTCGCTGCCGCGCGTTCCGAAGGAGGCCTGGGCTCTCGCCATGCACTCCGACCAGACTCGAGCTCCCTCTCCTATTGCCAGGTCATACCTCATCGGTCTGAGGTTCGACTTCGGCCAGTCTGCGGGCTGAGGAATCCAATCCTCAGGCGGGAAGAACGAGACACCAGCGAGGATGATGCACCCGATAGGGGCAGTCTGCGTCGGGTCCTTGAGGTTCTTCCTTAGACCGGCCAGTCTCTCGCGGAACGACAGAAAGTCGGTGCAGCCATTACCCTCGCCGAAGCACTCCCACGCGAGCCAGTCGGGCAGACGCGAGTAGCGCGCGAAGTAACCGAACCCGGCGATGGCGTTGTGCGGAGCCTTCAACTTGAACAGAAACGGCGTGAACTCATCTGATTTGAAGGCCCAGTACGCGGACGGAGTCCAGAAGTTCACCTCCTCCCGGAACGGCCGCGAGCTGAGGAACTCATACCAGCCATGGTCTGTCGGCGCGATCCACCCAAGCAGCGCCATTTCAGCCTTGGCCATCTTCTCCCAATCCTCCTCCGCTAGTGCAACCTAACGCCTCGCGAATCACCCGCGAGCGCTAGGCTGGCGCGACGGGTGCGTCTGGCGCGAAGGCGCCAGGTGCAGTCGGCGCGACAGACCAGCTCGTCGGGTGAATTCGCACGTTAGGTTGCGCAAGACGCTAGCCCCCTACACTTGCGTGCTGGTCCAAGACCATCAGATCGCCGTAGCACTGCAGACCATCTGCCTCGAGCAAGCATCGATAGATCCCAGGCCGGACTCGGGTTCCCGACTCGTTCGTACAGTTCCAC
Organism: Candidatus Eiseniibacteriota bacterium; assembly: GCA_043819135.1. Lineage (GTDB taxonomy): Bacteria > Joyebacterota > Joyebacteria > Joyebacterales > Joyebacteraceae > JALGZG01. Next base: position 8,234 of record JBDRFG010000121.1, on the reverse strand, counting down.
ACGACGAATCCGGTGGATCCGGCGTCCAGTTCTGTATCCAAGAGAGTGCGAACGGGAATGCAGCCCTGTGCAATCACTCGTATCCGGACGGGACCCTCGACTGGGGTCGAGTAGGCGATCTTCGTGATGTCTGTAACCGGGTTCGGGTACCCGAACAGAATGTACGACTCGAAGATCTCGCCCGAGCACCAGTCATCCGGATCTTCAGAGATGACAATCCCGTCGGCTGTGACCTCGGTGATACCCGTGAAGTAGCAGTCGATTCCCGATGGCCCAGACGGACCCGAGTGACACCCTGTGCCTGCTACCACCAGGATTGCGGTGGCAGCCAGCATCACTCCGGAGTGTCGCACGAAGCGTCCAAGCTTATGACACTCTGACACCACCCCACCTCCATCCTGCGCCCTTCTACAGCGGCCAAGTACAGGTACCCGGCCTCAGCTTCTCAACATCGTCGAACGTGAACCACCCTATCCGCTTCGAGAGACCAGTCCAATCGAACTCGTTCCTGTGTCCGAGATCACGCCGGAGTGACTTCGGATCGCTCTGGTACTCCTGAATGAGCCAGCCGTACAACCTGGAACTCGGATTGCGCTTGAAGCCGCCTGGCGTGAGCAGGGCAAAGAGACTGCGACTAGGGTTCCTTGCCTCAAGTCCAGCACCGGGTTGGGACATGTTGTCGAGCATCACATCCAAGTTGCGCGCTATCTGATTGCGGTAGCTGTCGAATGAGATGGAATAGGACACATCAGACAGCACCTTGGCTTCTATGAGCCAGGCGAAGCCGTTCGATAGATTCAGGAACAGGGCGTCTACGTGAGTCGCCCCCTCCAGTGTACGGGCGCTCTCGCGCCGAGCCGCGTCGCGCACGTAGGGCACGACTTGCTGAGATGGCAGATTCGTGCGTAGCCACTCCACGTAGCTCGGAGGAGATGGTAGACATGCCTCGAAGTACAGCCTCAGGTCACCGGAGAGGCACTCCCGCCACGAACCCAAGCCTGGGACTGGCGGGGCATCGCCGAACGTCTCCTTCAGCAGGGCAGTGAGGAGTGAGTCGCGTGACGAGTCATCGAAGAGCCGCTTGAGAGCCGTGATGGTCCAGAATCTCTCGTCCGTCTCGATCTGACGAGGTGCGCGGGCTCTGGTCAGCGGAATCCCGGAGGTGTCTGGATGCTCGGAGAGAAACTCGTGGTAGCGGTCTGCGCTCTTCCGGTAGTACGCTATCTGCCCCTCCACGTCCGCAATGAAATGAGGACGCAGCTCATCATCAGTGAATGGCAGATAGGTCTCGTCGACTACATGTGCCACGTTCTATCTCCTTCAGGCGCAACCTAACGCCACCCGTATCACCCGCGAGCGTCACGGCTGGCGCGACGGGTGCGTATGCAGCCGGCGTGACAGCCAAGCTCGTCGGGTGCATACGTCAGTTAGGCCTTCGCCAAGGCCTTCCCTATCTCAGGTACCGCTTCCTCGAACGTCAGATTGTGGAACTGGAACCGCCGTTGCACACTTCTCCCGATCAGTGTCCTGTAGCGTTGCTCCACCGAGTGATTCTCGTCTGGATCAAACACCCACAACCTATGAATGCGTGTGTCACTCAGAGTGCCTAGAGCAAAAAGGTACCTGAAGAACGCATCAGACTCAGGGAATGAGTAGCCTACTACGAAGATGTTCTGCGCGTCTGCGAGAACGCTGGCCGCACGCTGCCACACCTTCACAATCTGCTTCGGGTACTTGCCCTTGTTCCAGGTTGGCGGCACGAGAACAGGGACTCCTGCCATTGCCTTGTCGCAGTGCTTCATACCTGAGAGAAGGCTGGTGACGTTGAAGTGAACGTTCTCAGTCGTCGGGTTGAGTCTGAAGTGCACGTCCCGGACGTGGTAGGGGACAATCGACTTGCACTTCTTGCACATGGCCCAGTTCAGAGACCCGTGGAGCTTAAGTAGCGGAGTCAAACCGGCCGGCAACTTGCCGTCGAGGCAGTACCCGAATCGGTAGCCCTGGTGATGGAGCGAGTAGTCGAGCGCCAGGTCGTAGTTGAATGTGATGAACGAGAGCTTGTGACGATCCGTGTTGGAGCGGACGCCATCTCCATCGGACAGCATCTGCATGAAGTCGTCGTAAGGTGGACCGGGATAGATGTGCTGATCGACGACGGGGAAGTTCATGGTGAACTCCAGCGTCCTCAGAATGACGGTAATGAGGTTCTCTCGGAGTGCATTGAGCTTGCGTGTTGACCGAGAACCCAACCTGCCGAGCGTAAGCCCCATCTCGATGGCGCCGAAGAGGTGCTCGATGTTGTCGAGCTCGAGATCTGACTTCGCGTAGACGTACTGGAGTTCGTCCATAGCAGAGAACACGTCGGCAAAGGCCTCCTTGGAGTCAGCTATGCCGCTGTGCTGCATCCGGTGAAGGCGCTCCGCCTCGTCCAAGAAACCCGACATCAGCGGTGCTCCCGCTGCCTTCGATGCACCTGCCCCAAAGACGAATACCGTATTCACACACATCTCCCTCTTGGCGAAGGCCTAACGCCACCCGTATCACCCGCGAGCGTCAAGGGTGGCGCGGGGTGTGCCGGTTGACGCGAAGCGGCAGCCCCCCTTGCAGACGCCGTGACACCCAAGCTCGTCGGGTGCATACGTCAGTTAGCCAGCGTCATCTCTTATCGTACCGCGTTCCAGCTCTTCCAGCGCCTTCTCATAGGATTCCATGGCCGTTCTTGCGCAAGCCTCCGATACACGAACCACTTGCGCGAACTTTGAGTTCCACGAGTAGCTGCTGGGATTCAGGATGGTGCCATCCTTGGCTCTGAAATGGGCGACGTTCCGCCTGTACTCGCTTGTGAGCTCTCTGTTGAAGACATCGCTGATGGCACGACCAACGAAGTCCGCCGGCAAGCCGTCGGTTCCGAGTGTCGGAGGTACGCGGTCGGCCGGCCAGACTATGTTGACTCCTGCTCTTCGAGCCGACCGCATCAGATTGGCTCGGAGTTTTCCCCCGCCATAGATTCCCTCAAGTATGCGGTGGTAGCACAGGAACTTGTAGAAGTTGCTCGACGTGTTCTTCGCCTCTCGATAGAGGGCATAGATCGGCTGGATCTCTGGGCTCATCTCGCCGACACCCTCCGGCACGACCACGGACTTGTGAGGCGACACGAAGCTCGTGGATGCTGTGCGATTCTTGACGTCGATGCTGTGCAATGTTCCGATGACGACCGGGACGTTCGCCTTGAAGGAGTAGTAGTCCAACCAAGGCGCAAGTGCCTGATTGAGTGTGTCCAGTGCCCGGGAGTGAGACGTGGCCGCGCACTTCATTCTCGCCCCAGCGAGCTCCCCACGCTCGTTTTTCGACAGAGTGACCCGGCCAGCCGTAGTGTCGAGGAAGACGGACTCGACGGCATCCGGCACGAGAAGGAAGGAGTCCCCGTCGGAGGGCGCTATGCCGGCCTGCAAGCTCCTCGACGAATCGGGACGCCGGTTCAGTACACACATGACGTCGAACTCCCTCTCGGTCGAGTCAGTCATCCGCTCTCGTTCTGTGCGGTCATCGGATTCGTTCGCGAAGCTGAGAATCAGGTTGCCCTCGTGCCCTGGAGGACCGAGTTTGTCGATGGGAATCGAGAACGTTATGGGCTTCTGTTCGGGCTTCTTGTCCATGATCCCTCAGTAGGAGATGACGCTGGCTAACGCCTCCCGTATCACCCGCGAGCGTCAAGGCTGGCGCGACGGGTGCGCATGCAGCCGGCGTGACAGCCAAGCTCGTCGGGTGCATACGTCAGTCGTATGCTGTTCAGAGGCCTTCCGGACTCATGTGTGGAGCGGAAGAGGTCCTTTGGTCTCCGCGGTGCTCAGTCTACTATCTCCAGAGGTCGAAGGAGGGCGGATACACGCCAGTGTGGAGCTGTGGAAGCAGCTGCCACGGGCCTAACATTGCCCCCCTTCACCTCTGTGGGTGGCTCCGATTTAGAGGATTGGTGGGACCGGACCATCGGTCGCCCCGTATCAGACGCGACACTGGCTGAACCCTGACCCGGAACCCGTGGAGGTCGAAGGAACTCGACCGAAGTCTCTGTCCTTCTCCCACCTCTCTAGAAAGGAGCACCTCCTATGGCTCTCATCGTCGGCATCGACCTCGGCCGAAAGAGCGCACACGACGCCGTCATCCTCAGACGTGACACCGGACTTGAGATCGGACGCGGCTTCCGCTTCACTTCCTCACCCCAGGGCTTCGACAAGCTCTTCCGGAAGATCGAGGCTGTGCGCAAGGACGAAGAATCCGTCGACTTCGTCATCGACTCGCCGGGAAGAGCGTGGATCCCTGTCGCGGCCGTTCTCAAGGCCAAGGGCTTCCGCGTTTACAGACCCTCGGCCTATCGCGTCAAGAAGACACGAGAGGCGGGGCATCGCAGGAACAAGACCAACCGCATCGACGCCCTCACACTCGCGCGGTGCCTCAGGAACTACCCCAAGGATACCGCCCAGGTCTTCCTACCTCAAGGTGTTCAGGCACGTCTCGACCAGATCGTCAGACAGCGCGATCGCGTCGTCGACTCTCTCGCCAGACGCAAGCAGCGCATACAGGACCTCTGCGAAGCCGTCAATCCGGGCCTTACGAACCTCCCAGACGGCTTCCTCCTCAACGAGGCCGGACGCGCCTTCCTACGTGCCTACGTCGACCCCAGAACTGTCCTCAGACTCGGAAAGAAACGACTCGGACAGTTCCTCCAGAGACGCTATCGAGGCAACATCGAACCTGACACACTCGACAAGCTCTTCCGGGCATGCAGCGACGCCGTCGACCTCTACCGACCCGTCCGCGATGCAGGCGCCATGCCCTTCGATGAAAGGATCCTTAAGGACGACATCAACTGGGAGCTCGATCAGCTCGAACGAGAAGAGCAACGTCGAGACCTGCTCGCGCACGAGATCAAGGACCTCAACAAGAGACTTGACCCCCACGACTCTCTCATCTCCCTCCCGGGTATCCGGCACATCCTCGCGGCCGGCATCCGTACCTGTGTCGGCGACATCGACCGCTTCGAAACCCTCAACCAGCACAAGGGCTTCGCAGGCTTCTATCCCTCAGTCAAGAAGACCGGTGACCACGCATCCTCGCCTATGCCAATGTCAAAGATGAGTTGCAACCGCTACAAGCGATGCCTCTATCTCGCGGCCGAGAACGCATACAAGTGGGACCTCGAAATGGCCGCCTTCTATCACAAGAGACGCCGCGCCGGACACACCCACACCCAGGCCGTCTGTGCCGTCGCCAACGCCAAGCTCCTCCCCAGGATCCATCAGCTCATGAAAGAGCTCAAGCAAGCGGAGGCCAGAAAGACCACCCGACCGCACTACGTCTTCCGCGATCTGTCGGGCAACCCCATCAGCAAAACGGAGGCAAAAGCCATGATCACAGCTACCTGGGGCGACGTTGACTACTCCAAGAAAGGGCTGGCAACGGCTTAGAGGATGTTAGGCCGCAGTGACTGCCACCTACGTAGTCTCGGGCACACCTCCGTTCGGTGACTCACTCTCCAGTGGCTCGATCACAAGCGCTGCAGGCGTGACTCCTGGCAAAGCAATGGTGGCGTCACCCGTGGGCCGGCGCGGCGATTGCCTTGCAGCCGCTGAGACCCGCAAGACTGTCAGGGTGACGCACCTGCTGTCCATCACTCCAAGTACTGCTATGTCATCGTCCAGGTCTAGCCTCAGACGACACAGGCCGTCAGCACGCAGCTCGCCAGTACCTACGGCAGCCTCAGCATCATGATAATCATGGTCGGGACCATTGAGATGACGATCAGCAGACCCAGCCAAATGAGAGAGACTAGCACTGAGCGTCCTACACCAAGATCGAGTATCTTGCGCACTAGTAGAGTAACTAGGATCAGCCAAGCTAGGAGTATGATGGCCCCAGCAGCGTCTCCCAGAAGCAACTCCGCGAGCACGGCGATCACGCAAACCGCCAACGCCACCAAGAACGCATGTCTGACGCCATTCCAGTAGGTGTAGTCAGATCTTCCAGACCACTTCGCACCAAGACGAAATGCGATGCCTCCCGTAAGCGCTGCCAGGAGTGCGGCAGCAAGCGGCCCAACAACCCATGGCCCCCAATCAGCCATCCTATCCTCCTCGTCTAGGGGTTGGCTCCACACGAAAAGCAGCGGCAGGGCAGTCAGCTGCACATTGCTGAGTTCACGAAACCTCACACTCGGTTCTACATAGAACGTGGTAGTGCCCGACCTCGTTGTCGCCCGAAGCGTCACTGATGATCTGGGCGATGCCTACAACCGGAGCCTGCTCTCCAATCCCGTATGGCCAGACCTCGACCTTAACAGCCAGCAATCGCTATCTCCTGCGGCCTAACGGACCGCGTATCACCCGCGAGCGTTAAGGCTGGCGCGGGGTGTGCCGGCGGACGCGAAGCGGACGCCCCCCTTGCAGACGCCGTGACACCCAAGCTCGTCGGGTGCATACGCTAGTTAGACAGCAGGCGCGATTCGGCGAGCCCCGGACCTACTTGTACAAGCATTTGAGTGCCCCCCAGCTCGTCGGCGTGGTCACCGAGATATTATAGCACCCCACGTCGGCGGCACCGATGAGGCCGCAGCCTCCGCTGTTGGCGGGCGCGCAGGGCGAATCGTAGTCGAGCGCCCAAGGGGGTTCTGCCAGCGATTCGCAGAAATCCGGCCACTCAGAGATGTTCCCGTTGATTCCGAGCTGATCCGCGATGTCGCCGTACCAGCCGCCCGGGAACAGGTTGCAGCATGTGAGTTGGGGCGCGCTCCCGTACCAGGAGAGAAACACACCGTCCGAGAACGCCATGATGGTGTTCTCGATTAGGCCGGACTCCGCGTATACGTCGGACCCGTATGCGGCGGTGTTGTCCCAGAACGTGCAGCCTGTTACTACGACGTCGCTGCTCTCAACATAGATGCCACCGCCCCATCCACACAGTCCGACGCTCAAGTTTATCTGGTTGCAGAAGAATGCGACGTCCGCCAGGAGACACTGTGACTCGCCTCCCAACATGCAGATGCCACCACCGCGTCCCGGCTCAGCGCTGGACTGACCCGCGTGGTTGTTGATGAAGTCGCACGCGGAAGCTCTGAGATGAAGCCCTTCGGCAAAGATGGCACCACCGTCGATCCAGCCCCAGTTGGTGATGAAGGAGCAGTGCTCGAGCTCCAGAATGGACCCTGCCGCACACGCAATCGCGCCGCCCTGATCAGCCACGTTCCCATGGAAGACAACGTCGATCATCCTCATGGTGCCGCAGCCCAGCAGAGCGCCGCCGGTTATCGAGAGACCGCCCTCGAACGTGAGGCCAGTCAGCACAGTCTCACCGCTACCGGCCGAGTCGTCGATGGAGAGGATCCGGCCTTGCGAGAAAGCGTCGATGGACACGTCGGCGGCATCACCGGTTTCGCCCATCAGACAGACACCGCTTCGCAGGGCAATGCCGTGCTCGGAGTATGTTCCGCTGGCGACGACAATCGTATCGCCGAGCACGGCGACGCCTGCCGCCTCGCCTATCGTGCCATGGTCCTCTGGTACGCGGATCGTAGCTGCTCCGCAGACTGTCGAGCTAAGGAGCAGCGCAAGCGCGACCACGCCAAGACTCCGTGTTGGGTTCATGCGTACACCCCCTTTCGAGAGCGGCCCCAGGAGTTCGACAGGACACCTCCGTCTTCCTCTGTCCCCACGGCTTCCGGAGCGGCCGGGGGAATCGTCCGCCTGCTGTCTAACGGACCGCGTATCACCCGCGAGCGTTAAGGGTGGCGCGGGGTGTGCTGGCGGACGCGAAGCGGACGCCCCCCTTGCAGACCCCGTGACACCCAAGCTCGTCGGGTGCATACGCCTGATACTTATTGAGGCCTCCCCCTCAGCCTACCACTTGGGTATGCTGACGTAGTGCACAACGCCTGGCAACCAACCAGAAAGGAGAAGGCCCCATGGGATTCTATGCCGAGCAACACAAGCACTACTGCGGCGTCGATCTGCACGCCAGATCGATGTACCTCTGTGTCATCGATCACGACGCCCAGGTGCTCCTGCACCGCAACCTGCCCGCCAGACCGGAACCATTCCTCAGGGCCATCGAACCATACCGCGACGATCTCGTCGTCGGCACCGAGTGCGTCTTCACCTGGTACTGGCTCGCCGACCTCTGCGCCCACGAGAACATCCGCTTCGTCCTCGGTCACGCCCTCTACATGAAGTTCATCCACGGAG
>JBDRFG010000120.1:0-6586 GCA_043819135.1 Candidatus Eiseniibacteriota bacterium | reverse complement strand
CGAAGTCCGCCGCGGTCATGCGGCAGTAGTAGACACCCGACGCGGCCGCCAGGCGAGCGCCCTCCTCTCCTGCATCGATGGCCGAGGGCACGGCACGGAAGTCCGCGGGATTCATGTCACCCAGATCGGGAACGACCAGGACGTCCGCGGTGCCCAGAAGCTCGCCCTGCTGCTGCGCATTCTGATCCATGAGAAGATAGAGACTCTGCACGAGGATCGTGGCAGCGGATGCGGTCTCCTGGGAAGCACCTGTTTGGGGGGATATGTCGACCGCTATGATGACATCGGCGCCCATGGATCGAACCAGATCAACGGGCAGATTACACACAAGTCCACCGTCGACGAGCGTCATCCCGTCACGACCGACGGGAGTGAACGCGCCCGGAACGGCCATGCTCGCGCGCATCGCGTCTGCGAGATTGTCCTTCCACATGACCACCCTCTCGCCGGTATCGATGTCGGTCGCCACCGCGCGGAAGGGAATGGGCAGTTCGTCGAAGTTCGCGGCGTCGGCGGAGCGCAGGGTCAGCGCCTCGAGGAGATAGCCCAGCTTCTGTCCGGCAACAAGGCCCGCGGGGAACTCGAGTCCGCGCCGGCCCAGGCCGAGCTCGAAGCCGAACAGGGCCACCTGATCCACCTGCTTCCGCCGGAACGGAAGGTGCCGCCTCGGAGGACTGTCATCGAACACATCGTCCCAGTCGATAGCCCTCAGATTGGCCTCTATCTCCTGGGGGGACAGACCGCACGCGTAGAGCCCGCCAACTACGGAGCCCATGCTCGTGCCCGCAATGCAGTCTACCGGTATCCGGAGCTCTTCAAGGACCTCGAGCACGCCGGCGTGTGCGGCACCGCGAGCGCCCCCGCCGCTCAGGACCAGACCGACGGTCGGGCGCGACGAGTGCTCATCGGCACGCGCAGGAGACGGGATTGCGATGATGAAGAGGAGTAGTGGGAAGAGACCCAGAACGCGCGAGCGCAAGGCGCTGCCCTCCGTGAAGACGCTGGGCTCCCATCGAGAGAAGCGGCCGACGCCCCGTCTCATATCACACCGGGACCGCTTCGGGAGGCACTGGGTGAGAGACCCGCTCAGCGGACGACTCGTCGCTCGTGTCCAGAAGAGCGAATAGAGAGTCGTGGCAGCCAAGGACCTGTGCCCCCGGCAGTGAGTCGCTCAGGAGGGCTGCGAGTTCGTCTTCCGCCAGTGGAGAACCGAGCTCGAAGCAGACTCGCGACGGCCCACTGAGCGGCTCCCGCACGCAGACCAGATCGTAGTTGTCCTGGACTCGACGGAGGCAGCTGTGGGGATCGTCGAGATGGTGGAGAACCCCCCAAAGAACTGCCAGCTCGCCCCGCGGCACATCGCACTCCAGGTCCAGAACCTCGGCATCGACCCCTCTGGTTCTGGCCATGCGCACAAGCGCGGGGCTGATGTCGAACCCCCTGAGTCTGACCGGCTGGAAGACCTCATTCAGAAGAACGGTAACTCTGCCGTCACCGCAACCCAGATCATCCATGCGACGCCTGAGGTAGCTGGGAGGAAGCACCTCCTTCAGGTGCTCGAGCTGACGCCGGATGTGGGGTCCGATCACGATGTTGTTACCGAACGGTGCGTACAGGAGATTCGCGATGTTCACTTCTGCTGCTCCTCCTCATCCCGTCCGGTGGGACTGCAACTCGTCGAGCGCGCCGGACCGGCAGTCGTCCGGACTACTCCGCACAGGCATAGCCCGCACCGGGAACGACGGCGAGAGCCGCGGCCACGCCGGGGTTCTTCCCGCTCGGGAGCGGTTCGCTGCGAAGCACGTCGAGGTACCTGCGTGCCCTGTCCGAGTAGGGAGGCCTGTCGCCGACAAGTGCAAGAGAGCCCTCAGCCTGTTGGAGTTTTCCGGAGCGAACCTGCGATAGGCCGACATAGTAGGATGCCTCGCCGGCCTGAGCAAGAGGTACTTGGCGACGATGCAGCGAGCTGAGCAGGCCGATTGCGTCGTCGTAGCGCTCGAGTCTGAAGAGAGAGCGGCCGGCGAGCAGTTCCGCGTGTGGGATTCGCGCGTCCTCGTTCCCCAGCCGCCGGTACCAATCCACGACCAGTTCGTACCTACCCGCCTCGTACAGAGTCTCGCCGACGCCCGCGCCGGCGCGGGCGCATCTGAAGGCCCCTCTTACGGATTGAGAACGTCGCCTCCTCGGTGACTCGGAGGCCGAGTCGAGACGACTAGAAGCACCCGCCAAGTGCGATGCCAGGTATCACCAGGAAGCCCTCGCCCTTGTATAGCATATTCATGGTGGGTCGCACGAAGAAGCCACCTTCAGACTGATAGTGATAGCCCGCTGAGAAGGTCCCGAACCAGTCCGACCAACCGTCCCCGGTCCAATTGCCGACGCCCGCGAAGTAGGTGACGCCCGCGGACAGGTACACGCTGTGAACGTCACCCACCGGTATGAACGACACATAGACCGGGAAGAGGCCGATGCCCCCGCCGCTCGCGCCCCAGCCAACGCCGCCGACGCCGAGTCCGAACCGGTTGCTGAGATACCGCTCGTACCCCGCGCTGAAGATGATGGCCTTGCCGCCGATCTCGCCGAACACGAGGTTCGGGCGCTGCTCTCGGATCCCCTGGATCGCCTCGGCGTGTGCTGCAAGAGACACCAGAACCAAGGCCGTTGCCAAGCACAGCAGGACAATCCGTCGCATCGCGCACCTCCGAAGTCGCTACAGTCCGAGCTTCAAGGGCACGCTACTACCGGTGGCGCGATAGGTCAAGGTGAATTGAGGTCGGCAATGGAGGAAGGCGTCCCCAACGGGCTTGGCTGGCGTCGGGCGCTCACGCGCCCGCGCCACCCTTGCCCAAGGATGGCCGCTGACGCGGCCTCTTCTGTCAGGGCGCGACGTTCGGCGCGCGGGGCGGTCGAACCCGATGGATCCGGAGTATTCGTTAGACAAGAGCAAGCGAAAGCCCGCCGTTTGGCGGGGTTTCTGTTGTGGCGTCACTGATACCTGGGAGTTGGAACCAGATTGAGCGGGGGGTCCGGGAACTCCACTGCGCTTGTCGACACCTTAAAGAGAGCGCCACAGACAATATGACCTCCGAGGGATCGGCGACTCCGCACTGGAGGCGTGGAACCCGGGAGACGATGCGCGCCCCTAGCCCGGCGGGGCGCGCGTCGCCCAGCCCCCCATGAGCACGATCATTCTGCTGAGAGCGTAGATGTTACTGACTCCGACGTAGAGGACGGCGGCCGCGATGAGCGCGGTCCCGATCTGCCTCCTGCGCCCATCGACACTCAGAACGAGCCCCCCTATCAGAACAAGGAGGGCAACGTGCCAGTGCTGGGAGTAGAGAAACTGCTCCTCCCCCCAGAACGAGTGCAGCAGCCAGCTGAACCCGAGGATCGACAAGGCAGCTCCGCACAGCCGCGCGAGCCGGGAGTCGGACGACCGCAGCCTGAAGAAACCTACCGTGAGGAGGACCAGGAGCGAGATTCCGAGGAGGTTACGAGGCGAGCGGAACCGAGGGGTCTGCATCGTGAACTGATAGGGGAACCCCTCACCCCTCCAGCGGACGTTCTTGATGATCCAAATCCCGCGGGAAGGCGCCAGGCCGTTCATGATCGCCGACCCGAACATCGCAGCATGTCGGAGCGGATCCGGAACGAGGTAGGAGACCACGTAATCCCTCTCGCGCAGATCGGCGGGGGGCGCGTCCGAGATGGCGTTGATCGTTGTGCGCAGGGCGAGTACGACGATGAGCACCAGAACGACGAGTGTCGCGGTCTGCCTCACCGCCTGCCCCGGGCGATTCTCCAGCGTCCGCTCCCTCATGAAGTGAAGGATGGCAAGAGGCACAACGTTCGTGATGGTGACGCCGACCGCGAAGATCCCTGCCGCCGTCCATCCGACGCGCTCCGCACGCGTCCGCTCCGGGTCGGGCCGCGAGAAGGAACATGACCGCGAGAGCCAGCCCCGTCAGGCAGAACGACTCGGGCATGCTCCCGAAGATGAACTGGCTGAAAGACACGTGGCCAAGCAGCGTCATGAGGGTCGCCAGCAGAATGGAGGAACCGATGCGGACGAAGAGCCGAAACGTGACGTAGCACTGGAGAGCTGCGGCCAGCGGAGTAACGAGGAGAGCCAGGAAGAAGCGTAGCTCTTCTTCGGCGCCCCGGCCGGATGTCGCGAGAGCATGGAGCCCTGCGATCAGCCGGATGGGCAGGCTGAAGAAGTGACCGAGATTTGGGTGCGCGAAGTTCCCCCGTCCTCCCCCCCGCTGAACGCCTCGACAACATGGTTCGGGTCTGCCCCGAAGAACGTGTTGAGCACGGCGAAGCCCTCGAGGCTATCCAGCTTGAAAGAGAGATTGAGGTGGAAGGCGAACGCCGCAGCAGCCAGCACGAGCGGGATCACGACCGCCAGGCGTCTGCTTCTGTCTTCGCTCACGTTCACGATCCTCCCTGAACCGAGGGGTGGGAGGTGCCGGTTCACTCCGCTGCCAGCCTATCACCGGTGTGTGATGGGCGCAACGGAGGCGTGTGCCATAGCAGACGGATCGGTAGTTTCCATTGGGCCAATATGAGAGAGTTCGCCGAATGGTGGGTCTCTCTCTGCTGGCGTCCCTAATGTGTGACAGTTGGAACCACGCTCTCAGGTGGATCTCCGAGATAGCAGTCATCCGGGAGCCCCGACGCGGCGATTGGGCCCAGTCAGTCCTCCGACGGTGCCCTGCGTCCGGCTGCCCACTCTCGGGCGGGGCTGGCCGGAATCCGTTCTGCTCGCAGTATCGCGAGAATCAGGTCCGGATCGCTCTCCAGGGTAAGAGGATTGATGTACTCCCAGACAATATGTCCGTCGGGGGTAACCTCGATTATCCTCCCGTGGATGCTCTCGGTAATGAGCGTATTGCCGTTGGGTAGACGTTGCTGAGAACCGGCTCCCTGAGTGAAGAATCCAGGTTCCGTATAGGACCAGACCAACTCGTGAGTTCGCACGTCGATCTCGAGCACTTGGGATTGCCCAGCGCCACCAAGTGCTCTCGAGAGCCCGAGATTGTCAAACAGCAACAGGTTCTCGCCAACGAACTGAGCTTCGTGCTGCTTGTACCAAGGGCCATCAATCGCCCAGACGATCTCGCGGGCATTCAGATCCAGAATCGCGATAGTGTGGATGCTCCGTATCGAGAGCAGGATGTGCGTGGCCTCGCCGTCACCGAGCATCTGAGCCGAGTTCGTATGAAAAATGTCCCCGTCGTCTGGTAGCGGGTGGTCGGTCAACCATTGCCGGCCCATCTCCGTCTTCTCGAATGCTTCGAGGAGCGAGACGCGCTCTACCTCTCGTCCCGTCGGGTCAAGCAGTACGATATTGTCGTCCAGCAAAGGAGCGCCATCCAGGATGTTCGGACGAGTGATCGCCTCCTTGACTATCACGTACACCGAACCATCCTGCATGACCGCGAAGTCGTGGTGTGCATCCCCGTCGTATCGCCACAACAATTCCGAGTCGCTGGTAAGCTTTACCACACCAGGGGGGTGGGTTTCGATGGCGACAAGATCGCCGTTCGGAAAAACGAAGGCTCTGGCCCAGTACATCGACCCGGGAGAGACCCACGAGTGAACGACGTTGCCCTCCATGTCGATTAGGAAGGCCTCGGGTCCGCCCCCACACGTGTAGAGCGTGAGGCCGGCGAAAGCGGCGTCCCGGTCGTGCCTCAAGACTCCGGTGGTGCTGGGCGCCCTTTCGCTTCCGGCGACATACCCGAGCGTCGCGATGCGCTCCAGTTCGCGCTCCACCTCGGGCGTGATGCCGGCGCGATGCGCGCCGGTCGGAAGTTCGTGGAGCCGCTCCGGTTGCGGTTGCGGCAGCTGCCGTCGCAGGCGCACAACTTCAGCACCGAGCACAACAATCGCGCACACCGCTATCGCGAGTGGTATGGCTCGCCTGATCGACTGCCGTCCTGTCTTCCCGGTGTGGACCACCCCCATGTGCCAGACGCCTCAGGTCGCTGTCGGCCGGCGGGTCGCGCATAGGCCGCGCGCGAGTGTGCCGTGGTCACTAGCGTGGTCTCCGGCAGCCACCGTTCGAGCGCGTGCGCCAGAGACACCATAACTGTATCACGACCGGTCGGCGCTCTCAACAATGGCAGGATCGACGCCCCAGCGGCATTGGCTGCCGTCGCGCATAGATATGGGGAGACCCACCCTTGTGGGCGGGTCTCTCTGTGTTGGCGTCCCGTAGTGGACGCTCTTCGGACTGCGGACACCTGTGAAACCGCTGGGGCATACTCACAGGTTGATGCGGTGTTGCGCGCGTAGAACTGCGGCGGCATCTTCAGAAGGGGGCGGTCCACTGCGGGGACACAGGACGGAGGGGTGAGTGCCGCCGCTGAAGGCGCTTCCCTCCCAGTCGGCGTGACAGCCAGGCTCGTCGTCTGCATACGCCAGTTAGCACACATCATGGTATGATCCGGGTACATGGGTAACACTTCGGTCCGGGTACATGGGTGACACTTCCATACCTAACTGGGATAATCTAGGCACTACCATTCCGCCCAAGGAAGGAGGTGCCAGGATGCCCTGGAAGGAAGCATCACCCATG
>JBDRFG010000119.1:0-43145 GCA_043819135.1 Candidatus Eiseniibacteriota bacterium | reverse complement strand
CCTCTCGGTCGGCTGGGGCAACTAGAAGGCCCGGTACAAGAGCGATGCAGGGCACAAGAAAGGAGCCGCCCGAGGGGCGGCTCCTTTCGCGTACTTCTGTGGTGACTCACGCCGTGACGGCGGTTGCTGTCGCGCGGCCGGGCACGCGCGCCTCGCCGTGACCCAGCCGCGGCTACTCGCCCCTGCCGGGGCGCGGCTGCTCGTCCGCGGTCCCGTCCTTGTTCCCGCCGGCTGCGGACCCGTCCCCCTCGGGAGGGCGCGTCTTCCACCTCTTGTGCATCCAGAAGTAATGGTCCGGGCACTGCCGGATGAACTGCCCGAAGACCGCCGTGTAGCCCTGTGTCAGAACCCTGACCCTCTCCTTCTTGGGAAGATCACTGGAGGGGAACGCGACGGGCGGGCAGACTACTATCTCGTGGGCCCCTCCCCCGCGCCTTACGATGGCGCACGGCAGAAGCGGCGCGCCGGTGCTCTCGGACATGCGCCCGGGACCGTACGGCGTCGACGCGGGCTTCCCCAGAAACTCCACGAAGACCCCGTTCCTGCCGGCGTCCTGGTCGGAAAGCATCGCGACGACCCTGTTGCCGCGGAGCGCGCGCAGAACCCCCATGAGATTGCCGGTCACCGGCACGAGTTCGCCGCCGAAACGCGCGCGCAGCCGGTTCATCAGCCCATCGACGAGAATGTTGTGCTGTTCGCCGACCAGGAACGTCATTGGATAACCCTTGCACGCGAGCATCGCCAGGGTCTCCCAGTTCCCGAAATGGCCGGCCACGAGTATGGCGCCCCTGCCGTCCTCGAGCGCCGCGTCGATGTGCTCTCCCCCGGTTACGGTGATCAGCGCCTCGACATCCTGCGGCGTCATGCGGGGAAAGCGCATGTACTCGAACGTCATGCGACCGAAGTTCCTGTACGACTCGCGCGCGATCCTGACGAGTTCTTCGTGGCTCCGTTCGCCCGCGAAGACCCTCTCCAGGTGCTGCATCACGACGCCCCGGCGCAGTCTGAGCACGGAGAAAGCAAAGCCGCCGAGCGCAGCGCCCACCCCGCGCGCCCATGCTGCGGGAAGCGCGCAGATCGCGGCCTGCGCCGCTCGCCCGGCCGCGTACTCCAGCCTGTGCTGTACTGTGATCTTCCTTGACCTCGGCATGCGCACTCCTGACGAGCGGGAACGTCGGCGCTCCCGCGAGGTCGCGTCTGACGCGTCAAACGAACTTGCTGGCCAACCAGGAGAATCTGATCTCCACCGCGTCCTCCGGACACACCTCGTGGCAGCAGAGGCACTCGACGCACTTCTTCCGGTCAACGACGGGGCCCGACTCGGTCATCTCGATCGCCTCGACGGGGCAGCTTCTTACGCAGAGCGCGCACGCTTCCGCGCGGCAGCCACGCTCCTTCGACATCTCCGGGCAGATCCATATCCAGGGTCTGAGCGCCTTGACGACGGGACCGGGGAGCAGGTTGAGCATCGTCGTGCCGGGCAGTTCGAACCCCCCGAGATCGAAGCTCAGGGGGTCTTCACCGACGATCTCGATGTCCTCGCGCCGTCTGGTCCCGAGGCCCTTCGCGGCGGCGAAACGGATGGTGGGAACCTGTCCGTCCCGGTATCCCATCATTCCGGCTACGACGGTGTCAACGGCCACTGCGTCAGTGCCGCCTATGATGGCCCCGACCTTCCTGGGCTTGCCGCCCGAGGGCCCGTTCCCCTCCATGGCGACGACCGCGTCCATAATGTGAAGCCTGGGCTGGACGAGGGAGAAGACGTCCACCACGTGTCTGCTGAACGGCACGGCCCTGGGCGCGATGCTGTGAAGGCGTCCCTTCGCGAACCCGGGTATCGCGCCGAACATGTTCTTGATGCACCCGGTGTAGAGAGTGAGAACGTGAGTCTTCATCTTCGGGAGACCGATGATGACGTCGGCGTCGAGAACCGGCTGGGCGATCATGTACGACCTGAGCTCGCCCTCGACCTCTCGCGCCCCTGAGGCCTCGAAGTTGCTGATAGGAACGCCGGTCCTGTCGGAAAGTTCCTTGAGCCCGGTGTTGCGCCACACGCGCTCGATCCCGCGGAGCGCTCCTCCGGGGCTGTCGCCCATCGAGGGCTCGCCGCCGGCCTCTCTGACCGCTTCGATGACCGCCTCGATCACGGCGGGGTGCGTGGTTATCGCGCGGTCGGGATCTTTGGCCGCGAGGAGATTGGGCTTCAACAGAACTTTCTCGCCACGCGAGACGAATTGCGCCATGCCTCCCAGGTGGTCGAGGACCTCCCCGACGGCTCTCGACACGTCGTCTCGCTCGTAGGTCTCGCAGCGCGCCAAGGCCACCTTCGCCCGTCGTTCTGCGGCCATCCGTTCTCCTCCTACCCGCGTCCGGCGCGCCCTCTCGCCCTGCTGCCCAGAACGAAGCGCCCCCCCGGTGAAGACCGGACCTCGTCCGCGAGTTCCAGTTTCAGAAGTGTCGAGAGCACGAGCGCCACGGGCGCTCCCGTCCCGGCCACGAGGTCGTCGACCGTCACCGGCTTGAGCGACAGAAGTGACAGCACGCGACGGGAAAGGGGAAGCTCCGCGTCCGCGTCGGATTGCCGCGGGGCTTCCATGTTCGCGTCGGACTGCCGCGGAGCGTCCTTGTGCGCGCTGCCCGAGGTCAACCAACCGGACCTCGACACGGGAAACGGCCCCCAGGCCCTCTCGAGTTCATCCAGGACGTCTCCCGCGTCCTCAGTGAGCTTCGCTCCCGCCTTGATCAGTCGGTTGGGTCCGGCCGACAGTGGCTCGTCAACGGGACCGGGCACGGCGAAGACCTCGCGTCCCTGTTCGAGCGCGCGGGCTGCCGTTATGAGGGCTCCGCTCTTCGCGGCGGCCTCCACAACAACGACTCCTACCGAGAGCCCGGAGATGATGCGGTTGCGTCTTGGGAAACAACCAGGCTTCGGCTCCGCCAGCATGGGAAACTCGCTCACGAGCGAGCCGCCCGCCACGATGTCTCTGGCCAGCCCCGCGTTCTCCGGGGGATACACGCACGCCAGCCCGCAACCCAGGATCGCGACGGTTCGCCCTCCGGCATCGAGGGCACCCTCGTGCGCCTTTGTGTCCGTGCCGCGCGCCAGCCCACTTGCGACGGTCAATCCGGCCCTGACCAGGTCGGCCGCGAGTTCGGCCGCGACCGCTGCCCCGCGAGGGGTCGGCGTCCTGCTTCCAACGACCGCTATCATCGGCGCGAGCGGGCCGAGGGGCTCTCCCGACACGAAGATGCCGACGGGAGCGTCAGCGATCTCCAGCAGAACTTCCGGGTAGTCCTCGTCGCCCGGGAGAGCGAATCGTGCGCCGGCCCGCCTGGCCAGCTCCGATTCGACCACCCAGTTGCGCTGCGAAACGGCGTCTCTGATGGCCGCGGCCACTCGCGGAGGAACGCACCCCTGACCGGCTGCGCCGCCGGCCATGACCCTGGCTGCCTCCCGATACGATCCGAAGGTCCCGCGCAGCCGTGCCGCGGTCATCGGGCCCACGCCGTTCGTCAGCGCGAGCACCATCGCGGCCTCCCGTTCGGTCACGCCTCACCACCACCCTTACCCAGGGGAAGCCACGGTTCCGGTCGGACGGACCGGAGTCGCATTCATACGCGCCGGCGACCGGCGCGGCCCGTCAGTCGTCCAGCTCGGCGAGCATCGCGACCAGGGCGTGCAGCAGTCCGTCCAGACCCTGGCCCGACATCCCCGAGATCCGGTGGACTTCCTCCCCCCCAAACGCGGCACCGGGAGCGACCTCGTCTGGAGAGAGGTCGGCCTTGTTGAGCGCCACGATCCTGGGCTTCTCGGAGAGCCCCTGTCCGAAGCTCTCGAGCTCGCGGAGAAGCGTCCGGTAGTCGTCCGTCAGCGTCTCACTCGATGAGTCGAGGAGGATCACCAGGACCCTCGTCCGCTCGATGTGTCGGAGGAACCTGTGACCGAGGCCCTTTCCCTGGTGGGCGCCTTCGATGAGCCCGGGGAGGTCGGCCATCACGAAGCTGTCGGCGGAGCCGTGCCCGACGATGCCCAGCACGGGACTCAACGTTGTGAAGGGGAAGTTGCCCGTCTTGGGTTTCGCCGCCGACACTCGTGACAGAAGTGTCGACTTGCCGGCGTTGGGAAGACCGACGAGCCCAACGTCCGCGAGGAGCTTGAGCTCGAGATCGACGACGAGTTCATCACCCGGCCTGCCTCCCTCGAACTTCCGTGGAGCCTGCTCGACGGGTGTGGCAAAGCGCGCGTTGCCTCTTCCACCGCGACCGCCCTTCGCGATCACGATGCGGGCGCCGTCCTCCTCGAGGTCGGCCAGCACGTCGCCGGACTCGTGCTCCTTTATGATGGTCCCGGGCGGGACCAGAAGCACGATGTCCTCGCCGTCGCGCCCGCGCTTGTTCGCCCCGCTTCCGTTGCGGCCCTTCTCCGCCTTGTAGTGCTGCCTGTAACGGAAATCGAGGAGAGATGAAAGGCCGCGCGCGGCTTCGAAGACCACGCTGCCGCCGTGACCGCCGTCCCCGCCGTTCGGGCCTCCCCGCGGCACGAACTTCTCTCTGCGGAAGCTGCTACAGCCGTTCCCACCGTCGCCGCCCCTGACCTCTATGGTCGCTGTGTCTATCAGCACGACGCGGCCTCCGGTCCCGCCGCGGCGCCCTCGTCGATGTCCCGCCACCACGGGTTCGGTCGGTCCGTCATGATCTTCTCCGGATTCAGGAGGCCGGTCGGGTCGAGCGCGCGCTTGACCGCCGAGGTCGCGCGAAGCGCCGGCTCGCCCAGCTCTTCGGCGAGGTGGTCGGCCTTCGTGATACCGATCCCGTGCTCTCCCGACAGCGTCCCGCCCATCTCGAGCGCCGCCTTGAAGAGGAGGTCGACCGCGGTTCGCGCCGCGCGCATCTGGCCGTGGTCGGCGCGATCCAGCATTATGTTAACGTGCAGATTGCCGTCGCCGGCGTGCCCGAACGCCAGTATCGGGAGCCCCGCCGATTCCGAGATCTCGTGCATCCTCCGGACGAAGGCCGGGATAGCGCTTCTCGGCACCGCGATGTCCTCGTTGATCTTGCCTGATGCGAGCCTGGCAAGCGAGGGAGAGATCGCTCGCCGGATCTCCCATATCTCGTCCCGCTCGAGCTGGTCGGCCGCCTCTCGAAAGCTCGACGCCGCGCTGCCGGCGAGTTCGCTTCGAAGTCTCTCCGCCGACTCGACCACGGCGGTCTCTTCACCCTCCAGTTCGATGAGAAGCGCCCCCTCCGGAACCGAGTCCGGCCTGGCCCCCCGGATGTACTCCGTCGCACAGGCCAGCGTCTCCCGGTCCAGTATCTCGAGGACCGCCACTGGCAGACCGGATGCGGTGATGCGAGCGACGGCGGTTGCGGCCTCTGAGAGCGATGGGAACTCCGCCCAGAACGTCGCGAAGCGCTCGGGCCGGTCACACAGTCTCAGGGCCGCCTTCGTCACGACGGCCAGGGTTCCTTCGGACGCGACCAGCAGCGACCCCGGATCCCATGAAACGGCCCGTCCTTCTGCCAGGAGACCGGTTGAGATCACGGCGCCGTCCGCGAGCACGAGCTCGAGGCCGACGACGTAGTCGCGCGTCGTTCCGTGAAGCACCGTCCGAGGGCCTCCCGCGCCCTCCGCGATGTTCCCACCTATCGTGGAGACAAGAAGGCTGGCGGGGTCAGGAGGATAGAAGAGACCCGCGGCCTCGGCTTCTTCCCTGAGGTCGTTGTTGATCACTCCCGGCTCGACGACGGCGACCCTTCGTCCCACGTCGATCGAAAGCACGCGGTTCATCTTCTCGAAGGACATGACGATGCCCCCGGCCACGGGGACGCTCCCTCCCGTGTAGCCGGTGCCGGCTCCTCTCGCCGTGACGGGAAGACACGCGGCCGCGGCCGCGCGGATGACCGCCGAGACGTCATCCGTGCAGTGCGGCCAGACGACGGCGTCAGGGATCGAGCGAAAGTTCGTCGCGTCGAACGAGTAGCAGATCCTGTCTTCGAGAGCGAACGAGAGCGAGCCTCCGGCCGCCCTGGAGAGCGCACGTGTGGTTGCCCTGGAGAGAGAGAGCGTGGTTGCCCTGCCGGGCGCGGGCCGGTGATTCTCAGCTGTTGACGATGACAAGAACGCCTCCGGTTCCGTCCGGCCGTTCCGGGCGAATCTCAGGTGGTGCGCCGGCGCGACCCTCGCTTCTGCTGGAGCGCGCGGATGACGGCCTCGGGCGCGAGTCCGTCGACGTCCCCGCCTAAGAGCGCCACTTCCTTCATTATGGTTGAATCGAGATAGATGTAGCTCAGGCTCGGCATCAGGAAGACGGTCTCGATGTCGCGCGCCAGTCGTCTGTTCATGAGGGCCATCTGGAACTCGTACTCGAAGTCGGACACCTCTCTCAGGCCCCGGATGATGGCCACGGTGCCTGTCTCGCTGACGGTGTCGACGAGGAGCCCGTCGATGGATATCACCTCGACATTGGCGAGGTTCTGCACGGCGTCCCTGAAGAACCCGATCCTCTCTTCGACGGAGAACATCGGAGACTTGTCGCGTCCGGTTCCGACGGCCACGACCACTCCGTCAAAAAGCCGAAGCGCCCGCTTGACCAGATCGAGGTGGCCGTTCGTCACTGGATCGAACGTGCCTGGGTACAGCGCTCGCCTCACGTCTCCTCCTCCCGGCCCGCGCCTTTAGCCCGGGTCCCATAGAAGTCGACTGCAGTACTACCGTATTTCCCGGACCTGAACAGGCCGAGCCGCCCCGCACGCTCCTGCGGAGTGTCGGTCGAAGCGCGCTCAACGACGACCAGCGCCTCCGCAGCGAGCACGGGCGAGGAGGCCAGAAGCTCGAGCGTCCTCGCGGCCAGCCCCGACGAATAGGGCGGATCGACGAACACGATGTCGAACGGCCCGCCGGGCACGCCTCGCTCCAGAGCGGCCGGCGCGTCGCCACGGATGAGCCTGCACTGCTCCGCCAGGCCGAGGCGCTCCACGTTCTCCCTGATCACGTCCAGAACGCGCCTGTCTTTCTCTACGAACGTCGCGAACGTCGCGCCACGGGACAGGCTCTCGATGCCCAGACTGCCGGAGCCGGCGAAGAGGTCCAGAACGGACGCCCCGTCAAGATGGGGCTCAATAATGGAGAACACCGACTCACGCACGCGGTCGTACGTGGGACGCACCGCCCCCCCCGCCGGCACACGAATGACGGACCCCCTCAGTCGCCCGGCTATCACCCTCATGAGCGGACCGATGGGCCGCGGAGATCACTCATCTTCCTCACCGCCCCCGTCCATGCCGTAGCGCTGGAGCTTCCGGTAGAGAGTCGACGGGTTGATCCCAAGGATCTCCGCCGCGTTCTTCTTCTTCCAGCCGGTCTCCTCGAGCGTCTGCAGCAGGTATCGCTGCTCCAGCTCCTCCAGAGTCACTCCTGAGACCCCAAGCCGCCCCTCGGAGGCGGAGCGCGCCATCTTCCTCAGGCGCTCGGGGAAAATGGACACGTTGAGACTCTCGGCAGTCACCTCGTTGTCGTCCTCGAGAATGACGGCGCGCTCGATGATGTTCTCAAGCTCTCTGACGTTCCCCGGCCAGTCGTAGCTCGTGAGGATCTCCATCGCGCTGCCGGACACTCGCTTGGCGCCACCGGTGAACCTCTCCAGGAAGTGATCGACGAGCAGAGGTATATCGTCCTTCCGCTCTCTGAGCGGCGGGATCGTGATGGGTATCACGTTCAGTCTGTAGTACAGGTCAGCGCGGAACCTGCCGTCCTTGATGGCCTTATCTAGGTCCGCGTTCGTCGCTGCCACCACGCGAACGTCCACCTTCGTCGGCTTCGTGCCGCCGACGGGCACCACCTCGCGCTCCTGCAGCACACGGAGCAGCTTCACCTGAATGGCGGTCGAGGTCTCGCTGACCTCGTCAAGGAAGAACGTCCCTCCCTCCGCAACGACGAAGAGCCCGCGCTTGTCCCTCACGGCCCCGGTGAAGGATCCCTTGACGTGCCCGAAGAGCTCGCTCTCGAGAAGCGTTTCGGGAAGGGCGCCGCAGTTGATGGACACGAAGCGCTTGTCGGCCCTGGCGCTGCGCGTGTGGATGGCCCTGGCAACCAGTTCCTTCCCGGTGCCGCTCTCGCCATAGAGCAGCACGGTGCTGGACGTCGTGGCCACGCGGTCGATGAGGTCGAACACAGACGCCATCCCCCCGCTCTTCCCCACCATCTCCCTCTCGCCTGTCGGACGAAGCGCTCGCTCGAGGGCGGTGTTCTCCTCCTTGAGCCGGCGCACTTCGAGGGCGGTTCTCACGACCTGCTTCAGCTCCTCGTTCGACACGGGCTTGAGCAGGTAGTAGAACGCACCCATGTTGAGCGCGTCTATCGCCGATTCCTGCGACGCGTGCCCGGTGATGATGATGACTGGAAGCGCTGGATCGGTGTCATGGAGCGTGGTCAGGACGTCGATGCCGCTCATGCCCGGGAGCTGTATGTCGGTGATGACGACGTCGTAGGCCTGCTTGGAGTTCAGCTTCAGCGCCTTCTTGCCATCCTCGCTCGCGGAGACCTCGTAGCCCTCGCGCTCGAGCATCATCGAAAGATAGTCCCTGATGCTGTCCTCGTCGTCGACGATGAGTATCCTGCCTTCTGCCATCTGATACTTCCTTCCGTGTTTCCGGTTCCCGAATCCCCCGGGGCTTTAGACCGGCAGGTACATGATGAACCTGCTGCCCTTGCCCGGTTCGCTTGCGACCGCTATCCGTCCACCGTGAGCCTGGACTGTCTTGTCCACTATGGCCAGCCCCAGACCGGTCCCGCCCTTCTTCGTGGTCCGAAACGGCTGGAACACCTCATCCTTCTTGTCGCCGGGAATGCCCATGCCCGTGTCCTCCACAACAAAGGCGACGCCGTAGGCCGCCCCACCCGCGAGCCCGCGCTCCGCGAAGGCGCCCTTCGGGACGAGCAACAGACGGACCTTCCCTTCACCCTCGACGGCCTCGAGAGCGTTGATCGTGAGATTGAGCAGCGCCCGCCTTATCTGCTCCGCGTTGACCACTCCCTCTATCTGGTCGGTCGCTTCGACGACAAGCTCCGTCGTCGGTGTCATCGCCGGATGCCGGCGGGCAAGCTCGGCGACCTCGCGAACGAGCGCGTCGAGCCGTACGCTCTCGCGCTCGCCCGACTCCATCCTGCCATACTGCAGCACCTCCTGAAGGAGCGTGTTGAGCCTGTCGGCCTCGCGAGACACAAGCTCCATGAGTCTGACCTCGTCGCCCTTCGGCTCGATCGTCTCCTTCAAGAGGTCGATGGATCCCCTTATCGCGTACAGAGGATTCCGTATCTCGTGCGCGACGCCGGCGGCGAACTCGCCGAGCGCGGATAGCCGATCGTCGTGGCGAAGCCGTTCCTCCATATGACGGGCCTCCGTCAGATCCTGGAAGATGGCGATCACGCCTCTTTCCTCACCCCCGCCACCACGCAGTATCGAGGTCGACAGGCCGACGGGCGTGCTGCCGCCGTCCCTGCCCTTGACGAAGAACTCCACTCTCGCTTCCGGACGGCCCGCGTCCAGCGCGGCCGATATCCGCTCGCAGAAGGCGGGCACGTCGGCGAACACGAGCCTGTATTCGCGCCCCCGCGTCCCCTCTTCGGAGATACCGAGGATCTTCCCGCCGGCCCTGTTCAGATAGGCGACGGAGCCGGCGCTGTCGATGAGCGCGAGCCCGCTGCTGATGCCGTCGAGGATCTCCGCGATCCTGAGCTCGGCCGTGTCGAGTTCCGAGCGCGTGACCTCGAGCTTCTCCTCGCTCTCCCCCGCCTTTCGCGCGAGATGCCCCTCGAGCAACGCGACAAGAAGCAGCGAGATGAGCAGTATCACGATCTCGGCGACGGCGCCCGACTCGAGCAGGTAGCTCAGTGATGACGGACCGGTCGCGGCCAGCAGTATGTGACCGGCCGCCGCCCCGCCGGCCACGGCGAGGCCTCCGCCGAGGCCGAGTCTTCCGGCGGCAACGATAACAGGTAGGAAATAGAGGAGCTTGAACGGGCTGGCGAGCCCCCCTGAGAAGTGAGCAAGAAGTGTAATGAAGACTACGTCGGCCGCGCACTGAACCAGCAGGAGCAGGCGTGGATGCAACCCCGTCGCGTTCCAGAGCAGGTACACCGCGGAGAGAGCCCCGGCTATGATGCCCAGGATCACGATCGCGGGGCGAGCCACGCTCGAGCCGGCAACGAAGGTGGTCAGAACGACTGCGACGGCCACGAGCAGTCTCGCGAAGATGACCGTTCTGGTCCGTGGGAAGTTCTCTCTCACGAATTGATCCTCCGGTAGCCCGCGGAGCGGACTACGACCCTGGCTCGGCGGTCGTCCGGAGCGAGTCGGCCGTCGACGCCACGCCCGCGCCGACCGTCGCCTCGCCCCTTAGCTTCTCAAGGGTCACCGGGCCGATGCCCCTGACGTCAAGCAGTTCGTCCAGCGACGAGTAGCCCCCGCGGAGTGTGCGCTGCCGAACTATCTCCCTGGCCCTCACCGGGCCAACGCCCGGCAGGCGAACCAGCTCGTCGACACCCGCGGTGTTCACATCGACCGGGCCCGTCGGCCGCTCGACGAGCGCGGGCGCGCGTCCGGGCGGCTCGGACGTACCGCCGAAGTCCGCGACACTCGAGGGGAACACCCTCCGAGCCTGCACCACCGCGGACCCGACCAGCAGCGACACTGCCAGGAACAACACAACGGCGCGCTCCTCGCGCGTGAATATGCCCCTCATCCCATCCTCCCTACCCGGAGCCTAGAATCTAACGTATTGCAAAACGCAATGCAAACCAAGTTATCGAAATCCGTCATTTGCCCGCACAGGGGTGACATATCAGAGAGGGGATTGTCAGTCGCGGAAGCACCAGGAGAAGCCGGCCGCGAGCGTTGTGCCGCCAGGTTCCATGCCGGGAACGCGCGCGTGGTCGCCGGCCAGGACGTCGTCCAGAGCGACGAAGAGACGCGCTGAACCGACCGCGCCCGTGACGACCAGCGACACGGACGCGCGGGCGTCATCGATGAGTCCGCTCCACGGGCCTCGCGCCAGACCGTACTCGAATTCCAGCGCCGCCGTGACGCGCGTCCGCAGGTAGTCCTCGAAGAGCCCGAAGGGCATGGATGCACTGGCGCGGGCCGCAACGGACGGAACCGGGGTCAGACCGTTCAGCGCGCCCTCCGCATCGAGGCCGAGGAAAGAAACGTCGAAGCCGCCGCTCGGGCCGGACGTGTCGCCGGCAGCGGCCCAGACCGACAGAACTCCACCCGTCTCATCGGCGGCGTTCGCCGGCACGAAGCGCAAGGCCTCGTACTCGTCGAGAGCGATCGGACCGACCACGCGAACGAGTTCACCGCGGGCGCCGACGCCCGCGAGCAGGTCGCGCCTCACGTAGGTCGCGCTCATGGCCACCGCGCGCTCGGGCCCGACCAGCCGGCTTCCGCCGATCTGACCCGCGTTCCCGTTCGTTCCCGACAGCGGCCTCGGCGCAAGCGCCCGCTCGAGCGCGGTGGGGTGGCGCCCCCAGAGCGACACCTCGAACCTCCAGAGGTCGGGCCGGGAACGCTCGCCCGTCACCGCGGCGCTCGCTTGAGGAACGACGTCATCGCCCAGCACGTGCGCGCCCAGTATCACCGAGACCGAGTTCGTTCCCATCCGGAGCGTATCCGCGACCTCCGCGTGGAAGCCCGTCTCTTCCTGCGCTTCCGACAGGAGGCCGCCTGACACGGCGCGGCGCTCCAGCTGGAGCCTGACGGCGTCGACCGGTCCGACTTGGCGGAGCCCCGCAGAGAGCCCGTCAACCTCCGCCCGGGCCTCGCCACCGAACGAAACGGACTCGAGCCACGACTGCGTGTGGAAGATCTCCAGACGGACGCGCTCCGCGAAACCCCGTGCGAAGAGGTCGGTGCGGACGTACTCCCTCGTGAGCGAGGGAACCGAGACGTCCGGCGTGGGACGCGAGCGGTCCAGCGCTACTCTCACGCCACCGACTTCCGCGGTCCACCCACCAGACAGGTCCAGCAGCGCCGACCCGCCTGCGCGGTCGATCCCGTAGCTCCCTCCGGCCGACGGAGCCCGGCCGTCCTCCGTTTCGAAGAAGCCCGTGAGGGCGCTGCCGCCGGAGTAGCCTCTGCCGAACTCGGCCCCGAGGAGCGACCGCCCGAAGGGTCCGGACGCCGCCGTCAGGCGCGAGAAGGGGACCGTCGCCGGCCTGCGCAGCGGTCTCAGGTCGACGGCGAGCGGCGCGGCGCCGCCGAGAAGAACATCCGGCCACTCCGCCGTCAAGACGGGCCAGACAGAGAGATCATGGCCCGCCGGAACCAGAAGCACGCCCGCGGCGGGCGTGCCGACGGCAAGAAGGTCGAGACCTCCGTCGATCCAGTCCGCCGCCCTGCGGCCTCGCAGCGTCACCTCCGTCAGTGCGGCAGGGAGCACTCCGCGCGCGAACGAGGCGCGGTGTCCGTCCCATCCACTCCCGACGCGCCTGACGCCAGGGGGCAACGCCACAACGGCGTCCATCCCCGAGACGCCCACGCGTCTGACGTCGCCACCCGGAGGAGATTCCCGCGGGACCTCCTCCTCCGGCGAGGTCACCGAGTCGGCCCCGGCGTGAGCGAGTGGCGCAGGCTCGGTCTCGTCCGCCCGTGCCGGTGAGGCCGCCGTCAGCGCGACCGCCGTCAGGACCACCACCAGAACAGAGAGAGAGACGTGGCGTCCACCGAGTGTCATCCGTTCCCTCCATCGGCGCCCGACGCGAGCGTCGGCGGCCCCCCGCGAGCTTGCGACAGGTGGGAGCCGGCCAGCCGCACGACCCTCTGAAGGACCGTCGGCGCCAGCACGGCGAACACGATCGTGTTGGACACGAGATGAATGCCGGAGAAGAAGGCGTTCGAGAGAAGCACGGCCAGCGCGCCGGTGCGGAACTCCGGGCTCATCGCGGCCAGTCCGACGATGACGCCGGTCTGGTAGACCGCGGTCAGCGTGAATCCGATGCCGCCCGCGAGAAGCGGCAGGCCCCGCCGGCCGGTGACGGCGCGGCCGGTCGCGCGCACGTCAAACCGCGCGGTCGGACCCTGGGATCGTCCTCCAGCGCGGCCCCGCCACAGTGGAGCCGCGACGCCACCCATCATCCCCGTGAAGGCCGAGGCCGCCAGCTGGGCCACGAACATGGTCGGGACGCCGAGTCCCGAGCCGTAGGGATTGGCCGCGGAATAGATGGCCATAGCGAGGACGCCGACCAGCGCTCCGCGCCAGCAGCCCAGTACCACGCCAGAGGCGAAAACCGTGAACGTCACGAGCTCAACGTTCGGCACGGACAGGAGAAGGAAACCCAGCGCCGCCGCCAAAGCGACGAAGATGGCCGTGGCGGCCGTCTCCGAGGTCCAGAACACGCGACCGGTGCTCCCCGGGTCAGTCAAGTTTTTCTCGCTCATTGTCGAGACGGTCCGGAGTGACGTCATCAAGCTGAGTGTCCGTCTCGCCGGGCATGCCGATGGGTTCTATGTAGCGCCCTACCTCGGCCTGAACGTCCTGCGAGAGCAGATTCCAGTTGCGCTGAACCTCCGAGATCAGCGGAGTGCCGCACTTGGCCGGCACGTCGCTCGCGAATTCCGGAGGAATGCTCTCGGGCTCGAACATCGTGTAGACCTTGTACAGAAGTCCGGTCGAATACTCCAGCGCACCCGACCTGACCGCCGCGTCTATCAGATCGAGCGAACTCATCGGCTGCTCGTCCGTGGAGCAGGTCATCTCGGTCTCATCCGCCGCCGGCTCCGGCACGCGACAGGAGCAGCC
Source organism: Candidatus Eiseniibacteriota bacterium (assembly GCA_043819135.1). Classification (GTDB taxonomy): domain Bacteria; phylum Joyebacterota; class Joyebacteria; order Joyebacterales; family Joyebacteraceae; genus JALGZG01. The sequence goes on along the minus strand of JBDRFG010000119.1, from coordinate 29,351 downwards.
GGCGAGAACGAAGAACACGGCCACCGCCAGAGCCGTCGCAGGCGCCCGGAGCCGCGCTGATGACCGTCGTGTGAGTCGTCGCAAAGCGAATCCTCCCTTTCCTAGGAGACCTTCGGGAGCACGATCGCCATGACCTCATCGCAGCCGGCGTCCGCCTCACGGCCGAGGTCGGCGATCGCGGCCCTTGCCTTCTCGACGAACACCTGGTGCTCGGGGGCGCGGATACCACCCAGGTTGATCAGGACGTTCAGTCCCGCCGCGTGCGCTCCAGCGCGCCCCACAAGGGCGGCGACGCCCGCGTCCGACACGGCGTTGACGTTCCCGCGCTCGGCGACCGGACCAGCCAGCCTGATGACGCCGACGCACATCTCCATCACGGCGAGAGGCACCGTGGCCGCATCTACCAGCGCCTGCTGAAGAGCCACCTTCCGTGATGCCTTCTGTTGGTCGGTCTCCTTCGGCATCTTGAGCGCCACCATGACCTTGTCGAACGCGGCCGCGTCCTCCTCGATCATCTGCGCCAGCTCGAGCCGCAGCGTCTCCGTTCCCCCGAGCGTCCTTTTCATGTCCTCTTCGACGTCCGCGTACTTCTTCTTCCCTATGGTCAGGTTGGCGACCATCGAGTTCAGCGAGGCACCGAGGGCGCCGCACAGCGCCGCCACGCTTCCGCCTCCCGGAGTCGGCGAATCGGACGCCAGCTCTCCCAGAAACCCGCTCAGATCTGTCATTCGTCGCTCCCGTCGTCCGATGAAAGGCGGTTCTCCAGCACCTGGTCCCTCTTGAAGTTCTCGAGCCTCAGGTAGAATTCAGCGCAGTCCACCAGCGCGTCGGCCGGCACGAGCCCTACGACCTCGCTGCCGATGACCGGCACGCCGTAGCGTTCGGCCTCGCTCTTGACCATCTCGAAGGCGCGAAACAGAGGCGTTCCTTTGAAGTTGACCATGTTGATGGAGACCTGGACGATGCCGCGGTCCTTGATCGCGAATCCCATCGCCTTGACGTGCCGGAGGCCGCCGTTCGAGTGCCTGATCGCCTTGGCGATGGACTTCGCGATGGCCACGTCGGCGGTGCCGAGGTTGATGTTGTAGGCCACGAGGAAGGGCCGGGCGCCTATGGCCGTGGCTCCGGCGGTCGGGTGGATGCAGTTCGGCCCGCAGTCGGGCTCCTTCGCCGGGTTCGTTCCTATCTCCTCGCACAGGCCCTCGAACTGCCCCTTCCTCACGTTCGCGAGGTTCTGGCGCTCTGGCCGCGTGCAGGCGGCCTCGTAGAGGAAGACCGGTATCTCGAGTTCACGACCCACGCGCTCGGCAAGTCGCCTGGCCAGTTCTACGCAGTCGGCCATCGTGACGCCCTTGACGGGCACGAACGGCACGACGTCGGTCGCCCCCATGCGCGGGTGCTCGCCCTCATGCTTCGTCAGATCAATGAGCTCGCTGGCCTTCGCCATGCCTCGAAACACTCCCTCCAACACGGCCTCGGGTTCCCCGACTATCGTCACGACGGCCCTGTTGTGGTCGGCGTCCATTTCTCTGTCCAGGAGCCTCACACCGTCTACGGACGTCATCTCGCCGACGATGGCGTCCAGCACCTCAGGGCGCCTGCCCTCGCTGAAATTCGGAACGCATTCCACGAGCCTCATGACGTACCTCCAGAATGGACATGCTCTCTTGTGCGGCTACCGCGCGTCTGTTCCGGCTACCCCTCGGGAGACAACCACCTCTCCCCGTTTGACGACCGACGCTACGAGATTGACACCGTAGTGGTAAGGAATGGCCCTGTGGTCGTCGACCTCCCAGATCACGAGGTCGCACTGGCGGCCCGGGGTCAGGCTGCCCACGACGTCCCCGGCTCGCAGGGCGGCCGCCGCGTTCACGGTGGCCGCGACGAGCGCCTCGGCGGGCGTCATGCGGAGCATCATCGACGCGAGCGCGAGGATGATCTGCATCGACTCGGTCATGGAACTGCCGGGATTGCAGTCAGTGGCCAGGGCGACGGGCACGCCCGCGTCGATCATTTTCCTAGCGGGCGCGAACCCGGTATGCCCGAGCGACAGTGTCGTTCCCGGCAGAAGAACTGCCACGACGCCGGCCCCGGCCAGAGCTGCGATGCCGTCGTCCGACACACATACCAAGTGATCCGCGGACGCCGCCTTGAGTTCGGACGCCAGCTCGCCTCCACCTGCCGGGTGCAGCTCGTCGGCGTGGAGCTTGGGCTCCATGCCGTACGCGCGCGCTGCAGAGAGCACGCGGCGGGACTGCTCGACGGTGAACACGCCCTCCTCGCAGAAGACGTCGCAGAACCGGGCCAGCTTCTCGGCCGCGACCGCCGGTATCATGTCATCGATCAGGTGGTCGACGTAGCCGTCCCGGTCGTCGCGCCACTCATCCGGGAACTCGTGCGCGCCCAGGAACGTCGGCACGATGTCGACCACGTGCGTGTCCGCAAGCTCCGAGATCACACGCAGCATCTTGAGTTCGGACTGAAGGGACAACCCGTACCCGCTCTTGACCTCCACGGTCGTGGTGCCGTGCTCGAGCATTCGGTCCAGCGTGTTCCGTCCGTTTTCCCGGAGGCTATCCGAATCCGCGGCGCGAAGAGCGCGCACGCTCGACCGGATCCCACCGCCGGCCTCGGCGATCTCCTCGTAGCTTACGCCCTCGACGCGCATCGCGAACTCGTCTTCTCGCGTAGCGGCGAAGACGGCGTGCGTGTGAGGGTCGACAAGCCCCGGCGTGACTACCCCGCCGTCGGCGTCGATGACGATCGTGCCCGGTCCCGTCTCGACGGAAGCCAGCACGTCGGACTCGGCACCTGCTGCGAGCACTCGCCCGCCGCCTGCGGCCACCGCGCCACCCTCGACCAGCGCGAGTTCCCGCATCGCCGCCCCCCGGCGGGGGCCTTCCGGCCCCGCGAGAGTGATCAGCTGGCCTATGTTCCTGACGATGAGGTCTGTCATGGAGTTCCCTTGCGCTTCCGGCCTCAGTCCAGCATCGGTATCTTGATGTCGTGCGTCCTGGCCCACTCCACGGCCTTCTCGTATCCTGCGTCCGCGTGGCGCATGATGCCGGTGCCCGGGTCGTAGGTGAGCACTCTCTCCAGGCGCACGGCCGCCTCGTCGGTGCCGTCGGCGACGATGACCATTCCGGCGTGCAGTGACTTGCCGATCCCCACCCCACCCCCGTGGTGGAACGAGACCCACGTGGCGCCGCCAACGGCATTGAGAAGCGCATTCAGGACGGGCCAGTCGGCGATGGCGTCGCTGCCGTCCAGCATACCCTCGGTCTCGCGGTAGGGCGATGCGACCGACCCGCTGTCCAGGTGGTCCCGCCCGATGACTATGGGCGCGCTGAGCTCGCCCGCTCCCACCATACGGTTGAGTTCAAGGCCGAACTTCGCGCGCTCGCCGTAGCCCAGCCAGCAGATCCTCGACGGGAGCCCCTGAAAGTGCACCTTCTCACGCGCGAGCTTGATCCAGCGACAGAGCGCCTCGTCCTTCGGGAACAGCCGGAGCACGGTCTCGTCGGTCTTGTAGATGTCCTCGGGGTCACCGGACAGCGCCACCCAGCGGAACGGGCCCTTGCCCTCGCAGAAGAGCGGGCGGATGTACGCGGGGACGAAGCCCGGGTAGTCGAAGGCGTTCTCGACACCGGCTTCCTGCGCCTGGCCCCTGAGGTTGTTCCCGTAATCGAACGCCACTGCCCCGCGCTTCCGGAGTTCGAGGATGGCGCGGACGTGCGTGGCCATCGACTCCATCGAGAGCTTGATGTACCGGTCGGGGTCGCCGTCGCGGAGCGCGAGCGCTTCCTGATACGGCATGCCCGCCGGCACGTAGCCCGTCAGCGCGTCGTGGGCGGAGGTCTGGTCGGTCACCACGTCGGGCACGACGCCCCTGCGCGCGAACTCGGGCAGGACATCCGCGCAATTGCCTACCAGGCCGATCGAGAGCGCGTCGCTCCCGGCCTGCGCCTCGCCGGCAAGAGCGAGCGCCTCGTCCAGGTCGTCGGTCATCCGGTCGCAGTACCCGGTGTCGAGCCGTTTCTGTATTCTCTCGCGCTCGACCTCGACGCAGATGCAGACGCCGCCGTTCATCGTCACGGCCAGCGGCTGCGCGCCACCCATTCCTCCCATCCCGCCCGTCAAGACCAGCTTCCCGGCAAGAGTGCCATCGAAGTGCTGGCGCGCCAGTTCGGCGAGGGTCTCGTAGGTCCCCTGCAGGATGCCCTGAGTGCCGATATAGATCCAGCTCCCGGCTGTCATCTGGCCGTACATAATGAGGCCCTTGCGCTCGAGCTCACGGAACTTGTCCCAGGTCGCCCAGTCTCCGACCAGGTTCGAGTTCGCTATCAGTACCCGGGGGGCGTCTTTGTGGGTCCGGAAAACGCCGACGGGCTTACCCGACTGCACTAGCAGCGTCTCGTCCTCGTCCAGTTCCCTGAGCGAACGGACTATCGCATCGAACGCGTCCCAGTTTCTCGCCGCCTTCCCCGTTCCCCCGTAGACCACGAGTTCATCCGGTTTCTCGGCTACCTCGGGGTCGAGGTTGTTCGAGATCATCCTGAGCGCCGCCTCCTGCAGCCAGCCCTTGCACGAGAGCCCGCTGCCGCGGGGCGCCCTCACCTCGCGACTGCCTGTCGTCTTCTTCATGAGTTCTACCTCCGGAAGAGTCGAGCCGGACGCGCATCGCGCCCCCGCTCAGACCGCCGGCTGGTCCGCGTGTATGCCGGCCAGTGCGGTCAAGAGACCCGCCTCCGAATCAACAATGATGGTACGCGTCGGCAGCTGCTCGAGGAGCCTGTCGCCGTATGCCCGTGTCGAGAGCCTGCTGTCCAGGAAGATAACAGCGCCCGAGTCCGTTGTCGAGCGTATCAGCCGTCCGAACCCCTGTCTCAGCCTGATGGCCGTTCGGGGGATCATGTAGCGGCCGAACGAGTTCTCGCCTTCCGCCTCGTAGCGCTCGCAGTGCGCCTCCACGACGGGATCGCTCGGCACCGGGAACGGCAGTTTGACGATGACCAGCTGCTCGAGCGAACGCCCGGGTACGTCGACGCCCTCCCAGAAGCTGCTGGTTGCCAGCAGCACCGAGTCGACCTCGCGGGCGAACTGCTCGAGGAGCGCGGAGGCCGCGCCCCCGTGCCCCTGCGCGAGCACGAGCTTCCCTCTGGCCGTCAGCGGGTCGACCACGGCCCTGAAGACCGCGTCCAGCGCCGACCGCGCCGTGAAGAGAACGAGCGTTCCCCCCTGCGCGCGCTCCGCCAGCTTGACGACCAGACGAGCGACCGTCTGGTTGAATCCGGACGAAGATGGCTGCGGCAGGTAGCCGGCCACGACGGCAAGAGATTGAGCGTCGTAGTCGTAAGGGCTGCCCACGTCGAGGGTCCGGACCTTCCAGTCGGGTATGAGGTCCAGCCCCAGCCTCTCCATGACGAAATCGAAGCTGCCGTCGACCGTCATGGTCGCACTTGTCGCGATGAGCGAATCCACGCGCGAGTAGAGGAAGTCATCCATCATCTCCGCCACGCTGACCGGGGCGCTTCGAAGCTCGCACTCGAAGACGTCGCGGAACGTGTTCACGTCCAGCCAGAACACGCTCTCGGGATCGGCGGCCTCCGCAACGTACTCGAGGTCCGAGGCGAACTCCCTGAGACGAGCCGCGTGAAACGTCAAGTTCTGAACGAACGAGTCGGCCCTTTCGAGTTCGGAGTCCGTGATGAGATCGGCCAGCGTCACGGCTCCCTCGGCCACCGTGGACAGCGCGGCCAGTATCACCGCCAACTCACTCTCGAGAAGCGCGGCCACGGGAGCGTCCTGACGGTACCGGAGCTTCCCGAACTCGACCTCGCGCCCGTCGTTCAGGTCCTTGTGTCTCTCCCGGAGCGCGGCGAAGAACGTCTCCGTCGCGGCCGACGCGGCCGCGACGTTCGAGGCCAGGCGTTCCGCTCCGGCCGAGGCCGACTCGAGAAGCGCCCCGTCGCCTGCCGACAGCGCGCCGATGATCTCCCCGAGATCACCGCTCGGGCCGCCCTCGTTCCTGTAGAGGTTGTCGAGCATCGCCCTCGCGCGCCAGATGTTGGAGCGCTTGCCGAGGTGTTCAGTGGCGACGTGCTCCATGTTGTGCGCCTCGTCGCAGATGAGGTACGAGTATTCGCCGAGTATTCTGTTGTCCGCCTCCGTGTCGCTGAAGAGGAGCGAGTGGTTCACGATGACGATGTGCGCCGCCTGCGACGCCTTGCGGGCCTTGAGGAGGTAGCAGGTGTCCCTCATGGGGCACTTCTGCCCCAGACAGGGACCGCCCTCCGCCGAGATCCGGCTCCACAGGTAGCCGCGCTGTCTGAAGGCGACGTTCTCGCTGATGTCGCCGGAGCGCGTCTCTTGCTCCCACAGAGCCACGGGCAGGAGCTGAGAGCGCTCGCTCGGCGAGAGGCCCTTCTCGAGCACCTGTCTCCACCGCGACTGGCAGATGTAGTTCCCCCTCCCCTTGAGGAGCGACACCGAGAAGTCGATGTCGAGCACGCGCTCGAGGAACGGAACGTCCTTGAGAAAGAGCTGCTCCTGCAGGTTCTTCGTGTTGGTGGACACGATGACACGTTCGCCGTTCTGCACCGCGAAGTAGACGGCGGGCGTCAGGTACGCGAGCGACTTGCCCACGCCGGTGCCCGCCTCGACGACGAGGTGGACGCCTCCCATCAGGGAGTCGCCGACCGCCCGGAGCATCCGGAGCTGCTGCCTGCGGATCTCGTAGCCGCGCAGCTCCCGGCCGATGGGCCCGTCCGTGGCGAAGAGCGACTCGAGCTCGTCGAGGTCTATCTCACGGATCTCCTCCGCAGGCGTCCTTGTGACACCCAGCCCACGCACCGTGTCCAGCCGCTGGAGTTCGCTCTCCTTCTCGCCGTGGTCCGGGACCGCCAACGGGTCGATCTTCGCCTCGGCGCGCTCCCGCGCCGCCTCGATCAGCGTTCTGGTGGCCTTGTCCGCGAGGCGGTACATGCGCTCCAGCACGCTAGCGCCGATCTGATCGAGGACCCCGAGCAGAGAGAGGAAGAGGTCCGCCACGGCGCGGGCGTCGTCGGTCGCACGGTGTGAACGCCCCGTCGGTATATCGAAGAAGCGCGCCGCGGTGACCAGACGGTGGTTCGGCAGTCTGGGCAGAAGCGCCCTGGTCAGGGGGAGGGTGTCGAACACGCCGCCGCGGCCGACCACGAGCTCGGGCCGGCCGGCGGCGGCCTCGTTCAGGAAACCCGTGTCGAACAGCGCGTGGTGCGCCACGATCGGGCTTCCGCCGATGAACTCGACGATGCGCGGCAGCACCTCGTCGATCGTCGGGGCCCCCGCGACGTCGGCGTCCGAAATACCGGTCAGGTAGACGATGTCGGAGGGAATGGGACAGCCGGGATTCACGAGCGCCTCGAACGTCTCGTCGACCTCACCGTCCACGATCCGGACGGCCCCGACCTCGATGATGCGGTCGGTCTTCGAATCGACTCCGGTCGTCTCGAGATCCAGCCCGACGAACGTGCGCGGATAGGAAGAGGAACCTGCCTCTGTCATTCGCCCTCTCCCTTCCGGACGTCGGTCATCTTCCTGATGGCACAGAACTCACCGCACATGGTGCAGAGCTCATCGTCCGAAGGGGAAGATGCGTCGCGGAAGGCCTTGGCCTTGTCGCTATTCAGGGACAGGTCTATCACACGTTCCCACTGCAGAGCCTTGCGCGCCCTGGACAGCTCGTCGTCCCAGTCGCGCGCGCCGCCGACGTTCTTGGCAATGTCCGCGGCATGAGCGGCCACACGGATCGCGTACACGCCCTCTCGGACGTCGTCGACATCGGGAAGCCTCAGATGCTCCGCCGGGGTTACGTAGCAGAGGAAGTCCGCGCCCGCGGCCGCCGCGACGGCGCCACCGATGGCCGCCGCTATGTGGTCGTAGCCCGGGGCGACGTCGGTCACGATGGGACCCAGGACGTAGAACGGAGCGCCGTGGCACAGGGACTTCTCGAGTTCGACGGAGGACCGAACGAGATGCAGCGGCACGTGCCCCGGCCCCTCGACGATCACCTGAACGCCGCGCTCCCTCGCGCGGGTCACGAGCTCCGCGATGACGGTCAGCTCGGCGATCTGCGGCGCGTCGTTGGCGTCGGCCAACGCGCCGGGCCTCAGGCCGTCTCCCAGGCTCAGAGCCACGTCGTACTCGCCGGCTATGTCCAGAAGATCGTCGTACCGCTCGTACAGGGGGTTCTCCTGCCCGTTATACGACATCCACTCCATCAGGAAAGCGCCGCCACGGCTGACGACGTCGGCCAGCCTGCGGGCGCGCCTGCAGTGCTCCGCGACCTCTCGCGTAACGCCGCAGTGAACCGTCACGAAGTCCATGCCGTCCCTCGCGTGGTCCTCGATCGCCCCGAGCATGTCGTCGGCCGTCATGTGCACGATGCCCAGACCCTGCCTCCTCGAACGAACGGCGGCCTGGTAGAGCGGAACGCTGCCGACGGGAACTGTCGAGCGCTCGAGAACAGCGCGCCGGATCTCGTCAAGATCTCCGCCCGTCGAGAGGTCCATGATCGCGTCGGCGCCGGCCGCGATGGCCGCGTCCACTTTCGCGAGTTCCTCTTCCAGGCTGGACGCGTCCGAGGACGTCCCGAGGTTCGCGTTGACTTTCGTCCTCAGTCCCAGCCCCAACCCCACTGGTCTGCGCGAGCTCCTGTTGTTCCTCAGGATCACCGCCTTGCCGGCGGCGACCAACGCGATCAGTTCCTCGACCGCGATGTTCTCGTCACGGGCCACGGCCGCTAGAGCCTCCGTGGCCCTGCCCTGTCGGGCCTCTTCAATTGTGAGCATGTGTGCGCCTTTCTGAAGGTACAGCGGCTACCCGAGCAACCTCTCGAGTTCCGCCTCATCTATCGTTCTGATCTCCAGCTCGAGAGCCTTTGTGTACTTCGAACCCGGATCCTCCCCCACAACGACCAGGTCGGTCTTCGAACTGACGCTGGAGGACACGCGCCCGCCGGCCTCGACGACTGCCGCCGCGGCCTCCTCCCGGGTCCTGCGTGTGAGCGACCCGGTCAGAACCACGGTGAGCCCGGTCAGAGCGGTCTGACGCCTCGGCGCCGGCCCACCGCGCATGTTCACCCCGGCGCCCTCGAGCTTGCGGAGCGCCTCAGCGTTCCGCGGAGACGCGAGGAACGACCGGATGCTTGCCGCGATGACCGGGCCGATCTCCTCCGTGGCCGCGAGATCATCCTCTGACGCCGCTGCCAGCTCCCGCATGCCGGGGAAGCTCCCGGCGAGGACCTGCGCCACCCGCGCGCCCACGTGCCGGATGCCCAGCCCGTGGAGGACCCTCGCGAACGGCAAGCGCTTGCTCTCCTCGAGCTCGGCCAGCAGATTCTCCGCGGACGTCTCTCCCATTCTAGCGAGCGCGGCGAGCTCTGCCGACGCGAGTCCGTAGAGGTCGCCGTAGTCCTTGACCAGACCCTCTGCGACCAGCTGTTCCACGAGCGCGGTTCCGAGACCGCGGATGTCCATGGCGCCGCGCGACGCGAAGTGCTGGATGCGGCCCATGGCCCGCCCCGGGCACGACTCGTTCTCGCAACGGGTGTCGACCTCACCGTCCGGCTTGACCACCGGCTCGCCGCACGCCGGGCAGGTCCCGGGCATCCGGAAGCGTCTGGGCCGGCCCTTTCGCTTCGACTTCACTACGCCTAAGATCTTCGGGATGACCTCCCCGCCCTTCTCCACCTCCACGGTGTCGCCGACGCGAACATCGAGCCGCTCGATCTCGTCCTGGTTGTGGAGCGTCGCCCTGGAGACGGTCGACCCTGAGACGAACACCGGCTCGAGAACGGCGACGGGCGTCAGCTTGCCCGTGCGCCCGACCTGCACCTCGATGCCGAGGACGACCGTGCGCACGGACTCCGCCGGGAACTTGTACGCGATGCCCCAACGGGGGCTCCTGCTGGTCGAGCCGAGACGTCTCTGCTGCTCGAGCGAGTTGACCTTCACGACCATGCCGTCGATGTCGTAGTCGAGACCGCCCCGCCTCTCGTCCCACGCGAGGCACGTCTCGACTGCGACCTCAATGTCGGGGGCCAGCTCCACGTCCGGGCTGACCGGGAAGCCCCAGCCGCTCATCCTGTCGATCGCCTCCCGCTGGGTCGGGATGCGCGGGGCGGCCCGGCCTGCCACCTGATAGAAGAAGACCCTGAGAGGGCGCTTCGCCACGTCCGATGGGTCCCGCAGCTTCAGCGAGCCGGCGGCCGCGTTCCTGGGGTTGACGAAGGGCGCTTCTTCGTTCTTGAGACGCCGGCGGTTCAGCTCCTCGAACCCCGACCTGGGCATGATCACCTCGCCTCTGACCTCGAGGGTCGCGTGAGCCGCCTTGCCGGACAGCGTAGACGGTATCGAGCGGATGGTCCGTATGTTCGCGGTGACGTCGTCGCCGCGCTCGCCGTCGCCTCGCGTCACCGCCACGTCGAGCATCCCGTTGACGTACCTGAGCGAGATGCTCACGCCGTCGAGCTTGGGCTCTACCACATACTCGATGGACTCGTTCGGAAGCCCCTTCCGCACCCTGGCGTCGAAAGCCCTCAGCTCCTCGGGCGAGTAGGTGTTCTCGAGCGAGAGCATCGGCACGGCGTGCTCTACGGCGCTGAAGCCCTCGGTGGGGGCGCCCGCGACACGCTGCGTCGGTGAGTCGGCGGTCACCAGGTCCGGATGCTCGCGCTCCAACCCGGCGAGTTCGGACATGAGGGTGTCGTACTCGCCGTCCGCTATCTCGGGGGCGTCCTCGACGTAGTACTTGCGATCGTGAAGGCGAATGAGCTCGCGGAGTTCGGCGACCCGCGCTTTGGTGCTCTTTTTCGCTCCCATCGCTCCCTTTCGGTTCCCTACAGGGACGGATGGCAGTGGCTCAAGGGGAACACACTAGAATTCGCGGATCAGACCTGCGTGCAGCTTCCCGTCGAGGAGGTCGTCCCCTTCCCCCAACCCGTAGTTGATGGAGATTGTACCCAATCGGGTGTCGCCCCGCAACCCGATTCCGTAACCTAAGTTCGTGTCCTTTGCTACATTAGAACCATCGCGGTACCAGTACCCCACATCGACGAACGCGATGGCTCTCGACCGCCTGCCGAGCAGAAGGCGGTACTCGACGGACCCAAGCGCCACCCTCGTCCCGCGGAACTGCTCCTCCCTGTAGCCGCGCAGGCTGCGCGCGCCTCCGAGGACCAGGAGTTCGTGGTACGGCACCTCCTCCTCGGTGCTGACCAGCGCCGCGACGCGTGCCAGGAGGGCCACGACCTGACGCCCTCTGACCCGGAGGAAGCCCTCAGCCTGGGCGGTCACCGTGCCCGACCTCTCGTCGCGGCCGGAGTCGGCGCCCTCCTTTGCGGCGTACTCGATGCCCGCGCCGAGCCTCGTTCCGGACGTCGGATTCCACGGCGCGTCCGTTCCGTCGTAGGCGACGGCGAACGCGGTCCTGGCGCTCGTGGTCGTCGACTCGGTGGCCGCGCCGGGCACGTACCGCTCGGCGCCCACGGACCACGTCAGTCTGACGCGCCCGCCGACGCGCGCCGTGACTAAGAGGTCCCCCTCCGTGGTCGTGTAGAACGTGTCCCTGACGGACTGGCTGCCGGCTACACCCACGTCCACCGGCGCGCCGAGGAGCCACGGCTCGGTGTATGAGAAGGATATCTCGGTCTGGTTCTCGCGAATGCGTTTCCAGGCGGCCGACGCGGACCTGCCTGTCCCGGCGATGTTCCCCAACTCGATGTCGATGACCCCGGTGAGTTCATCGGCCGCGCCGGGACCACCGGCGAAGCCGAGAACGCCCGAGATCCGGTTCGACGTGCCCTCCGTGACCACGATGCCCACGGTGGCCTCGCCGTTCGACGGGTCGACGGCCACGACAGGCTCTTCCACGGCGTCGAGGAAGATTAGCCTCTCCAGTCTTGGCCGCACCCCGGCCAGCCGCGTTTCACTGAAGGTCTCGCCGCGCTCGATGCCGGCCTCCCTCACGACGACGTGCTCTCGAGTGATGTTGTTGCCCGCCACGACGACGTCGCCGAACCACGTCTCAGGCCCCTCTCTCACCTCTATCCGACCGCTGAGCCTGCCGTCGTCCGACAGCTCGACGGACCTAGGGAGGACGATCTCGGCGAAGGGCCTTCCTTCGTCCGCGTAGCCGCGCAGAAGCGCGTCCGTGTCCCCGGCGAGGGAGCCGCGCGTGAGGTGCCCGCCCGGCCGGAGCTCGAGGCGCTGCAGGAGTCCGTCCGGCACGGGCCCGCCCATGCTTTGGAACTCGAGGGCGCCCAGTCGGACATCGGGGCCTTCGTCGATCGATATCGACACTTCTACGCCCGCGACGGTGGAGTCCCACGAGGCGCTCACGCGCGCGAACGGGCGCCCGAGGTCCGCGTAGAGCCTGAGCAGCGAATCGGCGCCGTCTTCGACCGTCTCCCTGTCGAAGACGGAGCCCTCCGCCAATCCGAGAACGGCGAGTACGTCTCGCGCGCGCATGCTCTCGTGTCCCGCGACCGCAGCAAAGGTTACCTCGGCAGCGCCGACGGGACAACTCGCAAGGAGAGCCAGCGCGACCGTAAGGAGACAGGTTGCCGCGGAAACGCGGCGCGCAGACGGAACGCGGCGAGCAGGCGGAACGCCGCGAACCTTCCGTGAGCACGATGCCCTTCGAGTGTCCGATGCCATCTTCAACGTGCGTCGTGTCTCCGTTCTAGAAGAACGCGTTGACCCGGAAGTCCAACGTGTGGAGCGGATCTCCGCCGGGCCTAGCCTCTCCGAAATAGGACAGCGAGCCGGTGAGAAACTGGTTGAACCTGTAGTCGCCGGCGAGGCGCCACTCGGCACTCTGTCCGGCGCGCCTTCCCTCCGCCAGATACGGGCGCCCGTCCAGCGTACCGCCGGAGGCTTCGACCTCGATGCGCGTCACCGATGCAGAAAGGGCCCCCCGTCCAGCGAGCCTGAACGTCAGGGTCGGCGTGACCTTGAACACGGTGACCCCCACACCCGAGAGCGCCGCGTCCTGCCGCCCGACCGAGGCCGTCAGCCTGGCCTCCAGGTCGCCGAGCTTTCTGAAGTCCACCTCGGCCAGAAGGGAGCGCTCGTCTATCTCGTAGCTGTCGCCGGCCGCGGCGTCTTCCTCACGCGTTCCGGCGTCTCCCTGCAGCCGGTAGGTCACGCCGCCCGCGCGAGTCAGCTTGACGTCGGCGGTGCCGGAGCGCTCCTTCCGTCTCGTGCTCTCGTTCGAATAGCTCCTGTCGAGAACGTCCTTCGTATTGAGCGCCAGTCTCAGGGAGAGCGAGCTGCCAGAGGAGAGGTAGCGCGCCACGTGCCGACCGGTTATCTCGCCCCGGACCGTGTCCATGCCCATGATGACAGACGGGTCGAGCAGGTACAGGCCGCGCTTTTCGTCGGTCGTGGTCATCTCGCGCAGCTTGAGGTCGCTCGTCACGGTCAGCGTCGAGAGGAACCGGCCCAACGCGGTCGGCTCGGGCATCGAGCGCCCGCCGCGGCCGCGCGTGCCCGGCCTGAACTTCCATCTCGTGCTGGCCGAGAGGTCGGTCACTGGTCTGTAGTCGCCGGTCCTGACGATCCGGACGATCTCGACGCCGTCCTCCTCGGTGACAAGCTTCTGCTTCTCCTCCACCTCGGTCGCCGTCACGGAGTATCGGACCTGTCCCGTCAGGCCACCGCCGAGCGACGTGTGATCGAGCGTGACGCTCGCGAGATCGTATCTCGAGGCGGGGTCCTCGAACCCCTCCTCGAAGTCCACCCGACGGCGCACGACGCTGCCCGCGAGCCGGAGCTTGTCCCACGCGGTCGTCCCCAGCCGGTACTCCTGAGTCTGAGTCGTCGACGCCTGCTTCCATTTCGAACCGTTGGTCCGGTCCGTCAGACGCCGGGCGTACGAGACGCCGAAGGAGATCGCCCCCGGCCTCGCGCTCTCCACCGACGCGCCGTACTCGTCGTAACGCTCGCCCCTGTCGCCCTCGCCGCGCTCGTCATGGGCGTACGAGACGCCCGGGCGCACGGGACCGATCTCTTGCTCGAAGCCTCCCCGATAGAGCGTGCGCTCTCTCCGGACCTCCTCGGCGGCGCCTACCCACCGCGACTCGACAAACCGGCCCGAACTCCACATTCTTCCACCCTCGGTGGGCCGGCCGTCGGCGGAGAACTCGGTCCTGCTCGACGTGAGCGCGTCGCCCCGCGTAAGGTAGGCGTGAGAGAGTTCGACCCGCCCACCCCCGCCGAGAAGGAGTGAAGACGTGCCCTCGAGCAGCTCTTCCCCTTCGGGGAGCGCGAGCCCCTCGAGTTCCCATCGCTCGACGTAGCCCGGCTCCCGGAACCGGCCGACTCCCCGGAATCCACCGGCGACGCGGCGAGCGTCCAGCGAAAATCCGAGTTCGGTGCCGTCGAGCGCTCCGACGCCGATGCGTGGCAGCGCGGCGGACAGTACCTGCGCGTTCCCCAGGTTGTCGTCGTCGTCATGCGAGGAGTACGTGTTCCGGTCGAGGTCCGACACGGCGCCCGAGACCTCCACGTAGCCCTCACGTGCAAGGTCCAGCCGGCCGTCAACTACGGCGAGCGCGTGATCCGTGGGCATGGGGAGCGTCTGGCCGAGTCCGTATTCGCCCTCCCCCAACCCCACATACGTGTAGTGCCCCGCAACATACTCGTAGACGTAGTCTCCGCCGTCCTCCCTTTCGAAATGCAGATCGTAGTCGCCCGAATCCGGTCCGGCGTACTCGAAGACGCCCTCCGCCACAAAGCTGTAGTCCCCTTTGCCCACGCCGACCGAGTCGACGCCGTCGTCGTGCGCGAGCTCCGGATCGTCCCCGGCGGCCGCGAGCACGGCTAGTTCCTTCGACGAGAACGCGGCGGACGCCGATGCGTCCCTGTCGTCCGACTCGCGAAAGAAGGAAAGACCGATCCCGGCCGCCCCGCCGGTGCTCGACAGCGAGACCCTGCCGGCGTAGGTGTCACGTGCGTAGTCGCCCGCCGTGAATTCGTAGTCGACCGTGATCTCGTTCTCGCTGACAACGGGACGGTGCTCCGTGAACTCGATGGCGCCCCCGGAGTAATCGATCACGTAGTCGTTGTCGCGCCCGCGAGTCATCCTGACGCCGTCGATCCACACTCGCTCGCTGCCGGCGACGACCGTCACGCCCGCGCCTCCCGACGCGTCGGTCAGGAGGTACGCGCCCTGTTTCCCGTCCACTCCGCGGAACGTCAGCGTGTTGAACTGGCCGGTCGCACGCGCCCCGGCGAGCGTGAAGCTCGTCCGGCCGAGCGACGCCGTCAGCTTCGCGCCGGTCTCGTCTCGTCGGAAGTCCGCCAGCGGGCCCCCCGCTATCTCGAGAGCGTAATCCCCCATTGTGGCGGAGACGTTCTCTCCCTCGATCTCGATCAGCACCTTGTCCAGAGCTCTGAGTTCTTCCGTGTCTCCCTCCGGCACCAGAGGTGTGTTCTGGTCGGACAGATAGGCGGCCACCGACACGTCGCGCGTCACTCGCCCCGAGATGTTCAACCGGAGCGACTGCTCCAGGCTCGCGTCGCGGTTCGAGCCGACGGTGATGCCGAACGTCTTGGCCCCCCCTATCGAGAGCCCGTGCGCCGAAGGACGAGCGTCCTCTCGGGCGTCGGGACGTTCGAGCAGGAGCGCGTCGTCCGCGAAGCCGGCGGGCAACGCCGCAAGGGATTCGAGCACGGCTCGCCGGTGGAACCTCGTTAGTTCAAGGGGGATGTAGCGGTAGGTGATGAGAACAGCGCCGCCGTCGGGGATCGCCGACTCTATCGTGACCGAGCCCGTGTCGTAGTCGATCGTGTAGTCCGCGCCTCGAGCCAGGAGCTCGCCATCGACGCGGACGCTGTCGCTGCCCGCGATGACGAACACGTCGGGCAGCACGACGCCGTTCAGCGCGTCCGCCGGGGACACCGACAGCTCGCGGAACCCTCCCCGGCGTTCGATCGAACCCGCGTGGGACACGGTCGGAAGCAGGAGCGCGAGCAGCGCCACGCAGACGCCGCCGGCGAAGCCTGCCCGGAGCGACCGCGACGGCGAACTTGGGGTATGGGCCGACAGACGCGACCACGGCCGCGCTCCGGCACGAGCCCTAGCGTAGACGGGCATCGGCGCCATAGACCATCTCGATCAGCTGAACGCGCCCGGCGCCGCCGTCCAACACGACCAGCTCTCCCGCGGCGCCGGGCGCGACGGCCGTGAATCGGAAGTCGCCCGCACCCGCAAGAGATGCGGTGTGGGGTCCTCCACCTGCAGGAAACGCCAGCAGGCGGTTGCGCCGTCCGTCGATCACGAGGACGTTCCCGCGTGCGTCGAAGGCGATGTCCTCGGGCTCGAGCGTATCGGGAGACGATATCGAGTATAGGGGGGCGCCGAACTCGTCAAAGACCTCAACGGAGAATCGCCGGGGGTCCGCCACGGCGACCTCTCGCGAGGGACCTACGGCGACGTCACTGGGCGCGAGCAACCCGCCCGCGTCCAGTCCAAACCGCCCAAAGGGCGCAAGCTTCTCGTCGAACTGCGAGTAGGACAGAACCGATTGGGTGTCGGTGTCCACCAGCAGGAGCCCGCCGGAAGGGCCGACGGCGATCGAGACCGGACTGCCGGCTTCACCCTCGGCGACCACGAGGTCGACGTAATCGCCATCCACGTCGTACCGCGTGACCCTGCGGTTGCCCTCGTCGAGCACGTAGGTGTAGAAGCCCCGGTAGACGCAGATGTCACCTGGAGTGTCCAGTCGGTCCTCGTCCCAGCCGTAACCGCCGAACTCGTCGACAAGCGTTCCGTCGGGCCCGACGACGAGCACCCTGTGATTGCCGGTATCCGCGATGACCACGTTGCCCCTGTGGTCGAGGGCCACCGCCTCGGGCGCTCTCATGCCCAGCTCGCTCGTGCCCGGCAGCTCGCCGGTCACGACTAGATTCGTAATGACGCGTCCCGGCCTCGACGAGCCAACGGGCCGCGGCACGGCCGCGTCATCGGCCAATGCCGGACGCGCCGCGGTTGCGGCGACCAACGCGAGCACGGCCGCCACGACGCCGAACATCGTCAGCGTCCGCCGGTGGATAGACCTTCTCCGGTAGGTCCACATGGCGATTGTCTCCGTGAATGCCGGGTTCCCGGGGAGCAGCCTGAACAGAAGGGGAATGCGAGCGTCAGAACGACACTTCGAGCGTCGCGCGGGCGCCTACGTCGCCGTCCGAAATCTGCGGGACCACGGAGAAGCGCGTCCCGGGCTCGCCGCGGACACCGGCGTTGTGACGCCTGGCCATCCACGCGCTGTCGATCGCGGAGAGGGCCCGATTGAGGAGCGCCAGGCCCGTCATGTAGAAGGCATTTCTGTCGGACCTCGAGGCGGCGAGCCGAAGCTCCCTATACTCGTAGAATCGGTCCTTTCCGCCCCAGTCCCAGGCAAGATCGCCGTAATACCCGTTCTCCGCGAGGTACGCCGCCTGCGCCTCGAGATCGTCGGGGAACAGACTTCTCGCCTCGCGTCGGATCAACTGATTGTAGCTGTCGTCTCCCTCGCTACGAATGTAGTCGCCCATGTGGCTCAGGTGGTCGGAATTCGGCTCCGCGACGGTCCCCGCAAAGATCTGGGCGTACTCCTCGTAGTCGTCCTTCCGCATGCCCTCCTGGATCCGGAAGGTGCCGTATCCTGCCCAGATCGCGGCCTCGGTCGCCATGAACCAGCGCCCCCGGGTCGTTTCGCCCGCGTAGACGTCACCCCAGCCAGGAATCAAGCACGACAGGAGAAACGCGACCATCGGGTTCTTCGCGTCCTGGCCGCCACCGCCGGACGAGCCTGAGGAGGGTCTCGCTTCCACGGCCCTGACGGGTGTGTCGTCCGACAGCGACAGACCCGATTCGGCAAGGCGCGCGCCCACGTACTCGCCCCCCCGAGCGCTCTCCGTCCGTATGTCCGCGTCCGCCGTCGCCAGGGCAGCCAGGAGAAGCGCAGGGGTCAGAATGGAGACTGCAACTGACGTTCGGTTCTTCATCAGTACCTCACCGTGAGTGCGCAGCGGAGCCCGTCACCGCCGTCGGCGACGTCGAACTCGATACCAAGGTCGCTGCCGGAGTCGGAGTACTGAGAACCTCCCGACCTGGCAGTGAGGAATGCGTCCACCGCCGCCACCACGTGGTTGAGAAACGCGGCCGTCATGGCGTAGCGGGCCTGCTTCAGGTGTCGATTGCTGTCGCCCCGCATGTCGTAGTACGAGTCACGGAACGCTTCGTCGATCGTGCTGTATTCCCGCCAGTCGATGTAGGTCTCGTCACCGTCGATCGTCCACCACCGCCAGTATGTGGCGTACTTGCCGATGTCCTCGTAGTATTCCTGAGTGCCGTAGTCGGCGAGCGGCCGGCACAGATACTCGTCGCAGTCCGGACAATCGACGCACGTCGCGTCGTACCATGCGGCGTAGGCCGCGAAATCCCAGTGGTCGTCCGCGAAGGTCTCATACTCGTCGCGCTCGTCCATTCCCCTGCTCTCGAGCAGGTAGAATCCGCCCCAGAACGCCACCTCCGCCGCCAGGAACAGGTAGCCGCGCGTGTTGCCCTGAATGAGCTGTCCCGCGCCGGGTACGGCCAGTGACGCCATCAGCATGAGCGCGGGGTCGTGATCATCCGCGCCCGGCTCATGTCCTCCCGCTCCGGCCTCGAGCAGCTCGGCGCGCGCGTCGAGCGACGAAATGAGAACCAGCTCCGGTGCTACAAAACGCGCGCGTGCGCCCGCGGCCCACCCCACCGCGGCGTCCCCGCCCGCGTCGGTCTCACCGGCCCCGGCGGGTCCGGCCGCGAGCGGCATCATTGTCACGACGAGGACCGGAAGGAACTTCATGCGCGCACCTATCTGATGACCGCGACCTTCATTGTCTTGGATTCGGACCTGATCTGCCCGACGTGCTGGGCGTAGTAGCTGTCGACGGGCTCGCTGACCTCGACGCGCACCATGTAGAGGCCGCTCGCGACGCCCGACGTGCTCCAGGCGATCTCGTTGACCGTCAGCACACCCTCGCGTTCGAACCGCGCGACGATCTCTCCGGAGACGTCGAATACTTCGATCTCGATGTCCGCCTCCTCTTCCAGGAAAACCCTGATGGTGAGGTCAGACCTCTCGGCAGGATTGGGGTAGCAGTACGTCCGCGCAGGCGACAGGAGCTCCCCCGTCGCGACGGGAGTGCCCGGCAGGATCGAGTCGGGGTAGGTTCCCGTTCCGGACGCGCTCCCGCCTTCGGTCGACCAGACCATGGCGCCGTCCTCGTGCGCGTAAGGCAGCCCCATCAGTAGAACGCGCCCCGAGGCGCCCGCGATCAGGATGTCCAGCTGCCCGTCGTCGTCGATGTCGCCCGCCCACGGCGTGCCGAGCGAGGGGTCTGACGAGTACGGCCACCCGGGAGTCAGCTTCCCGCTGACGGCGTTGTAGAGGAACATGCTTCCGCCCGGACCGGCCGACAGCACGTCGAGCGCGCCGTCCCCGTCCATGTCACCGATCAGCGCCGACGCGCCAGCCGGACGCGTGCTGTCCCCTCCGTCGGTCACGAGAGGCCAGTTCTCGACGCGCGTGCCGTTGGCCCGCAATCCCTCGACGCGCGACGGACCGGCGGGAATAACTATCTCGACATACCCGTCTCCGTCCAGATCGCCGAGCGACGGACGGGCGCCGACTCTCCTGCCAAGGTCGATCGGCCATCCCGGGAGTTCACTTCCGGAGCTGTCCCACACATGAACCGCCCCGCCCGAACCCACTACGATTACCTCCGGAGAGGCGTCGGGCGCGCGGTCGATGTCCCCGATGACGATCTGCGCCGTCTCTTGCTCCCACGAATCGACGACGACGGGCCATCCATCGACGGAGCTTCCGTCGGCGTTCAGAGCCGCGACCCATCCGCGGTTGGTGGTTGACGTCACGATCTCCGAGAGTCCGTCGCCGTCCAGGTCCCCGGCCGCCACGCACACGTCCTCAAGAACCAGGTGCCCGAACGAATAGGGCGAGGAGCCCAGGTGCACCCCCTCGCCGTCCACGACGGTGAGGTCTCCCCCCGCGGAAGCTACGGCGATCTCTAACCCCTCTGCTTCATCGAAGTCGGAGACGACCGGCGCCGAGCTGGCGGGTCCGTCCAGCGCGAGCGGGTAGCCGGCCGAGTGCAGATCGGCGTAGCCGTCGGTGTCGTCGTCCGTGTGATCCCAGACGTACAGAGAGCCGGCCGCGGAGGCGACGATGACCTCCGCGTCGCCGTCGCCGTCGAGGTCGGCCGCCGATGGCGAGCGTGTTATGCCGCCCGGTACGACCGCGAAGCGACCGGACACGCCGCACGTCGGGATGACCGACGTACCGTCGTGATGCCACGCGTACACGGCGCCACTCCTCGTCGCCACGATGACCTCGCCGTCGCCGTCACCGTCGATGTCGGCGACGCGGGGCGTCATCGAGCCTAGCGGCTCCTCAAGGTCGGTGGGCCACCCGTCCTTCCACCTGTCGAACCGGACGTCCATGGTCATGACGTCTCCGGGGTCGGAGATGTTGTCCACCGTGACGTACGTCTTGCCCCCCATGTTGGTGTCGGTCGAGGGGTAGGTGTCCCACGAGAAGGTCCCGTTGTTCTCGGCGAAGAACGGGTCGTATCTGCTCCCCGACCAGTAGAAGCTCATGATGTTCCCGAGGTCCATGATGCCGTCGGCCTCTTCGACGGCGACACCGAGCCTGTGGCGGTCGGCGTTGACCGTGTCCCAGGGCATCAGCCCCGGTTTGACCCGCGTGTCGTCGATGTGGTAGATGAGCATGCCCGGCCCGGGCAGCAGGAAGTCGTACTCGTGATTAACGGGGCAGATGGGATCCACGCAGTCGGGGTCGACCGGACCCAGCACGACGCCGCGCTCCTGCTCGATCACAACGGTCAGGTCATGTCCGATGTCATCCAGTCGGTTCTCGATGAGGAAGTACTCGTCACTCGTAATGGGTATCTTGAAGAGCCGGAACCCGGGCCTCCTGAGTTCGGTCGCCGTGACGCGGACGTTGTCGGTGTCGCCCAGAAGCACGACGGGGTCGAGCCACCCCATGTACTCCTTCGACCACGCGCACGGTGACGCGGGTATCAGCCCGTAGGCCCATCCCCAAGCCGTGTTCATGCCGATGCTGCCCCCCGAATCCATGATCCCCCACATGCCGATGGCCGGGAAGAAGTTGGAGGTGTTGTATAGGTCGGGCAGGCCGAGAATATGTCCCACCTCGTGGGCGAGCGTCCCGTTCAGGACCATGGCCAACCCGTCCTGGCTGGACGTCTCCGGCATTATCGCCGCGCCCCACACTTCCGTGGCGCCGCCGTTCACGAGAATCGGCTCGCCGAGCATGATGTGCGCGGACGGGAGATCGAACGGGGAATCGAGATTGATGTCGCTCTGCCAGTCGGCGCCCGCGTGGAACAGCACGTAGCCGTCGTACTGCGAGAAGTCGATCGAGTCGGTCGTGTCGGCCGCGGCGAAGGCGTCCCTGGTGAACGCTTCCACCTGGCTCACGTACCAGACCTGCGCCTCCGAGTAGTCGTGGTAGTAGCCCATGTCGTGCTGGAGCACGTAGGCCGACTCCGGAGCCGCCGGGAAGACGTCGAACTCGATAGCGAGGTTGTCGTAGGAGACCGACGCATAGTAGTTGGCGAGCGCCGTCATGTGGAGTTCGAAATACTCGCGGTCGTGTGGAGGTCCGTCGAAGGTCGCCCCGTCCCACTCCGAGAGGTTGAACCCGCCGTTGCCGGTGCTGCGGGAATCGCTGTCCGGGAGAAAGGCCACGCGAAGGGCCAGAAGCCGGACGGTGGTCCTGCCGTCGCGACTGCGCCCGCGCGAGGCCGCGAGTTCGACCGCGCCGACTTCCGGAACCTCGTCAGCGAAGATCTTGGGGGCCCCGTGGACGGCTGCGCCGGCCGGAGGCTCGCCCTTGCGACAGATGAGCTTGTCGCCGCCGAAGGCGGGCGGCGCGAGCGCAATAGCTGCAACGACCGCCAGCGCCGTCACCGCGCGGAACTCGAGGTTACGGGTACGGGTCATTGTGGGATCACACCTCTCTCAGATTCGTACCGC
Organism: Candidatus Eiseniibacteriota bacterium; assembly: GCA_043819135.1. Taxonomy (GTDB): domain Bacteria; phylum Joyebacterota; class Joyebacteria; order Joyebacterales; family Joyebacteraceae; genus JALGZG01. Next base: position 7,244 of record JBDRFG010000119.1, on the reverse strand, counting down.
GCCCGCGCGGCGTCTGCTAGAACGCCGCCGTCATCGAGAATCTGAACGGTCGCGATAAGTCTTTGTGCTGCGGTACTTGGGCGATGTCGAATGAGAAATTCCTGTAGCTGAGCCCCATGCCGAACGAGAAGTCCTTGACATCGCCGTCCTCGTCGTAGACGTACCCTCCACGAAGCGCGAAGAGGTCGTAGTAACGGTACTCCGCGCCGACGTTCAGTACGACTCCGAGAGTCGGGTCCGTGATGTCCTCTACGATGACGAGCGACTTGTTGAAGTCGGCCGAGACGGTCAGCTCGTTCATCTCGTCGGAGATAAGCCTGTAAGACGTTCCCACCTTGAGATTCCTGGGCAGCGGGTCCTTTTGTTCTTCGTCAATGTACGCGATCTTGGGACCGACATGCTGCACCGCACCGCCCACGTTCCATTTGCCGTCCATCAGTCGCCACAGCGCGCCGAAGTCGGCGGCGAAGGTCGCTCCGGAACCGTCCTGCCCCTCGACCGTGACCTCCGCGGGCGCCAGGTCCACGTAGATGAACTTGAGGTTGATGCCGATACCTATGTTGTCCCCCAGCATGGCCCCGTAGGCGATCGAGGGTATGACCTCGTAGGAATGGAAGGTGGCGAAGGGAGTCGAGTCTTCAGGCGTGGTGGCCTGCTGCTCGCCGTAGGTCAGATAGATGAGCGACCCCCCGATGGTACCCAGCCCCTCGATCTTCTGCGCGTACGCGGCGTACTCGTAGTAGACGTCTTCCCAGTCCGGAACCAGTCGTGAGTGCATCAGCGACACGTTGTACGTCTGCTCGAGGAAAGCGAGGCCGGCGGGATTCCACCAGCAGGCGCTTGCGTCGTTGACTATCGATACGAAGGCGTCACCCATCCCCGCCGGGCGTCCGCCCGGTTGGATGTAGAGCGACTGCGCTCCGCCGATTGACACCTGGGCGGCGGCGGGCAGCGCGAAGAGCGCGACCAAAACCAGTGCGATCGGCAGTCTCTTTCTTGTCATTGCGTCCATGTCCCCTTTCAACGGCAGCCTGCCGGGCGGTCCGGCTCGTCGGACGGCCACACAAGGCTACCTCATTATCACGGCTCTACCGATTACCTCTGCCTTGTCTCCGCGGTACTCGTTCGACACCGCGTGGATCCTGTACAGGTAAACCCCGTTGGCCAGCTCGTCGCCCTCGGCGTCACGACCGTTCCAGTAGACCTCGTTGGCGCCCGCCGTGCCGGCCACATCACCGATGTGTCGCAGCCGCCGCCCGCCCACCGTGAAGATGTCGATGGTCACGTCAGCGCTCACGGGGATCTGAAACATGATGTAGGTTCCCAGGTCCCCCCCGTTCGGGAACGGATTCGGGTGATTCGCCACGTTGCGGATCGTGAACTCAGCGGACGCCACGATCTCGAACTGGAGACTCCTGGACGACCGGTTGCCCATGTTGTCACGCGCGGCGACCGAGACGGTGTGGTTCCCGAACCCCAGTGACGGCAGCGGGTAGATGATGGCACCTTCGCGGAAGCTCCCGAGGTCGTACACGAACTGGTTGGTGACGTCCGTCGAATCCTCTCCCCCATTGACCAGGAGGACTATGCCGTCTCCCGGGTCGCGGTTGACCAGGTTGATCCCGTTTTCGTCCGACAGCCGGACCTCCAGCTCATCACCCGGCAGGACGGACGTTCCTCCGCCCTCAAACAACAGGGAGATGTCGGGCCCGCTCATGTCCGACACCTCGACGCTGTCGGCGATCGTCACTTCTTCGAGTGAGAACGATCCGTCGTTCTCCCCGTCGTAGAAGTAGGCACGGACACGGCCGTACGGCCCTTCCTCGGCAAGCGCTGACACGACGAACTCGCTCGTGAAGTCGCCGTCGCTGACGACGGCGGCCCCTTCGAAGACGACCTCGCCCGGCAGATGATACCGAACCCGGTACTGGGACTGTGGCTGGACGTAGCCGCTGGTGTCGGACGTGTCACACACGCGGACCAGCGCGACACCGCTCTCATCCGCGGTCGAGCCCGCGTTGTGGCCGGTGGCCGTAACGTGATCACGCCTGCGCATGGGCGACACGCCTTCCTCTTCTATCTCTCCCCAACCGCCGGGCGACACGAAGGTCGTTGCGGGATCGCCCACCAGCGCGAACTTGGTGTTGTTGACCCATATGGAATAGTGCGCCGCCGACTCGATGAACCCGGCCTGCAAGGCCTGCCCGAAGTCGAGATATGCCGTCGGAGCGTCCCTCTGCTCGCCGAACGTTTTCCTGAGGAAGCTCCTGTTCAGCGCCGAGTTGTAGCCTGAGCCCGAGTCCCTCGTGCTGCCTATGGACGCTATCGACCCTCCCACGGGCGACTTGACCAGGAGCTCGCCGACGGAATCGGAATTCGGCATGTCGAACTTGTTGAGTCTGCACGACGCGGCGAAGAAGAGAGGCAGCCTGTCGATGTTCTTGAGCGTCGGAATATCGTCAACAAGGAAGATGAGTTCGTGAGCCATCAGGAGTTCGTTGCCGTGTCCCGTGTAGTTGAGAATGAGCGCGCCGTCGCTCCACGCCTTGAGCAGGTCCGTTCGGGCGCCCGGCTTGTGCCACGCGGCGTCGAACTCGTATTCCATGAGATAGATCTTCCGCCTGTCGAACGGCCAGGGCAGAATGTCCCGGCTTATCTGCTCGGCCTGCTCGGTGTGCGAGTACTCGAAGATCGGATTGACGTCGCCCTGGTTGTCGCGCCACTCGTCGTCACCCACAAGGACCACGGTGTTCTTCCAGATCCCCTGCACGGTCTCGGTCTCGTACCGCTCGATCTTGTCGATGATCGTGGAGAGCTCGTTCGAAGATCGGACTGACAGCCTGCCAAGGGCCATTCCCGGCTCGTACTGGGTGACGGCGTCGAAACCGACGAACCAGAAATCAGTGGGCCAGTACAACGATCCTCCGGTGTAGTACGTCGGGACGAAGCAGTCGATGCCCGTAGTCAGGTAGTGGCGGTAGTCGAACGTGGCGTCGCCCACGAGAAGGGCGTGCGTCGGAGGCACGACGGCCTTGTCGGAGAGGTACTTCAGGTAATCCCTGATGGCCGCCGGATCGGCGACGCCCCAGGAGAACTCGCTGTAGACGTCAGACAGCCTGACCAGGCGGACGTCGTAGCCGCCGCCGACGGCGCTCTCCCTGTGGCTCTTGAGCCTCAGCGCCTCGTCGTAGAACCCGTCGTAGACGACCATGACGTAGTCGAACTCGGTATCCGCGCGGAGTCCGGCGTGAACGTATCGTTCGACACCGGGTACGAGATACCCGCCGTCCGAGACGGCGATGTACGACGTCGTGTCGGCCACGTCGTCCTGGAACGTCGCTCCGAAGCCCCGGGACGACTCGGACGTCGAGACCCCGGGGACGCTGAGAACCGTGTTGCGGTCGACGATCTTGAACACGGAGACATCATCAGTCTCGAAACCGCCCAGAGAGTATTCGAGCACGCCGGTCCGCCCGGAACTCCCGAACGCCAGCTGGTCGTCGTCAACGCCGTCCTCGGAGTCCAGGTCGGCCCAGAGCTCTCGCCAGTACTCGAACTCGAACCAGTCTATGATGACGTTGTCCATCTCGTGGTCCTCGTCCGCTCTGAGGACGAAGACGTCGAACGTGTTGTAGTCGGACCCCGGCTCCAGGGGCAGATAGTCCCTGAACGGGAGACCGTCCGATTCGAAGACGAGCGTCGAGCGGCCTTCCCATTCTCCTATGTAGGCCTCGATGTCGTTCAGGTAGAAGTGGACCACGTGGTCCGGGTTCACCAAGTAGATGGTGGAGTTACCGTCCACACGGGCTCTGAGACGTCCTGTGGAATCCGTGACGACGTGCGTGAGCCTCTCGTGGAAGAGGCGGTGCTCGGGCGAGCGCTGCTTCATCTCGTACATGTAGAAGTTGTCACCGCGCCCCAGAAAATCGTACAAGTTCTCCTCGTAGTGAACCCTTGCCCGGTAGTCGGTGACAGACAAGGGGTCGGGGTCGTCCTGAAGGTCGTCGTCCGCCATTCTGAGAGGCGGAGCGGCGAAGGGAGTCCCGTCGCTCTCCCAGGTCAGCCAGTATACGGCCGAGCCCGCGAAGCGATTCTCGTAGTAAGCCTCGTCCGGGGAATCGAGCGAGAGCTCGTCTGACCACGCGTCGACGCCCAGGGCGTAGAAGACCACGCGGTCGCTCTCGTCGAACACGCCGTCGTCGCCTCCGGCCACACTGATCGTGCACTCGTCCATCCAGTCGGGCCGCGGCTCGGTGACATCCGGAGGAAGCTCCAGCCCTGTCCCGGTGAACACGCGGATCGAGGCAGGGTCGACCGTGGCAGGGTCGACGCCCGCCGCCGTCAGGTCATCGTGCCCGACGTCGTAAATGCCGGCTCTGTCGATCGTGAGCTTGAGCCAGTTGGCGGACGTGTCGAAATACTCGTCCGGACGTCCCTTCGCCGCGACGGGAAGGGTCCGCCACGCTCTGCCGCTCTCGTAGTTGGCGAGGACTGACCGATAGAGCCGCTCCCACCGCTCGGACGTGCTTCGGGGCGGCCTGTGCGCCCGCACTCCGTGGAACGAGAGCCTTACCTCGATCGTCCCGTGTGAGACGATCGTGCCCTCCACCGGGTCGACCTGGCACGGATGGAGTTCTATGTGTACCACTCTCTGTCTGGACAGCCAACGGGGCTCGGTCATCGACGCAACGGATGGAGGCCAGAGGCCACCACGCGCGTATTGGTCGCCCTCGGCGTACTCGTATCTGCTGACCTCGCCCTCTTCCACCTCGACCGTGGAGAGCGCGGGAATGACCCTGACACCGCGCACGGTTGAACGGCCGCTCGCGGAGACGGTGAGTTCTACGTCGCGGCAGTCCGGCACAGCGAGCGTCAGGCGCACGACGGGCACGTCGGGGGCGCCGGGAACACCCATCGCGTCAGCGCCCTCGATATCAAGAGCCGTGTACGCGCTGTCGCCGATCACCGTCAGACGGTGCGCGACGCTGCCGGGCGTGTACGTCAGGACGATGCCCTCCTCGCTCGAGGACACCACCCTCGGTCCGGTTGCGAGAGCGCCAGAAATCAGAAGGACGGCAACGAGCGCCGCCCCCATGGCCGGCATGTGTCTCCGTGCCATCAACTCTCCTCCGATGCCGCCCACGTCAGCGCGGAACTCACGTCGTTCCTGCTCAGGACCCCGACGACGCGTCTGTCCTCATCGACGACGGGGACAAGCACGAGCTTCCTGTTCACCATCAGCGCGGCGACCTTCATGATGGACGTCGACGGGCCGGCGGTGATCAGGTTTGTGGCCATGATGTCCTCGGCAAGAAACAGAGTCGGTTCGATCTCGGCCATGGTCTGCGCCTCGATCTCACCGAGGTCGTCAAGAAACGCCAGCTCATCGAACATCGAGAGGTAGTGCGGTATGAAGATATTGATGAGCTCCTCGTGCGTCACGAGGCCGAGGAGGCGTTTGTCCTCATCCACAACAGGGACGCCGGGTATGCGGTGTTTCTTCAACAGGGCGACTATTTCGGCCACGTTGGCCGCCCGTCCCACCGACACCACGTCCGTCGTCATGTAGTCTCTGGTCTTCAGACCCACGAGTCGATCCTTGAGGGAGACGTCGAACCGCGCCCGAAACGGCGTAACCCGCCGCTACTGACGGCCTACTTCACCGAATCGAAGATCTCGAACACGGCCTTCGGAGTCTCGGCCGCGAGCAGAGCGTTCCTGTTGCTCTCGTCCTTCATCAGGAAGGACAGCCGTGCCATCAGGTTGAGATAGACCCCGGACGGCTCGGTTTCCCTCGGAGCCCCAATAAGAAATATGAGCCTGACCGGATTGCAGTCAAGAGCGTCGAAAGGGACGTCCTCGACCGTTCTGGCGAACGCGAACACGACCTTGCGGACCGCCGTGCTCTTCGCGTGGGGAAACGCCACCCCGTAGCCCACACCAGTGGTCACGAGCTTCTCCCTGGCCAGAACGTCGGTCAGGAATTGAGCCCCGTCGGTAACGTCGCGGGACTTTGCGATCAGCCTCGCCATCGACGAGAGGACCTCGTCCTTGCTGCGAGCCTGCAGCGACAGATCGACCAGCTTCGTGTTGGTGAAAGCGGACAGCTCCATGCCTCTACTCCCCTGTCAGTTCGCTCCCGCGGTCGTCGTCAATTCGCGCCCGAGCGCATTGACAGAAAGACGACGACGAGCGATGCGCAGACGATCGCGACCTGTGTCAGCGCATGGCGGGGTCCAAGAGACCTGCCGTGCGGGAAGATCCTTGATAGACGGGGCGAATGCCCCGGGAAGATCTTCCTTTCGTCCGGCAGGATCCCGGTTTTCCAAAGGAGGTTCTCGATATCCGGGACCACCGCCCCGACGGCCCCCCAGAAAACGCCCGTGCGGCCCATCCCCGCGGCGAGCATCGCCACGAAGACCGCCGACACGGCCGCGACCTCCACCCACATCTTGTCGAATTCGTAGTGCGGGAGGACGTCCAGCGGCACGTGGCTCAGGAGGCCCAGAACTGCCGCCCCGGCCGCGTTGTCCGTGAACGACCCCGCCGCCGCCCCGACCGCCAGGTGGGTGATGACGGTCAACCGCTACCCCTCCTTGTAGTCGCCCATGGCCATGAACTTCTCCAGGCGACCGCGCACCAGCTCCGCGGGAGACAGCTCCTCAAGCTCCGCCAGGTGACGCTCTATCGCCTCACCGAGGTGCCGCGCCGTCCTCTCGGGGTCCCTGTGCGCTCCCCCGCCCGGTTCGGGCACTATCTCATCTATCACGCCGAGTCCCTGGAGATCCCGAGCCGTGATCTTCATGGCCTCCGCAGCCTCGGTCGCGCGTGCCGCGTCCCGGAACAGTATCGAGGCGCATCCCTCGGGCGTTATGACCGAATAGACGGAATACTCGAGCATCAGCACCCTGTCGCCGACGCCAATACCCAGAGCCCCGCCGCTCCCTCCCTCACCGATGACTATCACAACGATCGGCACCGGAAGGCGGGACATCTCGTGCAGGTTGAAGGCGATGGCCTCCGCCTGACCGCGCTCTTCCGCCCCTATGCCGGGCCACGCTCCGGGCGTGTCCACGAACGACACGATCGGGCGGCCGAACTTCGCGGCCAGATTCATGAGGCGAAGCGCCTTCCTGTAGCCCTCGGGGTGGGCGGAGCCGAAGTTCCTCAGGATGTTCTCTTTGGTGTCGCGCCCCTTCTGGTGGCCGATGATGACCACCTTCCGCCCGCCGAAGAAACCGAGG